>JAGXIJ010000086.1 GCA_024635675.1 Gillisia sp.
TACTTCTGTAAGTATTCTAACAACAGGATTTGATGAACCTTCGGTAGAGACCATTATATTAAATAGAGCAACAAAATCCTTGACCCTTTATTTTCAAATGATTGGGCGTCGTTCAAGAATTTTAAATAATAAATCTGAATTCACGGTAATAGATCTAGGGAATAATGTAGTAAGATTTGGACATTGGAGTTCTCCTGTAGACTGGAAACAACTTTTTAGATCTCCAGATTTCTATTTTGAGAATTTACTGAGTGACGAGGAAATTGAAAGGGAATTCAAATATATAATGCCTCCAGAACTAAGAGAGCAATTTCAAAATTCTGAAATAGTAGATTTCGATGTGGAAGCGGCATATGATGTGGTAATAAGAAAAGGACTTAAATCTAAAGCAGTTTTAGAATGGTCTATGGAGCAACATGTAAAAATTTGTGTAGAAAATAGCGAGGATGTTTTCGATGCAAGAATTCTTGCGAAGGAATTAAAGGATGATATCTCTTCTAGAATTAAACAATATTCCTACTGTATTAGTAAAAGCACCAAGAATTATAGAGATTGGTTAGAAGAAGATTATGCCAGAAGGCTGCGGCAACAAATAAATGCAGAATTTTAGGCTAAGAAATTGCAGGTAAATTCTAAATACTAAAAACCCCTAAATCTGAATTTCAGATTTAGGGGTTTTTTTATTAAAAATAGTGAAGCCTAGTTTATTTTACTTTTTCCAATATTTTATTAAGGTCTTCCAAACTTAATGGTTTAGGTTGAAAGTCATATATATTGGCGATATTTTCAGCCTTTTCCTTATCTGCTGGATTCAGTGATGTTGTAAGCATTACTATTATTTCTCTTCCTTTTTTCTCGTGCTCCAATTTTTCATATTCTTCCAAAAATTCCCAACCATTCATTATTGGCATATTTATATCTAAAAATATTAGATCTGGTTGAGGATATTTTCCATCTATTTTTGTAGTTAAAAAATCTATTGCCTCTTGCCCATTATGGGCAATTGCCACATGATTGCAACATCCATATTTTTGAATTACTCTATTATGGATGAAATTTACAGCATCATCATCATCTACCAATAAAATACAGTTTATTGTATTATCCATTATTTTTAAAGTTTATGTTTTTAGGGATTGTAAAATGAAAGGTACTACCTATTCCTACTTCAGAATTCACCCATATTTTGCCACCATGTAATTCAAGGATTTTATAACAGTGAGAAAGTCCAATCCCGGTGCCATCATAATCTTCCCTATTATGCAGTCTTTGAAAAATCACAAATATTTTGCTTTGAAATTCTTTTGGAATTCCAATTCCGTTATCTGCGACATTAAATTGCCAATGAGTTATTTTATCTTCAAATGAAATATTTATTTTTGGAACCTCCGTTTTCTTATGAAATTTAATGGCGTTAGTAATTAAATTTTGAAACAAAAGTCTTAATTCTAAATGATATCCATCAACAATAGGCAAAGTATCGTAAGAGATCTCTGCCTTAGACGATTCTATCTTATACTTAAGATCTGCTTCGACGCTTTCTATTAATTCGTTACAATCTACGGTCTCAACAACACCTTTATATCCAATTCTGGAATAATCTAATAAGCTCTTAATTAAATTGCTCATTCTTGTAGAAGCATCTGAAATGTATTTTAAGTACATGCTCATATCAGGATCCAATTTGTCCCCGTAATCATCTTGAATAACATCTATAAAACTTAAAACAGTGCGCAATGGTTCCTGTAGATCATGCGATGTTATATAGGAAAATTGTTCTAGTTCTTTATTTTTAGATTTTAATTGGTCTACATACATTTTAATCTCTACTTCCTTCTCTTTTCTTTCGGTTATATCTATAATAGAAGCCAAGATCATATCTTGGTTATGGATTTCAATATAATTTAGCCTTACTTCGATTGGAACCTTCTTGCCAGATTTAGTTAACCCATAAAAATTTTGATCTTTACCCAGAATATCGATTTTATTTCTAGAAGCAAATACATTATTTACCAAAGAGCCATTTTGTATCAATTTAGATGGGATTAGTTTTTCTGCAGATTTTCCTACTAATTCCCTTCTAGAATAACCAAAAAGATTTTCCGTCTGCAAGTTTATCAAGGAAATGTTCTTTTTTGGATCCATTAAAATTATAGCAGCAGGTGATGCCTCGATAACTTTTCTTATCCTTTCTTCTTGTTGTTTAATCTCTTTATTATTACTCTTAATTAATTCGAAGTTACTCCTTAAGGAAGAGGTCATAATATTAAACGAATTTCCTAAAGTGGCCAGCTCATCCCTGCCTTTAAGATTGATGTCTGTAGCATAATCTCCTCTACTAACCCTTAGCGCAGCAGAGTTTAAATCGCCAATTGGTTTAGAAATGGACCTAATTACTAAGTAGGCTACCACAATTCCAAACAAGATTCCTATTATTCCTGTAATAAGGATAATGTTGGATAATGATTTTAAATTCTGAGTAAATTCATTTTGATAATCCTCTAATAAATTCCCATAATTTATTTTAAGAAGTAATAAACTGGTATTTAATTGTGAATGAATTTTAGAAATATCCTCTTCGACGATTCCAAGTGCGACTTGCATTTTATTGCTGTCTAAATAATCGTCTTTTGTTATTAAAAGTGTATTAATTCTATTTCCTAAAAGGATTAGATTGTTTGTGAATTCTATAATCTCAGGGTATTTTAATACGATTTGATCGTTTGCTGCTAAATTTTCAGAGAGTATAAAAAGTTCAGTTTTTAAATAGGGGAGCTCAACTTCCAAAATTCCATTTAATCTATTCTGACTATTTAAAGGAAGATTGTTGTTGTAAACTTTATTAGAGGTAAGTAAAAACAATTCATTATTTATAGATTCGTACTTGTCTAAAATACGAAGTGCTGGTAAAGCTTGAGATTTTAATTTTTGATAAGTTTTGGTAGCATTGTCACTAATAATCTGATTTAGCACGATTTCTAAAAATAGAATGCAAATTATGACCCCAAAACTTAAGATTAATTTAGTACGTATTCTCATAATTAATGTAGGGGTAATTTATTATCGTTTTATTTTTTGGAGATCGCCATTAGATTCTACCTTATATAGAGAAAAATAAATTCCTCTAGAAGAACCATCTTCTTTTATAGAAATATTTCCACATACTCCTTGATAATATCTAACATTAAATAAACGATTTCTTAGCCAATCTCCTAAGTGTTCATCTGTCTTTTTATCCTCATTTACCATTTTAAGCTCATTAATAACAATGTTGATTGCGTCGTAAGCTTGCATTGGAGGCCATATAGAAAAAGGTTCTTCTCCATATCTTTTCTTGTAGGATTTTAAAAATTCATATCCCAAAATATAATTTCCGTCTATTGGAGTAAAAAATGTACATTCCGTTCCAACAATAGCACCCTCAGAATTTATTAAAAAATTAGGGTCTAACAGTGTGGTAGAACCAAAAAAGGGAGCTTCAATCCCAAAGTCTCTTGCCTGTTTCATAGCAAACCCAAAATCCTTATATCCTAAGAAAACATAGGCATCCGTATTTTCCTTTTGCGCATTTTTTAATATTTCAGTAAAATCGGTTTGATCTTTTTCCACCCTAATAAGCTTACTTTCAACTGCGCGTTCCGTTAAAATTTTCTCTACCGAATTTGCGGCTATTGTCATAAAATCATTAGGAAAATGAAGGATTAATACCTTCTTTAATCCAAGTTCTATAATTCTTATTCCAAGTGATCTATGTGCCTCTTCAGTAGATTTAGCTATTTGGAAAGTGTTCTTATTTAATGAAGCGAGTAATTTATCGTTGTTTATTGGATTTACTGCAATTACTCCATCTTCCATTATTTTCTCCTGAATTTCAATTGTTCCATCAGTATTGCTAATAAATACCACATCTATATTGTGTTCCTTCCTAAGCTTATTATAGGCAGGCAATGCAGCATTCTGTTCCCAGCGGTCATCTTCAATAAATAAATTAATCGTGGGTTGAGATGCCGTTTTAGTTATATTGTATTCTTCTACTGCAAGTAGCATTGCCTTAGAAGGGGCAATTCCCAAGTCTATCGCACGTGTAGTTAAAGGTCCTATAAAGCCAATATTAATTTCTTTTACTTCATTATTACTACAGCTTCCCAGAAGTGTAATTAAGCTTAGTAATAATATTGTCAATCTAAAATAACCTAACATAATATTTTAATTAAATTATTAAAAGAGAATTTTGTATTCAAGGCCATATCCCAGTCCATAATTTTCAGAAGGTAAAAAAGTATTTATCCTGTATTCAGCTACCGCATATAATTCATCAATGATTTTAATTCCTAATTGGTGTTCGGAAACCCATTCGAATGTTAACTTATCGTTTTCTAGATATTTAAAGTTTTGATCGGCGAACCCTGCAATATAAACTCTATTATCTAAAAGATTAGGGAAAACCCTAATTTTATAAGCATGCTCAATAATCGTCATATACTCAACTTCGGTTTTACTTCTAAACTGAATGAACATAGGATTAAAAGTATAAGCCATATTAATCTCAGAGAATAAATTACTTAAAAAACCAGTATTGTGCAGGCGCCATCTTAAACCAAATCTATGGTCATCATTTTTCTCACCCTGACGCAGTGCATATTGATACGTGAGGTCTAAAGGTAATTTTTCATTGATTGCCCAACGTAAATTATGTTCTGCATAAAATCCTTCAAGATCCGGGGAATCTTGATTATTGGTATAATTTGTAAGTGAAAAATATTGAAAACGATGCGGTAGTGAAGCGAATAAATTAATGGTAAGTACGCTAAAATCTCGCGTATCATAATATCCATTAAGATCTATAAAACCTGAATTTTTATGTTTTTCAACAACTTCTTCTTGAGAAAAACAGCTCGGTGTAAGAAGTAGAAAAGTTATTAATCCTAAATAAATTCGAGTCGATAATGGGTGATAAAAAGAGCGTGATTCAAAAAACCTGTGTTTGTGGAGCGGTAGGTTAATATTCATTATGAACTTTATTTAGTACGGGATATACCTGTTTAATACTTCTTTAAAATTCTGATAAAATGAAATTTTGGGATTCACTATAGGAATAATAAATTTTAAGTTAAAATTAACTCTTTTTTATAAAAATTAATTCCCTTACAAAGAATTCTTTCTATTTTACGTTGAAATGCAGGTATTGTACTTTGAATAGGTAGAATATTGGAATAGGTGGGATAAATTTTAGTTGAATGGAAACGATTTAACCTGCATCAGCGGAATGATGTTTTTTACTAATCATTTCCTTTTCCCTTAAAGTGCCGCCAATTAAGATTCCCACACTAATAATTATCAAGTTATTAATAATATATTGTCCTTCTTTATATGTATAAAGTGGAGTTTGTTTTTCTCTATCTTCGCATCAAAACTCATCATTTGCAACCCACTCGTTTTTATTACTTAATTAAAGTACAATACCTTGGATATCGTTTACATGGATGGCAGCGTCAACCTGGCTTTAAAACTGTAGAAGGACTAATTAAAAAAACCTTCAAATTCATACTTCCAGATCGAAGATTTAAAGTACTTGGTTCAAGTAGAACCGATTCCATGGTTTCTGCAAATGAGTCGGCATTCGAGCTGTTTTTAGAAGAAGAACCGCTTCAGGAGTTCGGGGAATTTTTAAAATTGCTTAATAAGAATTTACCGCCAGACATCAGAGCTTTAGGGATTGAAGAAGTAGATGGAAAATTCAATATCATTCAGCATTCCAAACAAAAAGAATATCATTATTTGTTTTCTTATGGAGAGAAGAATCATCCCTTCTGTGCACCCTTAATGACCAATATTCAGGAAGCATTAGATATAGAATTAATGAAGGAAGGAGCAAAATTATTTAAAGGCATGCATCACTTTCAAAATTTTTGCGTGCGGTCTTCCGGTAAAAGTATCTATGAGAGAGAGGTTCAATTTTCTGAAATACAAGAAAATACTCTCTATACTGCCAATTTCTTCCCTGTTAAAAGCTATGTTTTAATTGTAAAAGGAAGCGGATTTTTAAGATATCAAATTAGATTAATGATGGGAACCCTTATCCAGCTTGGAAAAGGGGAATTAGGCCTAAACGATATCCAGGAAAGTTTGAAAGCAGATGTCGACAATCAGATGACTTATATAGCACCTGCATCTGGACTTATCCTGCACAAAATAGAGTTTCTTTAAAGTACTATTTGTCTTCTTGCTCTAGGATCGTTAATGCAAATTTGATAGTCCAGTAATCCAGAGCTTCCTCAAAATATTCGTAATACGATTTTAAACCCTTAGGTTCCTCAATTTTATTCTTGGCATCCCTAACAGCATCCAGATCTACCGTAGAGACAAAGAGACTAAGATCTATAGGTTCCCCTTGCTCATAAAGCTTTACAAGATGGGAGTTTATGGTAGAGGGAGCAAGTTTCCTGATTTCAGAAATTTCCTCCACATTTAAGCCATCGTTATAAAACTTTAAGGTTTCTAAATGAGTATTTCCCTTTGATGTTTTTTTTACCCTTTTTTCCTTACTAAACGCAATAATCTCCTTAATGAACTGATAGCCGTATTCTTCCATCTTTTTTCTACCAACTCCGTTTATTTGCATAAAGTCTTCATCGGTCATAGGACGATTTTTGTCCATTTCCTTTAAGGTCGCATCATTAAAAATAAGATACGCAGGGACTCCTTCTTCTTTGGCAATGTCTAATCTCAATAATCTCAATTTCTCAAATAAGGAAGAAACTTTAGCTTTAGAGGCTTTGGATCTTTCTTCCTGCATCTCTTTAAAATCGGAAATATTTGCCAATTCTAATTTAGCACCATTAAAAAGTACTTCCTTTGCCAAAGGTGTAAGTTGAAGATGATTATGAAGGTGGAACGCGATCTCTACATAACCAAGATTGATAAGCTGAATTATATATTGTTGCCAATCTTTCCAGGATATGTCCTTACCAATACCATAGGTACTTAACTCTTGATATTCCTTTCCTAAGACAGTTTCATTTTGAGCACCTCGAAGAACATCAATCATAACAGTAATTGGTTCCTTTCCTTTTAAACGATAGATACAAGACAAAGCCTTTTGTGCTATCAAAGTGCCATCAAAGAATTGGGGTGGATTCCTGCAAATATCACAATTTCCACAATCATCCTTTTTCAATTCTCCAAAGTAACTCAATAAGATCTTCCTTCTACAGGTAAGTGCTTCCGAATATTGCTTCATTCTATCCAATTTGGCAATTTGAACTGCCTCATTTTTAGAGTTCGCTGCGAATTTCTGAAGTTGTATCACATCTGCATAGCTATGAAATAACATGGTGTCTGAAGGTAACCCATCTCGTCCGGCTCTCCCAATTTCTTGATAATAGCCTTCTAAATTTTTGGGCATGTTATAATGTATCACCCAGCGAATATTAGATTTGTCTATTCCCATTCCAAAGGCAATAGTTGCACAAATAATTTGTTGGGTATCATTTATAAAATCTTCCTGAATTCTGCTTCGCTCCAAATGATTTAAGCCTGCATGATAAGCCTCTGCTTTTATACCATTTACCTTTAATTTGGCAGCAACGTCTTCAGTATTTTTCCGACTTAAGCAATATATAATCCCACTTTCGTTTTTTCGACCCTCAATAAATTGAAGAATTTGCTCTAAACGTTTTGTGCCTGGACGTACCTCTAAAGAGAGGTTTTTCCTATCGAAGGAGGCAACATGGATTTTAGCACTGGGAATATTTAACTGCTGGCAAATATCTTTTCTTGTGGCTTTATCTGCTGTTGCGGTTAATGCAATAACGGGAGTAGAAGGGAAGCGTTTTTTTAGATATCCCAACTGTGTATATGCAGGTCTAAAATCGTGACCCCAGCTAGAAATACAGTGCGCTTCATCTATTGCAATTAAGCTTACTTTCCCCTCGGTTAGAAAGCGATCTATAATTTGTAAACTTTCTGGAGCTACATAAAGTAACTTCAATTCATTTTTTTCAACACTTGCAAAAATTTCCTGCTGTTTTGTTTCCGTTTGGCTGCTATTCAAAAAAGCCGCTTCAATTCCATTTACTTTTAAGCCATCTACCTGATCCTTCATTAAAGCGATCAAGGGAGAGATCACTAAGGTGATATTAGGCAAGAGGATTCCCGGAAGTTGATAACAGATAGATTTCCCACCACCTGTAGGCATGATCACTACATTGTCTTTTCCTTGAAAAACGGAATCAATTATTTTTTTCTGAAGTGGACGAAAGCTATCGAACCCAAAATATTCCTTTAATGTGCCAAAAAGTTGCTTTTCTTCCATCCCGCAAAAATAGGAGATAGGTTTAAGTATTCCGAAGTTGAAGCATAAAACTTAAGGCAAAAAGTCAATGGCCTCTATTAAACGAAAAACTTTGCTATTTTTATACAAACATTCAGTTTATGACGAAACGACTTAGGCATTTACAGCGAAGACCAAAATCTACAAATGCACTTAATAAAGCTCCGGGAACGGTTGCTTATGTAGGTAGAAAGGAATCTGCAGAAATTAAATTGGAGGTTATAGATTATAATAAGGATAACTATGATCGGTTTGATTTTGATAATGTTGAGCCTGTTTTTAAATTTGAGAATGAAGAAAAGATAACTTGGATAAATGTAGATGGCTTAAGTAATACCGCTGAAATTGAAAAGTTGGGAAATTATTATAAACTGCATCCCTTAATTATTGAAGATATAGTTAATACCAATCAGCGTCCAAAAATAGATGAATATCAAGATTACTTATTTATAGTTGCAAAAATGCTGTACCATAAAGAAAATGGGGTTTTAGAGAATGAGCACATTAGTATTGTTATTGGAAAAGACTACGTACTCACTTTTCAGGAGGCAGATGGAGATGTGTTCGATGGAGTTCGGGAACGGCTTACGAATCCGAAAGGGCGTTTAAGAAATAATGGAACAGATTATCTGGTATTTGCCATTTTAGACGCGATCATTGATAACTATTTTATTGTAATAGAGGAAATAAGTGATAAAATAGAGACTTTAGAGGAGCAATTATTTACCACACAACCAAGTGATGATATTACCTTTGAAATTCAGGAATTAAAAAGAACAGTGCTCCGTATACGTAGAGCTGTATTCCCTTTAAAGGAAGTAATTAGCAGGTTAGAAAAAACAGACAGTACTCTAATTAAGAAAAAAACGCTTAATTATATCCGGGATTTACATGATCATATTATTCAGGTTTCAGAAAATATCGAGATCTACAGGGAAATGACTTGGGGATTGATGGATATGTATATGACGACTATCAGCAATAAAATGAATGAAGTGATGAAGGTGTTAACAATCATGGCCTCCATCTTTATTCCTTTAACTTTTATGGCGGGTATCTACGGAATGAATTTCGAGTATATGCCGGAGTTACAATGGAAATACAGTTATTTTGTGCTTTGGGGCCTTATGATTATGGTTTTTCTAGGTATGATCTTCTATTTTAAAAGGAAGAAATGGTTATAGGTCTTACGGAATTTATCTTATTAACTTAATTATTAAAGACCCCTTTAAAATGAAAAGAATTTTCTTAGGCAGTTTTTGTATGCTACTTTTTCTGTCTTCCTGTAAGAATGAAACAAAAAACAAACAAAAATCTGATGTTGCTATTTCTACAGCCTCCACAATGCAACCAATTTATATAGGCACATATACTAAAAAAGAGGGCCATGTAAATGGTCAGGCAGAGGGTATTTATTCGGTTTATGAAAATCCAGAAACTGGCGCTTTGAAGA
>JAGXIJ010000087.1 GCA_024635675.1 Gillisia sp.
AGAAAGGTAGCGGAAGGAAAAAACAAAATGACAGTAATCAATGCGGTAAGAGCCAAAATAATAAACAGGATTTTTGCACTGATCAGGGAGAATAGAGAATATGAAAAAAGTTATAATTTATCCTTGGTTAATCCATAAGAATATCGGGATTGTAGAAGAATCTCAAGGAACCAATATTTCGTTTAAAAAAAAGATTTCTCGACTCGGCTCGAAATGACCAATGCTAAAAAAATATTCGTGAAATTGTGGTTGGTCATAAGCAACTCAAGAAAGATTCTTTCTCACGTTGGAATGTTAAAGGATGCAAGTGTCATTCTGAGCTTGTCGAAGAATCTCAAGAAACCAATATTTCGTTAAAAAAAAGATCTCTCGACTCCTCCCGATAACCATCGGGACGAAATGACAAAAGCTAAAAATATTCGTGAATTCCTGGCTGTTAAAAACACCTCGATGAGGGTTAATTCAATGCAAAAGGCGCACTTAATTTAAAGGTTGGGATAACCACTTTGAATTCTTTTGAAGTTGTAAAGTTCACCATATCATAATAACCGCTCATGGAGCCAAATGGTGCTGAGAGTAAGCAGCCGCTACTGTAAGTGTGAGATTCTCCAGGCTTTAAAACGGGTTTTTTGCCTATTACTCCTTCGCCCTGGACTATTTCGGTATCCTTAAGTGCATCTTTGATATTCCAAAATCTGGAAGTTAATTGTACGGAATCTTTACTCTGATTTTCAATAGTTACTTGGTAGCCAAAAGCAAAGTGAATCTTATAGTTCTTATAAAACGTACCTTCGAATTTGGTTTCAACGGAAATTTTAATTCCACATGTAACTTTTTGAACCATAATTATCTAATTGCGAAAAAAGTAAGCACAGAAATAAATGCTGCGAGTATAGCTAATGTAAGAAATATAAAATTTAGAGTCAGAAATTTAACAATTGTAGCAAACCTTCCTTCTTTATAGAAATTCCTTAATGCTTTATACAGGTAAAATAGAAACACTAAAAGCGCAACTGCTGTAAAGGCATCTGTCTTAAAGATGAGGTCTATTATTAATCCTATGAGCACAAATACGAAAAAAGTGCTTTGCACATGGAATGTAAAAACCAGATGCTCCATATAATTAATTGGCTTATAATAATAAAAGAGCCAAATGATTAGCGCGAAAACCGGTAAATAGAAAAACACAATAAACGGCGATTTGCTTATGAGATAATCTAAAAACACTTTTGGGTTCTCCATTATTATCTTCGTATCTACTGCTTTTCTATATAGATATCTATTCCAGAACTTATTGGTATGGTTCAAGCTATCTATCGCTGCAACCGGATCCAGGATACTTGTTTGTTCGTAAAAATCGGAATACAGGCTAAGCTGCTTTATTGAAGAATTCATGAAATTCAAAGTGTCCAGTTGCTGCTGAGAAACAAAGTTGTCCTTATAGTTTTTAGTTTTTTTAGCTGGTTTATTAGCTAATAAAGAGTCAATTTCTATCTCATACCCAAAAGGAGCATTTTTAAGTTCCTCCTTTATTTCCTCCCTGTCTTTTTCAGGCAACTGATCTAAACTTACTACTGCCTCGTTATCTGAAAAGGCATTGAAGTTTGTAGATTGAAAAGTGAAACTCCAGATGATGAAAAATATAATGGAAATACTTAAAAAGAACCGAAATGGATTGGCGTACCGAGTGCGCATGCCATTAATATAATCTCTGGAGATCTTCCCGGGACGAAAGATCAAAGTGCTTAAAGTTCTTCTCATTCTAGAATCGTAAGAAAAGATGCCACCTAAGAATTCTAAGAAAAAGTCGTTAAAAGATAATTTTTTAGTGCTATTCTGCTGGCCACAGTTTGGGCAAAATTTCTCGCTTATATCCAGTGGATGCTCACAATTTAAACAAGTAAGACCGCGGTATTTAGTTAAGGAGCGTTTGCTCTTCATAAGCTAAATATTTTGAAAATTGGTTAGTTAGAAATATTCAGGGAACTGGCATTTCCAAACCCAATAATTTGATCGTACCTCGCTCCCAGATCTCTAAAATACACTAAAACTTGGTACTCATTTTCTGTCACATCAAAATTTCCACTTATAAATCCTTCATCTAAAGACCCGTCTTTATTTAAGAGTACGTATTTGTAATTATAAAAACCTTGTTTCATAAGAAGTGTGTTTTCATATAATCCGGATTCCTTATTGTATTTCATCAGGGTGGAATCATCCAGTTCAAAATTATTAAAGGCTCCAAATAAGTGGATTTCTCCCTCATTTAAAGGGTCGTAATTTTGGAGTTTAAAATGAGTCCAAACATATTCAGCTTCAATAGACGAGTTTTCACCTTGCAAAGTGCGAATTACAAATTGACCATTAATATCCGGGTTATAAGTGTAAGGCTCTGTTACTCTGGAGCGATCTACAAAAAGAAAATGGCTGTAAAGATCGTTCAACTCTACCCGTCCTATGTCGATAGTGGTAGAGCGGATATCTTTGCTGTCATACTGTAAATATTCATTACCGGCCGCAAAGGAGGTTTCCTTGTCGTATTTATAAATAAGCTCACTACCAATGGTGTATTGAGGCTTTATATTGCTAATTGCCGATTTTAAATTATGGTTTTTAGTAATCAATACTTTTATTGTAGACTCAGGATTTCTAATTAAAAAACCCGGGGATTCAATACTGAAATTCACCACCTGATTAGATTTAATAAATTTTAGGTCTCGGGATCTTTTTATGGCAACCTTTACTTGTGCTATTGGTTGGTAAATCATGAATTTCCTAGAAAAAACCAATTCGTCATTCTCATTAAGGATTTTAAGCATATAATTCCCGCTCACTTTTAAGGATTGAGTATCCTTATTTGGAATTCTTAGATTGTAATGGGTAAATCCTTGAAGGGTGTTGTAGGAATTGCTATAATTGCTAATTCTAACATTATCGAACCCATTTAAATATTCAGATTTCTGTAATTCAGAAGGAGACCAGTCGTAATTAAAATGTTCTATGGTGTAATAATAATTGGCTTCATCCCCAATAATATCATCAAATTCCAAATTAATGGATTCACCCAGTTGCATTACCGGGTTTCCGGTAAGCTTAGAGCTACCATTAAAAATGATGCTTTTTATATAATTGGGAGGCAAAACTTCTTTTTGTACCTGGGCAATAGAACATGTTACCAAAAGAAAACAAAACAGGCTAAGAATATTCTTCATTTAAATAAATATTAGTATAATGCTAATTACAAATTCTATTCCCATATTTTTATAGTGCTACTTTAATAAAATTGACACGAAAATTATCCAATTTCTTTGGGAGTTGTAGGGTTAAAATTAGTAAATTTGCGCACTTTAAAAAATAAATTTAATACACACTCCATCCTATGTCAAAAGACATTCGAATAAAAAGAGGGCTTACTCTACGTTTAAAAGGGGAGGCGGAAAAACAAGTTGTTGAGGCCCCTAGGTCTAAAACTTACGCTATTAAACCCCCAGATTTCTACACTGTAGTACCAAAAATGGTTGTTAAAGAAGGAGCAACAGTTTTAGCAGGTGATGTTTTATTCTTTTCAAAATACGATGAGAATTTAAAATTCACTTCGCCAATTAGTGGTACTATAAAAGAAGTTAAACGTGCAGAAAAGCGACGAATAATTGAAGTTATTGTGGATGCAGATCCAACAGATAGCTTTAAGGATTTCGGCAAAATGAATGCATCAAGCTCAACTGCGGAAGCCGTAAAAGGCCGAGTTTTTGAGAGCGGTTGTGGAGCATTTTTGAATCAGCGGCCTTACGATATCGCTGTCGATTCTAAAGACACTCCAAAAGCAATCTTTATTTCAGCAGTAACTACTGCGCCTCTAGCTGCAGATCTTGGATTTGTGTTGAAAGATAAAGTGGCTGCATTCCAAGAAGGAATAAATGCGCTTCAAAAATTAACATCCGGAAAAGTACACCTTTCTGTAGATGCCTCTTCAGAAGAAATTTTGAAAGGGATCACTGGAGTAGAGCTTCATAAAGTAACCGGTCCTCACCCAGCAGGAAATGTTGGTGTGCAAATCCATAAATTAGATCCTATTAATATGGGGGAAAAAGTATGGACTATAGGGGCAGAAGATGTTGCTATACTTGGTAATGTGTTCTTAACCGGTGAATTTCGTGCAGATAGAACCATTGCTCTAGTAGGAAGCGAAGCTAAAGATCAAAAATACTATAAGCTTAAAATTGGAGCTAATTCTTCCGATTTGGTTGGTCAGGTTTCAGACGATATTAGAATAATTTCTGGGAATGTCTTAACCGGAACCAAACTTTCTAATAATCAGTATATCGGATTTTTTGATAATACCCTAAGCTTAATTCCGGAAGGGAATACGTATAGAATGTTTGGGTGGCTTCCTTTTACATATAATAAAATTCATTCCAATTCCAGAACTTCTTTCTCTTTCTTGTTTCCAAAGAAGAAGTACGCACTTACCACAAATTTAAATGGGGAAGAACGCGCTTTAGTAGTGACTGGAGAAATGGAAGAAGTGTTACCAATGGATATTTACCCTATGCAATTGCTTAAAGCTTGTATCGCGGGTGATATCGAAAAAATGGAAAATCTTGGGATCTATGAAGTAGCTCCGGAAGATTTTGCATTAATAGATTATGTGAACACTTCAAAACTAGAAGCTCAGGATATTATACGTCTTGGCTTGGATTTAATGATTACCGAAGTAGGTTAAAAAGTTGAATTATGGAATGGATTAGACAAAAACTGGATCAATTTAAAGTGCCTTTTAATAAGGGTAATAAGTTAGAAAAGTATGCTCCGGCTATCAATGCACTGGATACTTTTTTATATACTCCAAATCATACTACGCAAAAAGGGGCTCATGTTAGAGATGCAGTAGATTTAAAGAGAACCATGATTACTGTGGTTTTGGCTTTAGTCCCTGCGCTTATTTTTGGAATGTGGAATGGGGGTTATCAATATTTACACCAATTACCTGAATATGCTGGCGGTGTACCTTTTATGGATGCTTTTTTACATGGAGCATGGAAGATTCTTCCTATGATCGCTGTTTCTTATGGTGTTGGTTTAGGAATTGAATTTGCTTTCGCAATCTTTAGAGGGCATGAAGTGAATGAAGGATATTTGGTAACAGGATTGTTAATTCCTATGATCATGCCAATCGATATTCCACTTTGGATGGTGGCAATATCTGTAGTATTTGCAGTAGTTATAGGAAAAGAAGCATTTGGAGGAACCGGAATGAATATTTTAAACCCTGCTTTAACGGCAAGAGCCTTTGCATTCTTTGCGTATCCAACATTCATGTCTGGAAATAAGGTGTGGGTTAGTGAAGCTAGTAATATAGATGCTGTTTCTGGAGAAACTATTTTAGGAAGTTTAGCTTCAAGCAGCGATGTTCCTTACAGTGCAATGGATATGTTCACGGGAATAATTCCGGGATCTATTGCAGAAACTTCTACAATATGTATTCTTGCCGGCGCACTATTATTAGTGTTAACAAAAGTGGGAAGCTGGAGAATAATTTTAAGCGCATTTATTGGTGCTGCTATAATGGCATTAATATTTAATGCCTTGCCAAATATGGGAATAGAAGGGAACGCTTTAACAAATTTCCCTTGGTATCAACATTTAATAATTGGTGGATTATCTTTTGGAATTGTGTTTATGGCAACAGATCCTGTATCTGCAGCGCAAACAACGAAAGGAAAATGGATCTATGGATTCTTAATCGGGTTCTTTGCGGTTATGATTCGTGTATTCAATCCGGCATATCCAGAAGGAATAATGTTAGCTATCTTATTAATGAATGTATTTGCTCCGGTAATAGATCATTATGTTATTCAGGCAAACATTAACAGACGTAAGAAAAGAGCGGTAAGCGCCTCCGGACAATTAAAAACAGCAGTTTAGTTATGGAAGAAATACCAGTAAATAAAACAAACACCAACGGCTATACATTTATGTTTGCCATTATAATGGTGGTAGTGGTAGCAAGTGTACTAGCTTTTACGGCTACTACCCTTCAGCCAATTCAAAATGAGAATGTGCGTCAGGAAAAAATGCAAAACATCCTGGCAACTGTTGGAATTGAAACTGAAAGAAGCGAAGCTGAAGAATTGTATAATGAATACATCACCGAAACTATTGCTTTAAAAGAAGATGGTAGTGTAGATAAAAAGGTAGATGCATTTGAGGTTGATCTTGCAAGAGAATTAAAAAAGCCGGTAGATGAGCAAGTGTATCCTTTGTATATCGCCAATATAGAAGGAGCTAAATATTATATTATTCCTTTAAGAGGAAAAGGTCTTTGGGATGCTATCTGGGGATATGTTTCTTTAAAAGATGATGTCAATACTATTAAAGGAGCTGTTTTCGATCACAAAGGAGAAACTCCTGGACTGGGTGCAGAGATCACTCAGGGCTGGTTTAGAGAACGATTTGCAGATGAAAAGATATTTGACGGTAGTGGAAATCTAATTGGTGTTTCTGTTGTTAAAGGAAACGTTGGTCCATCAAATAAAGAAGATAATAAAGTAGATGCTATTTCCGGAGCTACAATTACCGGGGATGGAGTTTCAGATATGATCTCTGAAAGATTAAAACATTATCTACCGTATTTCAAAAAGCAAAAGGACATTAAAGTTGCAATTCAGTAATTATGGCTATAGAGACTAAAATAGCTTCAGAAGAAAAGGAAGCAAAGAAAAAAGAAATGATCTTATTTCTTTCTGGTACTGAAGAAAGAGAGCATTTTTTATCGAAGAATAACCGAAAGTTATTAAGCGATCCATTAAACGACAACAACCCAATTACTGTTCAGGTTTTAGGTATATGTTCAGCATTAGCGATTACCGTACAATTAGAGCCTGCAATTGTAATGGCATTAGCTGTAACTGCAGTAATGGCATTCTCTAATATGATCGTTTCTTTAATTAGAAATTTAATTCCTAATAGAATTAGAATTATCGTTCAACTGGTAATTGTAGCATCTTTGGTGGTCTTGGTAGATCAAATCTTAAAAGCCTATGCCTACGATGTAAGTAAGCAACTATCGGTATTCGTTGGTCTTATTATTACCAACTGTATTGTAATGGGACGTTTGGAAGCATTCGCTTTAGCAAATGGAGTTTACAAATCTTTCCTTGATGGAATTGGAAACGCTGCCGGTTATGGAGTTATCTTAATAATCGTTGCCTTTTTTAGAGAACTCTTGGGTGCTGGTAAATTATTTGGTTTCGAAGTATTAGGACATAAAGCAGCCGTTGCCGCAGAGTCTACTGGACTATATGCTTATGGATATGAGAATAACGGATTAATGTTATTGTCTCCCATGGCACTTATAGTAGTTGGGATCCTTATCTGGGTACAACGTGCTAGAAACAGAAAATTAATAGAACAAAACAACTAACAGCGCTAAAGCACTATAATAATGGATTATATAAATTTATTTGTTAGAAGTATTTTCATAGAAAATATGATTTTTGCCTACTTTTTAGGAATGTGTTCCTATTTAGCAGTGTCAAAAACTGTAAAAACAGCTGTTGGTTTAGGTACGGCAGTTATATTTGTATTGGCAATCACCGTTCCAATTAACTTTTTGCTAGATCAGTATTTACTAAGACCGGGAGCATTACAATGGTTAAGCCCAGAGTATGCTAGTGTAGATCTTAGTTTCTTAAGTTTCATCATGTTTATCGCTGTAATTGCATCTATGGTACAATTGGTAGAAATGGTAGTAGAGAAATTTGCTCCAGCATTATACGGGGCTTTAGGGATCTTCTTACCGCTTATTGCTGTTAACTGTGCTATTTTGGGTGGATCTTTATTCATGCAACAAAAAAGTTTTACAGCAGTTTCAGAAGCTATTACCTATGGATTAGGGAGTGGTATTGGTTGGTTTTTAGCAATTCTTGCTATTGCCGCTATTAGAGAGAAAATTGCTTATTCTAATGTTCCTGCTCCTTTAAAGGGACTAGGGATTACCTTTATTATTACAGGGTTAATGGCAATTGGATTTATGAGTTTTATGGGAATCGAATTATAATAAAAAGACACAACAATGACAGTTATTATAGCAAGTGTAGTAGTATTCTTAGTACTAATACTTTTATTAGTTTCCATATTACTGGGTGCTAAAGCGAAATTAGTTCCCTCTGGTCCTGTTACTATTAAGGTAAACGGGGAAAAAGATCTAACAGTTGGATCTGGTGGTACCTTACTTTCTACTTTAGGAGAGCAAAAATTATTCTTACCATCTGCCTGTGGTGGAGGTGGAACCTGTATCCAGTGTAAATGTATAGTTACTGAAGGTGGTGGATCTATTTTACCAACAGAGGAGCCTCATTTCACAAGAAAGGAAATCGCTCAAGGATGGAGACTTGGTTGCCAGGTTAAGGTAAAAGAAGATATGAAGATCCAGATACCTGAAGAGGTATTTGGTATTAAAAAGTGGGAAGCTACTGTGGTTCGTAATTACAACGTAGCATCATTTATCAAGGAATTCGTAGTAGAGATCCCTGAAGATATGGGTTATAAAGCAGGTGGTTATATTCAAATTGAAATTCCTAAATGTGAGGTGAAATTTGAAGATATGGATATTAC
>JAGXIJ010000088.1 GCA_024635675.1 Gillisia sp.
GTTTGTAACGAATTGCTATATTTGTTAACTAACCACAAAACTAACCTTTCAAATTTTAATTTATGGAAAACCAACAAGCAACTGCTAAAAAATTCGTGCTTAATTACGGACTGCTATTAGGGATTGTATCTGTAACTTTTGGAGTAATCATGTACGTCACTAATGTATATTTGGAACCAAGTATGGTGTATACCATTATTGGATTCTTAATTCTTATCACAATAATCACGCTTGCTATTAAAGCATTTAAAACTGAAAGTGGTGGCTATCTTAGTTTGTCTGAAGCCTTAAAAGTAGGTATTGGAGTAGCTGTAATTGGCGGAATTATCGCCGCAATATGGTCTTTCGTTCTTATGAATTACATCGAACCAGATTACATGAACCAAATGATGGAAGTTCAAAGAGAAAAAATGATAGAAATGCAACCAAATATGACAGAAGCTCAAATAAATAATGCTACAGAAATGGCTTCTAAATTTAGTTCTCCCCTAATATCAATTGCTATCTCATTAATTGGAAGCTTGTTTTTCGGATTGGTTATATCTTTGATCGTTGGATTGATCATGAAAAATAAAAATCCTATGGAAGGATAATCTAAATAAAATTGAATGCAATTATCTATAGTTATTCCTCTTTTAAATGAGGAAGAATCTTTAACAGAATTATATAATTGGATTGTATCTGTGATGCAATCCAATTCCTATTCTTATGAAATAATTTTTATAGATGATGGGAGTACCGATGGGTCCTGGAAATCTATTTCTCATTTATCGGTTCAAGATTCTCAGGTTAAAGGAATTAAATTCAACCGGAATTACGGAAAATCTCAAGCTTTACATGCAGGGTTTCTGGAAGCTCAGGGTGATGTAATTATTACCATGGATGCAGATCTTCAGGATAATCCTGAAGAAATACCGGAACTTTTTGATCTTATCCAAAAAGAGCAATACGACCTTGTCTCTGGCTGGAAAAAGAAACGCTATGATTCTGTTCTCAGTAAAAACCTACCTTCTAAATTATTCAATGCAGCTGCTAGGCAAACTTCTGGAGTAAAATTACACGACTTTAATTGCGGTATTAAAGCCTTTAGAAAAGAGGTTGTAAAGAATATAGATGTCTATGGAGAAATGCATAGATATATCCCCGTCCTTGCTAAAAATGCAGGTTTTAGCAATATTACCGAAAAGGAGGTAAAACACCAGGCAAGAAAATACGGGAAGACTAAATTTGGAATGGAGCGATTTATATATGGTTTCTTAGATCTTATAAGTATTTGGTTCTTATCCAAGTTTGGAAAAAGACCTATGCATCTATTTGGGGCACTTGGTGTATTAATGTTCTTTTTCGGATTTTCTGCCGCAGCCTGGATAGGTATCTCCAAACTGTATAAATTATATCATCATTTACCCAATATCCTTGTAACACAAAACCCTTGGTTTTATATCTCCTTAATATTAATGGTGATAGGAACTCAATTTTTTCTTGCCGGTTTCTTAGGAGAACTAATTTTAAGAAGCAAGCGGGATCAAGTTAGATACCTAATAAGTAAAACTACCGGAATCCAATAAGCACTTTCCCCTTTAATCCTTATTTTTGTCTAAAATTCTGATCAAATGACTCAAATTAAAACTGATATTCTCTCCAAAGCTAAACTTTGGCTATCTGATACTTTTGATGAAGAGACACACGCGCAAGTGAATCATTTAATTAATAATAATCCGCAGCAATTAGAAGAAAGTTTCTATAAGAATGCTGAATTTGGAACCGGAGGAATGCGCGGCGTTATGGGTGCAGGCCCAAATAGGATTAACAAATATACTTTAGGAAAAAACACACAAGGTCTTTCTAACTACCTTAAAAGAGAATTTAAGGGTGAAGAAATTCGCACTGTTATTGCATACGATTGCAGGAGGAATAGTAAAGAATTCGCACAAATTGTTGCCGATATATTTTCAGCAAACGGAATTAAGGTTTTTCTTTTTTCTGAACTTAGGCCAACTCCAGAATTATCGTTTGCAGTAAAGCATTTAAATTGTCATTGCGGAATAGTACTTACAGCAAGTCACAATCCACCGGAATATAACGGATATAAGGTATACTGGCAAGATGGAGGTCAATTGGTACCACCACAAGACAATGAAATAATTAAAGAAATTGAGTCTTTAGAATATTCAGAAATTCAATTTAAAGCAAACCCTGATTTAATTGAATTTATTGATAAAGAAGTAGACGAAGCTTTTCAAACTGCTTCAGTAAAAAACGGAAGTTTCAAAACTTCTACGACCGCAAAAGATGATCTTAAAATAGTATTCACTTCCTTACATGGGGCATCTTGCACTGCAAATCCACAAGTTTTAAGCAAAGCAGGATATAAGAACGTTTTTTTAGTGGAAGAACAAGCGGAACCTAATTCTAATTTTCCAACAGTAAAATCTCCTAATCCGGAAGAACCTGAAGCCCTAAAAATGGCAATGGATCTAGCTGAAAAACAGGGAGCAGATATAGTTATTGGAACAGATCCAGATGGGGACCGATTGGGAATAGCCGTTCGAGATCTAAATAATGATCTTTTATTACTTAATGGAAATCAAACCATGGTAGTAATGACGTGGTTTTTATTGGAGCAATGGAAAAAAGATGGGAGATTAAACAAAGATTCCTTTGTTGCATCTACAATTGTATCCACTCCAATGTTAAAAGAAATCACTCTTGCTTATGGTGCGCAATATCATGAGGTTTTAACCGGATTCAAATGGATCGCTAAAATGATCAAGGATCATCCGGAATTAGATTTTGTAGGTGGTGGAGAAGAAAGTTTTGGGTATATGGTTGGAGAGTTCGTTCGTGACAAGGATGCTACTACAGCTACCCTACTCGCTTGTGAGATCGCTGCACAAATGAAAGAAAAAGGAAGTTCATTTTACAAGCAATTAATAGAGCTATACAAGGAATTTGGATTTTATAAAGAAGAATTGATCTCTCTTGTGAAAAAAGGAATTGAAGGAGAATTACAAATCAAACAGATGATGGTAGATCTTAGGGAAAACCCTTTAAAGGAGATCAACGGAGAAAAAGTGGTGCTAATAGAGGATTATCAATCTTCTACATCTAAAAACATTCAGGATCATACTGAAACCGCTATAGACCTTCCTAAATCTAATGTGTTGATCTATTACACTGAAGAAGGTTCAAAAATTGCTGCAAGACCAAGTGGAACAGAACCAAAAATCAAGTTCTATATAAGTGTGAATGAAGAGTTTAAATCTTCTTCGGACTTTGAGGATACACGAAAATTATTACAACATAAAATTGCCGGAATTAGAAAAGATCTTCAGGTAGTTTAAAATTCAAGAATGACCTATTTTAGAAAAATCCTACAATATGCGAAACCATATAAGCAATTCGCAATATTAAATATTGTTTGTAACATTTTTTATGCGCTTTTTAGCACCTTATCTTTTATAGCCCTCATCCCGGTTATTAATATTCTGTTCGACAAAAGCAAGCGAGTTGCAATAAAGCCAGACTACGAAGGGATTGGAAGCGCTAAAGATTATGTAGTAGATTACTTTAATTACCATGTTACACAAAAAGTTATAGAAGATGAAGTTTCAGCATTGATCTTTATTTGCGGGATTGTGGTAATGCTGTTTTTACTTAAAAATGTATTTGCCTATTTGGCGGCATTTTTTATAACATTCTTAAGAAACGGAGTGCTTCGGGATGTTAGAAATTCCCTATATAACAAGATCTTACATTTACCTATCTCTTATTTTTCTGAAAAGAAAAAAGGGGATACCATCTCCAGAATAACAGCAGATGTTAATGAAGTTCAAACTTCATTTCTTTCAATTTTAGAGCTTATAGTTAGAGAACCACTTACAATTATCTTCACCATCATTGCGATGTTAATGCTAAGTGCCAAGCTCACCATTTTTGTTTTTATTTTCTTACCTGTATCCGGATTTATTATTTCGCTAATTGGGAAGAAACTAAAAAAACAATCTTTAAGAGCACAGGAAGAAAATGGGCATTTCCTTTCTATTGTTGAGGAAACACTTTCCAGCCTTAAAATTGTAAAGGGTTTTAATGCTGAAAATAAGTTTCAGGAAAGATTTGAAGGCTCTACTAATAGACTTAATAAAATATTGAACAGTCTAATTAACCGACAAAACCTGGCATCCCCTACCAGTGAATTTTTGGGAATATTCGTAATTGTAATAATCCTTTGGTTTGGAGGGAACATGGTATTAATTGAAGGGTCTTTGGATGCGGCCTCCTTTATTGCATTCCTTGGTCTAGCTTACAATATATTAACTCCTGCTAAACAAATCTCTAAAGCGACCTATTCAGTTAAAAAAGGGAATGCAGCTGCAGAAAGGATCATGGATGTACTAGAAACCGAGTCTACCATTGTAGATTCCAAAAATGCCATTATTGTAAGTGATTTTAAATCGAATGTTCAAATAGAGAATATAGATTTTAAATATGAAGATGAGCTGGTACTAAAGAATTTCAGCTTAAATGTCCCCAAGGGAAGCACGGTAGCATTGGTAGGTCAATCTGGTAGCGGTAAGTCTACAATTACCAATCTTGTAACTCGTTTCTACGATGTTAATTCTGGAAGCATTAAGGTAGATGGAGTAGATATTCGAGAGATTACCAAGAGGTCGCTTAGGGATTTGATGGGATTGGTAACTCAAGATTCTATTTTGTTCAATGATTCTATAAGAGATAATATCGGACTTGGTAAAACCAATGCTACAGAAGAAGAGATTATTGAAGCTTTAAAAATTGCTAACGCCTGGGAATTTGTAAAAGAATTGCCGAAAGTGCTGGATACTAATATAGGAGATAGTGGGAATAAATTAAGTGGAGGACAAAAACAACGTTTATCTATTGCCAGAGCAGTTTTAAAAAACCCTCCAATTATGATCTTAGATGAAGCTACTTCAGCTTTAGATACCGAGAGTGAAAAATTGGTGCAGAAAGCACTGGAAAATATGATGAAGAATAGAACATCTATTGTCATTGCCCACAGGCTCTCTACAATTCAAAATGCAGATCTAATTGTGGTTATGCAAAAAGGAGAGATCGTAGAGCAAGGAAAGCATAGTGAACTGCTCCTAAAAAATGGAACCTATAAGAAATTAGTGGAAATGCAATCTTTTGATTAATTATGGAACTTTAATAAAATAAAAAATGGATGAAGTAGGTTCATCCATTTTTAATACAATCTTCATTAATTTGGGGTAATGAAAATCTAAGTTAAATTCAAATTTTAATCTTTGGGGCAAAAAAAGATTAACAAATATTAACAATTCAAAGATATAAGAATAATTGTATCTACCAAACAAAAAGTGTATTTAATCTATAAAAAACGTACTTAATCATTAATTTTAACATTAATTCCTACAAAATTCCTACAATTCGAAGGAATTAATACGCTTTTTAGTCACTAAAATATATGCTGTTTTTACTTAAAATACCGATTTATTGAAATTAGAGGAAGAAATATTAATAAAGAGACTTCAAGATCCGGAGACTATTAAAGGTGCCTTTAGTGAGTTGGTTAACTTATATAAGGAAAGGTTGTATTGGCATATTAGGAATATAGTTAAAGATCATCAGGACACAGATGATATTCTTCAAAATACATTTATAAAAATATTTAAAAATATCAAAAGTTTTAAAGGGGACAGCCAACTCTACTCTTGGATGTATCGAATTGCAACTAATGAATCCCTCACATTTTTAAACAATAAGACAAAGCGGCTACACATAAATTCTGAAGAGCTTCAGTCAAATTTAATAGATAATCTGCAAAGTGATGTTTATTTTGAAGGAGATCATATACAGTTACAACTTCAAAAAGCGATAGCAACCCTTCCGGAAAAACAACAATTGGTATTTAATATGAAATATTTTCAAGAATTAAAATACCGGGAGATTTCAAGTATATTAGGTACAAGTGAAGGTGCACTTAAAGCATCGTATCACATAGCAGTAAAAAAGATAGAAGAATATCTAAAGTTGAATTAAACCTTATTAAACATTATTAGTCTAATAATTAAATGAAACTGAATTTAAAGAAATATAAAAGTAAGTCTGGGTTTAAGACTCCTCATAATTACATGAGCGATCTTGAAGCTAATCTATTTGAAAAACTGGAAATCGAATTGACACATGGCGAGAAAGAGAATTCAGGTTTCCAAGTGCCCGAGAATTACTTTAATACCTTAGAACATAACATTCAAGCTAAGTTAGATTCAGAAAACAATAGAGGGAAATTGATCCATCTTTTCTCTAGAAAACGATTGTATTATGCCTCTGCTATTGCTGCAATATTTATTGTGCTTCTTAGTACTGTACTTTTAAGATCTCCACAAGCTAACGATTTGAATAATTTAAATTATACAGCTTTAGAAGAATATATAGATGAAGAGGATCTGGATTACAACGATATTTCCAACTTTATTTATGAAGAAGGTTTAATAATAGATAATCTAAATTCTTTCAGCTATAGCGAACAAGCAGTTTTGGAATATTTAAGCGAAAATGTAGAAGATTCAGGATTAATTATAGAATAGAAAATGAAAAAAATTACACTAATTTTTATAATGTTTATGTCTTTTTTCGGCTTACAAGCCCAAGAACAAAAAGACAAAGAACAACATAGAGAGCGTATAAAAGCAATGAAAGTTGCTTATATCACTCAAGAAATGAGCATGAATCCAGACTTGGCTCAAAAATTTTGGCCTATTTACAACAAGTATGAATGCCAGAAAATGGATCTTCATAGAAGGGAACATGAGGAACTTAAAGACATTGAATCTTTATCTGAAAAAGAAGCAGATATGAAGTTAATGGAATATCAGGAAATTGAGAATGAGGAATATCAAATTAAAAAAGAGCTCTTTTCTGATCTTAGAAAGATAATTACTTCCAAAGAAATCATCAAGCTTTATAAATTAGAATCCGATTTTAATAAGAAATTATTAAAGGAATATCGAGAGCGAAAAGGGGAAGAACGAAAAAACAAATAGTAAGGTATTAGTAAAAATTATTGGTTGGTTAGTTAGTTAGAAAGTCCGGATCTCACGATCCGGATTTTCTTTTTAAATCTATTTTTTAAACTTCAATTTTGCAATTCGATGCTTTCCGGCTGCATAAGCAACAGAATCATTAAGAAAACGAAGTGTATAGAACCCTTCAGAAGACAATTCTTTCCAACTTTTTCCGGCATCTTTGGAATATGAAATTCCTGTAGATCCAACTGCAACCAAATCATCACCATTTTTGCCTGGCACATATCTCACACTGCTTTTATAACCCGGCTCCTGCCCTACTGCTGCTAATTCCCAGGTTCTCCCTCCATCTTTGGTGAAAGCCTTGTTAGACTGATTTTCTTCTGGTTTAGTATAATCTCCACCTATAATAAATCCATTATTTTCATCGTAAAAATCTAAACTATAGCCTCCTGTGGTTGGAGCGCCTTGAATAAGTGGAGTATCAAATACTTCCCAGTTCTTTCCTTTATCTGGAGAGAAAAATATTCTAGATCTTATTCCTCCAGAAAGGATCCATGTTTTGTCTCTTTGAATGGCTATATTAGAATTACTGGCAGCAAATGCCGCTTCTCCTTCTTCAGAAACAGGTAAATTATCGCAAGAGATCTTATTCCATGTTTTCCCACCGTCTCTGGTAGTAATTATAGAAAGACAACTATCTACCGGATCTCCCATGGCAATTCCCTCCTTATCGTTCCAAAAGGATATAGCATCATAAAACACTTTTATATGTTCTTCTTTATACACTAATTCCATCGATCCTGTATCTCCTGTTTTATATAATAGCGCAGGGTTCCCTACGCTTAACATAAAGAAATCTGTAGAAGTACTGGCTACTGCTCGAAACTCTGGAGTGAGGGTATCATATTTTTGAATATTTATTTTTAAAGCATCTTTCTTAGAATCATACATTCCGTAGGTCCCATTGTTCGCTGCAAAAGCAAGGTTCTCCCCCATCAGTTCTATTGCCCTTATACTAAGAGAGTCCTCTAGAATGGTTTCAACTTCCACAGAGGTGTAAAAAGAGGGGGTTGTTTTCTTCTCTTTGGAGTTGCAGCTAATAATCAATAACAGGCTAATAAAGTAGAATAGTTTCATCAATAAGATTTTGATTCAAATATAAAATAATCGACGTCAAATTTAAGTACCTTTGCCACCTTAAAATCAAACTATGCGTTTACACCGAAATTTAGTATTTGCTGCTATAGATGCTCTTTCTGATATTTTTAATGAAGGAAATTATGCAGACAAAGTAATTGAGAAAACACTTAAGCGCGATAAGCGTTGGGGCTCACGTGACAGGAGTTTTATTGCAGAAACTGTTTACGAAATTGTTCGTTGGAAACGTTTATATACTGAAATTGCTGAAGTAAAAGCACCATATTCCAGAGAGAACTTATTCAGAGTATTTGCTGTTTGGGCCACTTTACGTGGAGTTACCCTACCTGATTGGAAACAAATTGAACCTACTCCAAGCAGAAAGATCAAAGGAAAGTTTGATGAGCTTAGTAAAATAAGAAAGTATAGAGAATCTATTCCAGATTGGATGGATGAATTAGGTGTGAAAGAATTAGGCGAAAAGGTTTGGGAAAAAGAGATTCATGCTTTAAATGAACAAGCTCCTGTGGTTCTTAGAGTAAACACTTTAAATACTACCAGGGATAATTTAAGAAGTGTCTTAAATGATGAAGGGATTAAAGCGGAGCCTGTAAAAGGATATCCTTTTGCTTTACAACTTGAGGAACGCTCTAATGTTTTCAGAACCGAAGCCTTTAAAAAAGGATTTTTCGAAGTTCAGGATGCAAATTCTCAATTAGTAGCAGAATTTTTGGATGTTAAACCGGGAATGCGAGTAGTAGATACCTGTGCAGGTGCAGGAGGAAAAACACTTCACATAGCGGCTTTAATGGAAAATAAAGGGCAAATAATAGCTACCGATATTTATGAAAATAAATTAAAGGAACTTAAAAGAAGAGCAAAAAGAGCACATGCGCACAACATAGATCCTAGAGCCATAGATTCTACTAAAGTTGTCAAAAAGCTTTATGGAACTGCAGACCGCGTACTTATTGATGCTCCTTGTAGCGGATTAGGAGTTTTAAGCAGAAACCCGGATGCTAAATGGAAGCTACAGCCGGAATTTATTGAGAACATCAAAAAAACTCAAACCGAAATCCTAAATACGTATTCCAGGATCGTAAAGGATGGTGGGAAATTGGTGTATGCAACTTGCTCTGTTTTACCTTCAGAAAATCAAGAACAAGTAGAAAAGTTTCTTGCAAGCGAAAATGGAAAGGATTTTAAACTGATAGAAGACAAGAAATTATTGTCTTCAGTATCTGGATATGATGGTTTTTATATGGCTCTTCTACAGAAAAATTAGAAAGAATTAATGGGAAACAGGAACCTCTTATTAGTGTTTTCCTTTTTGCTTTTAATAGGATGTAGATCTGAAAATAAAAGTATAGTTGTTGCTGTAGAGCAGACTGATGAGCTAAATGTTCCCATTGAACTTAATTCCTATTATCAAAATGTTGATTTTAGCCTTAAGGAAGATGAGCTAAGAGAAGAGTTGGCGGTCACTACAATTGCTAATCACACCCGATTTTTAGAATATTTCGAAAGACATCAATTTTTGTATTCGGCAGATGAAGATCCTAAGAATTCTAGAAATGTGCTTTTGATCTATTCTGGAGAAAGTCGAAATAAAAAAGAATATTTTTCCGGAAGTAACAGGCATCAACCTCAAACTTTTAATACCGAGCATGTGTATCCTCGCTCCTATATTAATAATACGGCAGAAGCAGATCTTCACCATTTACGAACTGCAGACATAGAAATTAATGCTAAAAGAAGAAACTACCAGTTTGCTTCCGGAAGTGGAACTTATAAACTGATCTCAAATAATTCCTGGTATCCCGGAGATGAATGGATTGGAGATGTATCCCGAATGATTTTTTACTTGAATTTGAGATATAATGAAGATTTCGATGCTGTAGGGAAGCTTGATCTTTTCTTGAAGTGGAATGCTAAGGATCCCGTTTCTCCAATTGAAATTCAGCGGAATGAAATTATATTTAAGGCTCAGGGAAACCTAAACCCTTTTATAGACAATCCTTATTTAGCAACTATGATCTGGGGTGGTCCCAAGGCTCAAAATAGATGGTAATTATTTCTCCATGTGAAAGTATTATTCTCTAAGATTTAAGTGAATCCTTAACAAAAATGTGTTTGTAATAAATTGAAATTAGACTAACTATTATGTCTAAAAAAGTTATTTTTGTACTCACATCAACACACAAAAAAACTTAGAATGATCCTATTCTTCGGAACGCAAACCGCAAAGGTTTATGCTGTGCAAACGCACTCTTCCTTATCTGCTCAAAATATTTCAAAATTAGACTGGCTTTTTGGCGACGCTCAACTACTAAACAAATCTGCACTGGCAGATTTTTTTGTTGGCCCTCGTGCCGTTATGGTTTCTCCCTGGAGTACCAATGCCGTAGAAATCACCCAAACGATGGGGATTTCTGGAATTATAAGAATTGAAGAGTTCTTAAAAGTAGACTCTCATTTTCATGATTTCGACCCAATGCTTTCTCAAAAATTTAAGGGGCTGGATCAAGAGATCTATACAGTAAATACAAAACCGCAAGAGGTTTTAGAGATAAAGGATATTGCTGCTTTTAATAAGCAAGAAGGCTTAGCTCTTAATGGAGAAGAAATTCAGTATTTAGAAGACTTAGCTACTAAATTGGAAAGACCTTTAACAGATTCTGAAGTTTTTGGATTTTCTCAGGTGAATTCTGAACATTGCAGGCATAAGATCTTTAATGGGAAATTTGTAATAGATGGGAAAGAGATGCCTTCCTCCCTATTCAAATTAATTAGAAAGACTTCAGAAGTAAATCCGAATGAAATAGTTTCGGCTTATAAAGATAATGTAGCCTTTGTAAAAGGGCCTAGAGTGGAGCAATTCGCTCCAAAAACTCCGGACAAACCAGATTATTATCATACTACAGATTTTGATTCTGTGATCTCCATAAAGGCCGAAACTCATAACTTTCCAACCACTGTAGAGCCATTTAATGGTGCTGCTACAGGAAGTGGTGGTGAAATTAGAGATAGACTTGCTGGTGGGAAAGGATCACTTCCTTTAGCCGGAACAGCTGTTTATATGACTTCTTATTCCCGCTTAGATGAAACTAAAGAATGGGAGAAAGGTACCGAGGAACGTAAATGGCTTTACCAAACTCCAATGGATATTCTTATTAAAGCTTCGAACGGAGCTTCAGACTTTGGAAATAAATTTGGTCAACCTTTAATTACCGGATCTGTTTTAACCTTCGAACATTCAGAAAATGATCGGGTTTTAGGATACGACAAAGTAATCATGCTTGCCGGTGGTATAGGTTATGGAAAAGCAGATCAATCTATAAAAGCAGTGCCTAAAGAAGGTGATAAAATAGTAGTCCTGGGTGGAGATAATTACCGAATTGGAATGGGTGGTGCCGCAGTATCTTCAGCAGATACCGGAGAGTTTAGCAGTGGTATCGAATTAAATGCTGTGCAACGAGCTAATCCAGAGATGCAAAAACGTGCTGCCAATGCAATTAGAGGAATGGTAGAAAGTGAAGTAAATCCTATCGTGTCCATTCATGATCATGGCGCAGGTGGACATTTAAATTGCTTGAGTGAATTGGTTGAAGAAACGGGTGGGTATATCGATTTGGATAAGCTTCCGGTTGGCGATCCAACACTTTCTGCTAAAGAAATTATAGGAAATGAATCTCAGGAACGAATGGGCTTGATTATTCCTGAAAACGATATGGACCTATTGAAACGAGTTTCTGATCGGGAACGAGCTCCAATGTATAGTGTAGGTCATGTTACAGATGATAATAATTTCATGTTTCAGCGTAAGAGCAATGGTGAAAAACCAATGGATCTTAAGTTAGCAGACATGTTTGGAAGTTCTCCAAAGACTATCATGACAGATAAAACTGTTAAAAGAAATTATCAAGATTTAGATTATTCTCAAGATAAAATATATAATTATTTAGAGCAGGTGCTTCAATTAGAAGCTGTGGCTTGTAAGGATTGGCTAACAAATAAAGTAGATAGATGTGTAACTGGTAGAGTAGCAAAACAGCAAACTGCCGGAGCATTACAATTACCGCTTAATAATTGCGGGGTAATGGCATTAGATTATAATGGAAAAGAAGGAGTTGCTACTTCACTTGGGCACTCCCCTATTTCTGCGTTGA
>JAGXIJ010000089.1 GCA_024635675.1 Gillisia sp.
GCACAGCGAACCTCTTAATCAAGATGAAGAACACGCAGAAGCAAAAGGGCCTGGTGCAGTAGATACCAAAGAAGAGATTAAAGAATACATTGATCATCACCTTCAGGATTCCCACTATTTTAATTTTTACTCGGATGGAGTAACTGGTGAGCATTTTGGATTTTCGCTTCCGGTTATTATTTATGATTTGGATAATGGGTTAAAAGCTTTTTCTGCTTCAGAGTTTCATCATGGTGAAGAGTTGGTAGAAAAGGGTGGTCAGCATTACAAGCTTTATCACGGTAAAATATATAAGACAGACGCTGCAGGAACTATTTCTCACGACAAGTTTGGTTTTGCTTCTAACGAGCGACCATTGGATCTGTCTATAACTAAAAGTGTTTTGGCAATGCTGTTTGTTTCCTTTGTAATGTTCTTTATGTTTAAGAGTCTTGCTTCTTCTTACAAAAAGAAAGATTTACCAGGAGGATTTGGAAGAGTATTGGAGCCATTAGTAATTTACGTTAGAGACGATATTGCTAAGCCAAACATTGGACCTAACTATAGAAAATACATGGGGTTTTTGCTTACGGTATTCTTCTTTATTTGGATTTTAAACCTGGTAGGGTTAACTCCTTTAGGAATTAACGTAACTGGAAATATCGCGGTTACTTTTTGTTTAGCATTAATCACATTTGTTATTGTTCAGTTTAGTGGGAATAAGCATTATTGGAAGCATATTTTCTGGATGCCAGGAGTACCGATTCCTATGAAGATAGTTTTAATGCCTATCGAAGTTCTTGGAATGTTTACAAAACCATTCGCTTTAATGATTCGATTGTTCGCAAACATGACTGCAGGACACGTGGTGTTAATGAGTTTGTTAGGATTAATAGTAGTATTTGATAGCTGGATCGCTGGACCTGCATTTTTTGGGTTCACCCTGTTCATCTCAGTGATAGAATTGTTAGTAGCATTTTTACAGGCCTATATTTTCACTTTGCTAAGTGCCTTGTATATAGGTATGGCGGTAGAAGATCATGAGGATCATCCAGAAGATCATAGTGAGGATATTCCTGTAATATAAAAAGTTTAATAATAAGTAAGTTTAATTTTTAATAAGGTAGATATGGAAGCTATGAATGTTGATTTAATTGGAGCTGGTTTAGTAATTATCGGTGCAGGTATTGGTCTTGGTAAGATTGGTGGTTCTGCAATGGATGCTATTGCTCGTCAGCCAGAGGCAACTGGAAAAATCCAGACAGCGATGATTATTATCGCCGCTCTTTTGGAAGGTGTTGCTTTTGCTGCATTATTTGCAGTATAATCAAAAAAAGATCTAGCCTTGTAACGGTTGGTTACAAGGCTAGATTAAATTTTAAAAACAAGTTTACTTTAATATAAGATTATGGAAAAGTTATGGAGTGATTTTTCTTTCGGGTTATTTTTCTGGCAAGCATTAATACTTGTTGTATTAATTCTTTTGCTTAAGAAATTTGCATGGAAGCCGATTTTAGACTCTTTAAATAGTCGTGAAGAAGGAATTAAGAATGCATTGGCATCTGCTGAAAAAGCAAAGATGGAAATGCAAAATCTTCAGGCAGATAATGAGAAATTATTAAACGAGGCAAGAGCACAAAGAGATGCGATGCTTAAGGAAGCTCGTGAGATAAAAGAGAAGATCGTTACAGAAGCATCTTCTGAAGCTCAGGAAAAAGCCGATAAGATTGTAGCTAATGCTCAAGTAACTATAGAGCATGAAAAGAATGCAGCGATGATCGATCTTAAAAATCAAGTTGCTACTTTATCTATAGAGATTGCAGAAAAAGTAATTCGTGAACAATTATCTACTACAGAGAAACAACACAAATTGGTTGAGGACATGTTAGCAGATGTTACTTTAAAATAAGTTTATGAAAAGTACTAGAGCTGCACAGAGATACGCGAAAGCAATTTTAGATTTGGCAAAAGATCAAAATGCTTCCGAAGTTGTTAATACAGACATGACGGGTATTTTTAATACCATCGAAAATAGTGAAGAGCTTCAAGAGCTTTTAGCTAGCCCTGTGATTAAAGCAACGGTAAAGAAAAGCGCTTTAAAAGAAATTTTTAAGGATACGCATACTATTACCTCAGGAGCTTTTGATGTGCTTATAGACAATAATAGAATTATCCAGCTACAAGCAGTAGCTCAAAAATATACTCTTTTATTCAACGAAATGAACCACGTTCAAGTTGCGAAAGTAACTACCGCGGTTCCTTTAGATGCTCATTTAGAGGCTAAGATACTTGAGAAAGTAAAAGAGCTTACCGGGAATGTAGCAACCTTAGAGAGTAAAGTAGATCCAAGTATTTTAGGAGGCTTTATTCTTAGAATAGGCGACCTACAATACAATACCAGTGTTGCTAAGAGTCTTAGTAATTTAAAAAGAGAGTTCAACAACAACACGTATATTTCAAAAATTTAATGAAAACCGATACACTTTATGTGTATCAATTTTATTCTAATAATTATGGCCGAAGTAAATCCAGCTGAAGTTTCAGCAATATTAAAAAAACAACTTTCAGGTTTTGAAGCAAAAGCTACTTTAGACGAAGTAGGAACAGTACTAACCGTTGGGGATGGTATTGCACGTATTTACGGATTAGCTAATGCTCAATACGGGGAATTAGTTGAATTCGAAAGTGGATTAGAAGGAATCGTACTTAACCTTGAGGAAGACAATGTTGGGGTAGTACTTTTGGGACATTCTAAAGAAATTAAAGAAGGATCTGTAGCAAAAAGAACTCAACGTATTGCATCTATTAAGGTAGGTGAAGGAATTACAGGAAGAGTTATAGATACTTTAGGAGCTCCAATAGATGGGAAAGGTCCTATCCAAGGAGAAACTTACGAGATGCCATTGGAGCGTAAAGCGCCAGGAGTTATTTTTCGTGAGCCGGTTACAGAGCCTATGCAAACAGGGATCAAGGCTATTGATGCTATGGTACCGGTAGGTAGAGGACAAAGAGAACTAGTTATTGGTGACCGTCAGACAGGTAAAACTGCAGTGTGTATTGATACTATCTTAAATCAAAAAGAATTTTACGATGCCGGAGTTCCGGTACATTGTATATATGTTGCTATTGGACAAAAAGCTTCTACTGTTGCGGGAATTGCGCAAAAATTAGAAGAAAGAGGTGCTTTGGCTTATACTACTATAGTTGCTGCAAACGCATCAGATCCTGCTCCAATGCAGGTATATGCTCCTTTTGCAGGTGCTGCAATTGGTGAGTACTTTAGAGATACTGGTCGTCCTGCACTTATCGTGTTTGATGATTTATCTAAACAAGCGGTAGCTTACCGTGAGGTTTCGTTATTGTTACGTCGCCCACCGGGACGTGAAGCTTATCCTGGAGATGTATTTTTCTTACACTCTAGATTGTTAGAGCGTGCTGCAAAAGTGATTAACAACGATAAGATCGCTTCAGAAATGAATGATTTGCCAGATTCTATTAAGCATTTGGTTAAAGGTGGTGGATCTTTAACTGCATTGCCAATTATTGAAACTCAAGCGGGAGATGTTTCGGCATATATTCCAACCAACGTAATTTCGATTACAGATGGTCAGATCTTCTTAACATCAGATTTATTTAACTCTGGAGTTCGTCCGGCAATTAACGTAGGTATTTCTGTGTCTCGTGTTGGTGGTAACGCACAGGTAAAAGCAATGAAAAAAGTTGCTGGTACTTTAAAATTAGATCAAGCACAATTCCGTGAATTGGAAGCATTTGCTAAGTTTGGATCTGATCTTGATGCTGCTACTTTAAATGTTATTGAAAGAGGAAAGCGTAACGTAGAGATCTTGAAACAAGCAGAGAACGATCCTTTTCCTGTAGAAGATCAAATTGCAATTATCTTTGCAGGGGCTAAGAACCTATTAAGAGACGTGCCTGTAAACAAGGTAAAAGAATTTGAAAAAGAGTATTTAGAATACTTGAATGTAAAACATCGTGCAACTTTGGATGGTTTAAAAGCTGGAAAACTTACAGACGAAATTACAGACACTTTGGTGTTAGCTGCAAAAGAGCTTTCTTCTAAATATAAAGCATAAAAAAATTCTGAATTCTGAATTTATAATTAAATAATATGGCAAACTTAAAAGAATTACGTAGCAGGATTACTTCGGTTTCATCAACCATGCAAATTACCAGTGCCATGAAATTGGTGTCGGCTGCAAAGTTGAGCAAAGCTCAGGATGCCATTACTGCAATGCGTCCTTATTCTGAAAAGTTAACAGAATTGCTACAAAGCCTTAGTGCTTCTTTAGACGACGATAGCGCAAGCGCTTTTGCAGAACAAAGAGAAGTTAAAAAGGTCTTGATAGTTACTATTTCTTCCAACAGAGGATTAGCAGGAGCTTTCAATACAAATATTGTAAAAGGTGCTCGTGCATTGGCTGCTTCTAAATACAGCGATAAGAACGTAGAGATCTTGACTTTAGGGAAAAAAGCGGATGATGTTCTTAAGAAAACTCATACTATTTCAGAAAACAACAACTCGATCTTCGATGATCTTAAGTATGATAATGTAGCTTTAATTGCTGAAAACATCATGCAATGGTTCTTAGATGGGAAGTATGACGAGATCTCAATAGTGTATAATAAGTTTATTAATGCTGCTACTCAAGAAGTAATTAAAGAACAGTTCTTACCTATAGAGATATCTGAAACTGGAGAGAATGTAAATCTAGATTACATTTTTGAACCGGAAAAGGAGCAGATCGTAAAAGATCTTATTCCAAAATCCCTTAAAATGCAATTATTCAAAGCGATGAGTGATTCGTTGGCATCAGAGCATGGAGCTCGTATGACGGCGATGCACAAAGCAACAGATAACGCAACAGAATTAAGAGATTCGCTTAAATTGTCTTACAACAAAGCGAGACAAGCTGCTATAACTAACGAGATCTTAGAGATCGTTGGGGGAGCAGAAGCATTGAACAATTAAACCTAAGTAGTCATTCTGAACTTGTTTCAGAATCTATAAATAATAAAAAAACCCTTCAGCGAGCTGGAGGGTTTTTCTTTTGGCACTCATTTTGTTTTAGACTTAGTAACTTAAACAAAATAATCATGAAATATCTCTCCCTACTTTTTAGCGCTGCAATTGTAACTGGTCTATTTGCGAGTTGTGCTGGCAACAAAGACCTACAAGAAAAAGCTCCCGCAACTATGGAAAATGCTTATTACACTACACAAAATAAAGAACTCACTTTACATATTCCCGTAATTACAATTCAAACAAACCGGGTGAATTTGGTTGGTGTATATTTCAGAGATAAAAAGTCAGACTTATTTAAAAGCCCGGATTCTCCTGGAGTTTATATTGCAAAATTCGCAATGGGCAAGCCTGATATGATAATGAGTTCAGATCCTAAAGAGGAATATGGAAACAAAATGCCTCAAAAAATGGAGAAAATGAACTTTGATCTTGAGGATGATGAGGCAATTTTAATATTTACTCAGAATTCGAAAATGAAATATTATAAGCTGACAGGCGTTAAAGAAAGAGTATAATCTTATATTTATTAACTATTTAGAAACGGGATGAAATTTTTTCATCTCGTTTTTTTATTGTTTTAAAATTTGAATAGAAAATGATTGTTAAGAAAAAGAGGGAAATAATAAGTTGAGGATTCCAATGTTAACCGATTAATTAGGATATTTATACTTTATAACCCAGCCGCTTTTGAGCACCTTAAAACGTTTTTTTCAGGATACTATAATTTATGGTTTTGCAACAGTTTTGCCAAGACTCATGAATTTCATTTTAGTGCCTTTGCATGTTACTGCACTCTCTACTGTTGGTTATTCTGTAAATACCACGTTCTATGTTTGGGCAGCATTTTTCAATGTGATTTTAACCTATGGTATGGAAACTGCCTTTTTTAGGTATTTCAGCCATTCAGATAAAAAGGGGCAGGTGTTTTCTACCGCGTTTATTAGTCTAACAGTTACTACGATATTCTTTTTTGGACTGGTGTTTCTTTTTAAAGGCCAGCTTATAGATTTGGTAGACCTAAATCCTAAGTATTTTAATATGCTTTTAGCGATCTTAGCTTTAGATGCTTTGGTTGTGGTTCCTTTTGCTTATTTAAGAGCTTCTAATAGGCCTATAAAATTTGCCTCTATTAAGATCTTCAATATTGCTATAGTGGTGTTGGTGAATTTCTTTTTTCTTTGGTTAATTCCAGATCATCCCGGCGTTATCCCAGATTTTATTTTGGAAAGATATTCTTCTACAGATCAGGTTCAATATATATTTCTCGCTAATCTACTGGCCAGTGGAGCAACTTTTTTAATCTTACTTCCATACTTCTTCAAATCTAAGATCGAATTTAAATTTGGCATCTTTAAACAAATGTGGAAATATGGTTGGCCTATCATGATAGCGGGAATAGCATTTGTAATTAATGAAATGTTAGATAAAATACTATTGAAGGATATGGTTTCTGAAGATATTATGGGAGCTTATGCGGGTTGTTATAAATTAGCGATCTTCATGACCATATTCGTACAAGCCTTTAGGATGGGTGCAGAACCTTTCTTTTTTAATCATGCCAAACAGGAAAATGCAAAACAAACCTATGCCAATATCCTTAATTATTTTGTAATTATAGGAAGTCTAATCCTTTTGGTGATGGTTGTATTTTTGGACTTTTTCAAAATTCTTATTATCCCGAATCCGGATTATTGGATCACTATTTCCATAGTGCCGGTAATTTTATTGGCGAATCTGTTTCTGGGAATTTATCATAATCTAGCCATATGGTATAAACTAACAGATAGAACTAAAGCCGGAATGTACATTTCGATAATTGGAGCAATAATCACTATTGTGATGAACCTTGCGTTAATTCCTGTTATTGGATTTATGGCTTCAGCTTATACCACCTTAGCCGCATATGGTGCTATGATGCTTATTTCATTTTACTTCGGAAGAAAATATTATCCGGTACCCTATAAACTTAAAAGCATAAGTGTATATCTGTTATTAGCAGTTGGGCTATCGGCAGTATCGTTCAATTATTTCCGAGAGAATTATTTTATAGGTATGCTCTTTGTAGCAATATTTTTAATTACTGTAATTTTAATGGAACGTAAAGATTTTAATCAAATTCTGAATCAATGAAAGTGAAAATTATAAACAAATCGGTGCACGATTTACCAAATTATGAAACTGCGTTCTCTGCGGGAATGGATCTTAGAGCCAATATTATAGAACCTATTACGTTAAAACCTTTGGAGCGAGCAATTATAAAAACAGGGCTTTTCATGGAATTGCCATTGGGTTTTGAGGCACAGGTTAGACCCAGAAGTGGTTTAGCCGCTAAAAAAGGGATTACGGTATTAAATTCCCCGGGAACCATAGATGCAGATTATCGTGGAGAAATAGGCGTAATTCTTGTAAACCTTTCCAATGAGGATTTCATCATCGAAAATGGAGAACGAGTTGCACAAATGGTAATTGCCAAACACGAACAAATCTCTTGGGAACAAGTAGAAGTTCTGGAAGACACTAGCAGAGGAGCTGGAGGCTTTGGAAGCACCGGGAATAAATAAAATTATAGAGATCCGTATTAACATTCATATCAAAATTATATGAATTAAGGATGTCAGGTTGAGCGGAGTCGAAACCTTCATTTTAGACTAATGAGTTCTCGACTGCGCTCGAACAGACAAAACGATAATTAAGAATAAAATATAAAATGAAGATAATAGTACCAATGGCCGGTCGTGGCTCAAGATTAAGACCTCATACCTTAACAGTTCCAAAACCATTGATCCCTATCGCGGGAAAACCAATTGTTCATAGACTGGTTGAAGACATTGCGAAAGTATTGGACGAAAAAGTGGATGAAGTTGCATTTATTATAGGGCAGGATTTTGGAGAAAAGGTAGAAACAGATCTTAAGGCGATTGCAGAGAGTATAGGGGCAAAAGGCACTATATACTATCAGGACAAACCTTTGGGCACAGGGCACGCTATAATGTGTGCTAAAGACTCGCTTTCTGGTCCGGCAGTGGTTGCGTATGCCGACACTCTCTTTAAAGCAGATTTTACGCTGAATAAAGATGCAGATGCAGTGATCTGGGTAAAGCAGGTTGAAAACCCAAATGCATATGGGGTTGTAAAATTGAATGAAAAGAAAGAGATCACCGAATTGTTAGAAAAGCCAGAAGAATTTGTATCAGATCTTGCAATAATTGGGATCTATTACTTTAAAGATGTCGCGGTTCTAAAAGGGGAATTGCAAAAAGTATTGGATCAAAATATAATTCGAGGTGGGGAATACCAGATAAACGACGGTATAAAAGCCATGCAAGCCAGTGGGAATGTATTTGTTCCTGGAAAAGTTGACGAATGGATGGACTGCGGAAATAAGCAGATCACCGTGGAAACCAATGGAAGAATGTTGAATTTCTTGCATCAGGATGGAGAGAAACTGATATCAGATTCCGTGAAAATCACTAATTCTGAAATCACCGAACCTTGTTTTATTGGAGATAATGTGGAGCTTATTAATGCTAAAATAGGCCCAAATGTATCTATTGGGAATGGCACAAAAATTGAAAATTCAACAATAAAGAATAGTCTTATTCAAACAGAATCTATTGTATTAAATGCTACTTTAGAAAATGCAATGATTGGAAATCATGCTAAGTTCGACGGTAATTTTACACAGATAAGCATTGGAGATTATACGGTGCTAGAATAATATAAATATAGAATTATAATGAATCGCATACTTGTATACTTCATGGTTCTAAGTGGGATGGTTGCTCCAAAGCTTTATGCTCAGGAAGTACCAAGTCCGTTGCTTGAAGTAGCGCAAGATGATTTGGGAGAGGTGAGCGATGCATTTCAAGAGTATTTTTTTGAAGCGCTTAAGCAAAAAGCTATCGAAAATTATGAAAAAGCGATTAACGCTCTCAAGGAATGTGAAAAACTGCAACCTAATAACGCTGTTGTATATTTTGAATTAGGAAAGAATTATAAGTTGCTTAAGAATTATGAGAATGCGATTGCTAATTTTCAAAAGGCAAATAGTTTAGCGCCCAATAGGGAATGGATCATAGCCGACTTGTTTGATGCCTATTATTTAAACAAGCAATATGAAGAGGCCATAGTAATTTCAAAAAACCTCGTTGGCTTTAATGGCAAGTATTATGATGATCTAGCAAAAATCTATTTTGAAATTCAGCAATATGAAAAATTGATCGGTTTGTTGGATAAATTAGATGTAGAACTTGGGGTTACAGAATATAGAAATAGCCTTAGGCAACAGATCTATGCACTTACCGATAATACTTCTGCCCAAATAAAGACCTTGCAAAAGTCTATTGCTTTGAACCCCGAAAATGAGATGAACTACCTTAATCTCATCTTTGTGTACAGTGATGAGGGTTTGGAAAAAGAGGCATTTGAAATGGCAGAGAAAATGCGAAATTTGTTTCCGAATTCCAAGGTGGTGCATCTTGCTCTCTATAAATTTTATTTAAACACGAACCGGGCTGAAGATGCTTTAAGCTCTATGAAACTTGTATTGGAGTCTGAAGAGATTGATGCAGCTTCAAAATTCAAGGTTTTAAATGATTTTTTAATGTTCGTAAATAATAATCCGGGGTATGAAGAAGATCTTAAAC
>JAGXIJ010000090.1 GCA_024635675.1 Gillisia sp.
CAATCTTTCGGAAAAGGTAATTTTAAAGCCTTATTTGAAGCTATAGAAAGGGAGCAAGACTTGCGAGGAACACTGTAATAACAATTAAAAGATTGTTTAGTTAGTAAAACAACAAAAAAATAATTGCCGACTCAATAAATTTAGAGTTAAAGTTTATTTTAAGGTTGCAAAGTAGATTAAATCTCAGGACTTTTGCACCGCATTTTGGAGTGGTTACCAAGAATGCATTAAATTTTTTTTCATAATTTAAGTTTTAGTTGGTTAATAAGATAAAAACCCCATCATTAATTTGATGGGGTTTTTTAGTTTTATACATTTGGAATGGAAATTGTAATTCTATAGTATCAATATAATTTTAAAAAATTTATTAGGTGTTAATTAAAGCCTCATTACATGAAAAATAGATTTACAATCCTTTGTCTCCTCCTATTATTATTGCCTTTTTCCTCATTTTCCCAGAAAGCATTTCAGGGTGGGGAATGGTTTAAATTCAGAATTCATTACGGTCCATTTAATGCCAGCTATGCAACAATAGGCGTAAATGAGACTAATCTAAATGACAAAAAAGTATATCATATTGTAGGTAAAGGAAAATCTACAGGTTTATTGCATTTGTTTTTTAAGGTAGACGACAACTATGAAACCTATATAGATAAAAAGACTGGTTTGCCATATCGTTTTATTCGTAAAATAGATGAAGGTGGGCATACTAAAGATCTTCAAATAGAGTTTGATCAAGACAATAATAAAGCTTTAGTCCTCGATAGAAAACATAACGAAAACACATCCTTTACTACACCTAAAGATGTTCATGATATGTTATCTGCATTTTATTTTATTCGAAATGATATTAATCCGAATAGTTTAAAAGTGGGAGATGAAACTCATTTGAATATGTTTTTTGATAAAGAAAATCATGATTTCAAATTAAAGTTCCTCGGAAGGGAAGTTTTAACCACAAAATTTGGTAAAATTGCCACTTTAAAATTCCGTCCATTTGTAATGGCGGGGAGAGTATTTAAAGAGCAAGAAAGCCTTACTCTTTGGATAAGTGATGATAAAAATAAGATTCCGGTAAAAATTCAAGCGAACCTGGCTGTAGGGTCACTCGCTGCAGATTTAGAAGAATTTAAGGGGTTAAAGCATCAGTTAAAAATATTAATGGAATAAGAGAATGAACGAAATTAAACCCGAGATTGCCGAGCGAATTCTGTTGCTTGAAGAAAAATTCAAGAATTCTGGGCAGGATATGGGTTCTTATCTGGATGGATTACTATATGATAATTACTTAACTTATTGGGATTATATTGGGTTAGATACTTTATTAAGCCTTCAGAACCCAAAAACTCATTTCCCGGATGAGGAAATATTTCTTACCTATCATCAAATTACCGAACTGTATTTTAAGCTTATTCTTCATGAGCAAAAACAAATAATTGCTGAAGAAAATTTAACCGCTGCTTTTTTTATTGAAAAGGTAAATCGCCTTAATAGGTATGTAAGAATTTTAATTAATTCTTTTGATGTGATGATAAAGGGGATGGAAAGAGAGCAATTTCTTAAATTTAGAATGGCGCTTTTGCCTGCAAGTGGTTTCCAATCGGCACAATTTCGCATGATCGAAATCAATTCTACACCTTTGCAGCATTTAATCCCGTTCAAGGAACGTCATAATTTTTCTGTAGATAACAGTATTGAAGAGCTTTATGAGAATCTTTACTGGAAAAAAGGAGGAATAGATCTCACTACCGGTGAAAAAACTCTTACCTTAAAACAGTTCGAAATCCGTTATACCCCTAGGTTTTTAAGAATTGCAAATCAGGTTAAAGGAAAAACAATATATCATCAATATTTACAACTTCCGGAAGAAGAAAAAAGCAATCCATTATTAATTGAGGCATTGCGTAATTTCGATACTAATGTTAATATAAATTGGTTGTTAATGCACATGGGAGCAGCTCATCGCTATCTCAATAAGGATAATAAAACCATTGCTGCTACCGGGGGGACAAATTGGAAAGAATTTTTACCTCCTAGTTTTCAGAAAAACAGTTTTTTTCCGAACCTTTGGAGCGAAGAAGAATTCGGTAATTGGGGAAAAGAATGGGTAAATCATATGTTTAATTCACAAAAATAGTTTAGAAATTGAAGAACTTAAAATACTTGCTTTTGTTGGCAGTTGCATTCACATCATGCAATAATGAAAAGGATAATAATAAAGAAATAAGCAAAGTTATAGTAGAGGAAATCGCTCCAATTATAGAGGAGTATGGTTTTGTGCTGAATGATTATGAGGTTGTTAGGGACACAATTCAATCTGGAGATAGTTTTGGAGAGATTTTAGACTCTCATGGAGTTAGCAGATCTAAGGTTTATGAAATTACAGAGCAGTTAGGTGAGACCTTTAATCCTACAAGATTAATTGTGGGTAAGCCGTATGTTATTCTAAAGGCTAAAGATTCGCTGTTAACACCTGAATATTTCATTTATGAAAATGATAAAATCGATTATACCGTTGTTAACATTGGGGAAAATATTGCCGCATTTAAATCTCAAAAACCGGTAACAATAAAAAGGAAGACCGTCTCTGGGGTGATTGTTAGCAATCTTTCTGAAGCCATGTCTAACCAAGGATTAAGTATTTTATTGTCTCATGAATTAAGCAGCATTTACCAATGGAGTATAGATTTCTGGAAACTTCAAAAAGGAGATCAGTTTAAAATGGTCTATAATGAGCGATATATAAATGATAGTATATACGCCGGGATAGAAAATATTGAAGGAGCTGTTTTTGTGCATCAGGGAAAACCGTATTATGCATTCGATTATATGGCAGATCCTGAAAAAGGGGATTCAGATTTTTATGATGAAGAGGCAAGGCCTTTACAAAGCTTCTTTTTAAAAGCTCCATTAAATTTCAGTAGAATTTCTTCTAGATTCTCAGGAAACAGATATCATCCTGTTCAAAAAAGATGGAAAGCCCATAAGGGAACAGATTATGCTGCGCCGCATGGAACTCCAATTTGGTCTACCGCCAATGGAACTGTTATAGCTTCGAGTTATACCGGGGGAAACGGGAACTATGTAAAAGTGAAACATAACGACACCTATACCACGCAATATTTGCACATGTCTAAACGAAATGTTCGAGTTGGGCAGCGTGTACAACAAGGAGATGTTATTGGTTTTGTGGGAAGCACAGGTCTTGCTACCGGGCCTCATGTTTGTTATAGATTTTGGTTGCGAGGGAAACAAGTAGATCCATTTCGCCAGAATTTACCAGCAGCAGAACCTATCGCAAATAACTTAAAAGAAGATTATTTTGCTTCTATTAAAGTAATTCGATCCAAATTAGATAAAATACCATTTAAAGAAATTTAGTAATGCTGAATATAGATCCCACGACTACTGTTGCTTGGAAAAAATTAGAAAGTCATTTTGAAGAAATAAAAGCGGTAGAAATGAAATCGCTATTTTCTAAAGATTCACAAAGGGCTGATGATTTCAGTATCTTTTGGGAGGATTTTTTAGTTGATTTCAGCAAGAATAGAATTACCAAAGAAACTCAACAGCTTTTGCTGGATCTTGCAGAAGACTGTGGATTGGAAGAGGCGATAAAGTCTTATTTTGAAGGGGAAAGTATAAATAGAACTGAAAACAGGCCAGTACTTCATACTGCTTTAAGATCGAAGAAGAATGATAAGGTTTTTGTAGAAGGTGAAAATGTAATTCCTGAAGTCTTTGAGGTAAAGGCTAAGATGGAAGAATTTTCTAATGCTATTATTTCTGGAAAGACAAAAGGATATACCGGACGAGCGTTTACAGATATTGTGAACATTGGAATTGGAGGCTCAGATCTCGGACCGGCTATGATTACGGAAGCCTTGAAATTCTATAAAAATCACCTTAAGGTACATTACATTTCCAATGTGGACGGAGATCATGTTCAAGAGGTTTTAAAGCCATTGAATCCAGAAACAACATTATTTGTAATTGTATCCAAGACTTTTACAACTCAGGAAACGCTAAGCAATGCGACCACAGCAAGAAAGTGGTTCCTAGATTCAGCTTCAAAAGAAGATGTTCAAAAGCATTTTGTAGCAGTTTCATCTAACGTTCCAAAGGTGGCGGGTTTTGGAATTGCAAAAGAAAATATATTCCCAATGTGGGAGTGGGTAGGCGGTAGATTCTCGTTATGGAGTGCCGTTGGCCTATCGGTTAGTTTGGCTGTTGGGTTTACAAAATTCAATGAACTTTTGGAAGGTGCAAATAAAATGGATCAGCATTTTAAGAATGAACCATATATTAAAAATGTTCCTGTTCAACTAGCTTTACTAAGCATTTGGTATAACAATTTTTTCAAGGCTGAAAGCGAAGCGGTTATTCCTTACTCTCAATACCTTCAAAAATTGCCGAGTTATCTTCAGCAGGCAATTATGGAGAGCAACGGGAAGAGTGTAGATAGAAATGGAAATCCTGTGACCTACGAAACAGGAAATATAATATGGGGAGAACCGGGCACTAATTCCCAACATGCATTTTTTCAATTAATTCACCAAGGCACAAAGTTGATCCCTGCAGATTTCATTGGTTTTAAAGAATCATTGTATAAGAACAAGGATCATCATGATAAATTAATGGCAAATTATTTTGCCCAGTCAGAAGCCCTACTAATGGGTAAAACTGAGGATGAGGTAAGAAAGGAATTAACTGCAAAGAACCTTAATGAGGAAGAAATAAATGATCTTTTACCATTTAAAGTCTTCCAGGGAAACAAGCCCACAACTTCACTTTTAATTGATAAACTCACACCTGAAAGTTTAGGAAAAATGATCTCTATGTATGAACATAAGATCTTTGTTCAGGGAGTAATTTGGAATATTTACAGTTATGATCAATGGGGAGTAGAACTAGGAAAGCAATTAGCTTCTAATATCCTTGATGAAATCAATAAACGAAAAGTGTCCAAACATGACAATTCTACTCAAAACTTGTTAAAATCTTATTTAAAGTAACATTCCCATTGATTTGTTAATAAATCGTTAATAGCTTTAGGGATCGTGCTAGTATTCACTTGTGTAATTATAGTATGTTTGTTTCGGTGAAATGTTAAAAAGAAAATCTTAACGTTTAGATAAAGTTAGTTTTTTTTAAATGACGTTTTTTTGCCAAGAATTATAAACTAAAAACACAAACAATTAAAGCATGAGGAAATTATTAGCCCTAGCATTGTTTTTAACAACTGCTACAATTTTTGCTCAAGGAACACTTACCGGTACGGTAATGGATTCTGAAATGAACGCTCCACTACCAGGCGCAACAGTTATGGTACTAGGCACTAACAACGGAACCACTACGGATTTTGACGGTAAATTCTCGTTAAATGTAGAAAGTGCTTCCGGAACTCTTGAGATCAGTTTTATTGGTTTCGTAAAGCAGTCTTTGCAATTTAATGTTGCAAATGGCGAAACTAAAAATTTAGGAAGCATTATGTTAAAAGCAGATGCAAGTGCCTTGGATGAAATTGTAGTTACAAGTTTCTCCCTTGCAATAGATCGTAAAACACCGGTAGCGGTTTCTACTATTAAAGCTGAGACAATTGAAACTAAAATGGGTAACCAGGAATTTCCTGAAATCCTTAAATCAACTCCTGGAGTTTATGCAACTAAATCTGGAGGTGGATTTGGAGATGCTGAGTTGAGATTAAGGGGTTTTAACTCTGAGAATATTGCTGTTATGATTAACGGTGTTCCTGTAAACGACATGGAAAATGGTCGTGTTTATTGGAGTAACTGGGCTGGTCTTTCAGATGTTACAAGAACTATGCAAGTGCAAAGAGGTCTTGGAGCTTCTAAAGTAGCTGTTCCATCTATTGGGGGTACTGTGAATATCGTTACTAAATCTACTGATATGAAGGAAGGTGGTAACGTTTTTGCTTCCACCGGAAATGACGGTCTTCAAAAATTCGGATTTACATTAGCTACAGGAAAATCTGACAACGGTTGGGCAGCTACGGTTGCTGCATCCAAAACAAGCGGAGAACGTTTTGCTGATGGACTTCAATTTGAAGGATATAACTATTTTGTAAATATTGCGAAAGAAATAAACGAAGATCACTTATTATCTTTAACTGCTTTTGGAGCACCACAACGTCACGGGCAAAGAGAAACTCGTTACTCTATTGAAGATTACCAAAGAAGTGACAGAGGGATTAAATTTAACGGTGACTGGGGTTACAAGAACGGAGAAGTAGTAAATGTTCAAGATAACTTTTACCACAAGCCACAAATTTCTTTAAATCACTATTGGAATATTTCTGATAATACAGATCTTTCTACTGCTGCATATGTTTCTTTCGGAACAGGTGGAGGTGGTGGTTATACTGGAGACGCTAACTTAAGAAGTGTAGATTCTCCTTATAGAGCTGCTGCTTATGAGCCTTTAGATCTTGATATGGTTGTAGATGAGAATGCTGCTAATGGAGCAGATGGTTCTGGAACAATTCTTTATGATTCAAGAAACGACCATAACTGGTATGGTCTTTTATCCACTTTAAATACAAAGGTTGGTGAAAACATCGATATATCAGGTGGAGTAGATCTTAGATACTACAAAGGAAAACACTTTAGAGAAGTGAAAGATCTTTTAGGTGGTCAATACTGGGCAGAAAACAGCAACGATAATGACCCAAATAATCTTGCAAGAGTAGGAGACAAGATGAGTTACTTTAATGATGGAATCGTTCTTTGGGAAGGTGTATTTTCACAAGCTGAATATTCTAAAAATGACCTTACAGCTTTTATAGCTCTAGCTGCATCTAATACATCTTATAAAAGAATCGACTATTTCCAATATTTAG
>JAGXIJ010000091.1 GCA_024635675.1 Gillisia sp.
TCGTCGGCAGCGTCAGATGTGTATAAGAGACAGCGCCTTCTCCACAAGGAAATAATCCTTTAATTTGGACATGCTCGAGCGTCTTAGGATCTCTTGGGATCCTTACAGGAGAAGATGTTCTGGATTCTGGAGCATGAATTATTGCTTCATTTGTATAATAACCACGCATAGTTTTACCAAATTCTTTAAAACCTTGCTGTAGGGTTTTATGAATAAACTCTGGAAAAACGTTTTGTAGATCTACGGAAGTTACCCCTGGTTTATAGGAAGTTTCGGGAATACCAGTTGATATTCGACCTTCTACAAAATCTACCATTTTTTGAGCAGGAACACGTTGAGTTTCTCCTCCATGCAACCAGGCGGTTTGTTCAATACTCTTTTGAAACTCCATAGCAGCAAGTGGAGAATCCCCAAATGCTTTAAAATCATTTAGTCTTAATTCCACCACAATTCCAGAGTTGGAAGTAGGCTGATCTCGCTTACTTGGAGACCAACCATTAGTGACCACTTCTCCCGGGCTTGTAGCACAAGGAGCAATAACACCTCCTGGACACATACAAAAAGAATACATTCCTCTACCTCCAATTTGTTTCACTATACTATATGGCGAGGGCGGCAAAAATTCTCCTCTATCGTCGCACTTATATTGTATTCTATCTATTAATTGTTGTGGATGTTCAATTCGTACACCTAAAGCAAAAGGTTTTGCTTCAATTTTAATTCCTTTTCGGTAAAGTAATTCAAAGATATCCCGGGCAGAATGTCCAGTTGCAAGAATTAAATTTTTCACTTTAAAAGTCTCTCCTTTCAAGGTTTTAATTCCCTTTAGAGTATTGTTCTCAATGACGATATCGGTTACCCTTGTTTCAAAAAGCACCTCTCCCCCCATTTCAATGATCTTTTCCCGAATACTTGCAATTATTGCCGGTAGTTTATTAGTCCCAATATGAGGATGAGCATCTACTAAAATTTCATTGGTGGCGCCAAAAGCAACCAATAATTTCAATATTCTATTTACATCTCCCCTTTTCTTAGATCTTGTATATAATTTTCCGTCACTATAGGTTCCGGCACCCCCTTCTCCAAAACAATAGTTGGAGTCTTCGTTTACAATATGCTCTATGTTTAATGCTTTAAGGTCACGTCTTCTGTTCCGAACATCTTTTCCTCTTTCTATAATAACCGGCTTTTTACCTAATTCTATACAGCGAAGTGCTGCGAACAGTCCCGCCGGGCCAGCGCCAATTATAAAAACTTCTTCTTTGTCGTTTACATTAGGATATTCCGGAAGCTCAAGAGGGATTTCTTTTTTATCCTCATTTACATAAACATCCACTTTTAAATTGATCTTCACAGCTTGCTGTCTGGCATCTATAGATCTTTTAAGTATTTCAATATGGCGTATTTTCTTGGTAGAAATACCAGCATGCTTAGATACCTCTCTTAATAAAAGTTTTTGCTTGGCTGCTTCTTCCGGGCTTACACGTAATTGATACTCGTATTTCATGGATCTAAATATGCGGCAAATTTAAGTATTTAAAAATACAGTTTTAGTGCTTGACAAATTTAAGTTCCCGAAGACATCTATTAAAATATAATAGACTCAGCACCATATTTAAATTTAAATACGGCGCTGAATCTTTTTAGATTAGCCATTAATTATATAATACAATTGTGAGTGTGTTTTACAAAAAAAAAATGAAATTAATTATTTATTGTTTTTTTTTATTATTCTATGTTTTCTTGTAACAATTCAGTTAACACCTCTTTAAAGACAGCAACCGGTTGTGCTCCTGTAACAGCACCTTTTTTATTAAATACTATTGTTGGCACTGAGGTTACTCCTAAACTTTTCCAGTATGCTTCTTCAGATCGAACCCGATAGCTTGCATCATCACTTTCTAATCTTGCCATCGCTTCATTAACATTTAGACCAACCTCTTGCAAGGCTAGCTTTAGAGTTTCTTTATTGGAAACATCTTTTCTTTCACTAAAGAAAGACTCGACTAAACGCATTTTCAACTCTGTTTGTTTCCCGTTTTCCTTCGCATATTCAAGCAAAATATGCGCATCTCTTGTATTAACCATTCTCATCTCTTCGAAATAGTCAAATTTAAAACCAAGTTCAGCTCCAACTTCCGTCATATGCTCCTGAGAGCGTTTTTGATCTTCTAAACTTGCACCGTACTTATTTGCAATATGTTCTTGCACATTTTCACCTTCCACCGGCATATTTGGATTAAGTTCAAAGGGATGCCATTCAATTTCCACTTTATCTTGAATTCCCATTTCAGAAATGGCTTTTTCCAAACGTTTGTACCCAATGGTACACCAAGGGCACACCACATCTGATACTATATCTATTTTTATTTTATCTTTCATGTTATTCTTTTAAAATAGTTTTCTTCGGAATCAAAAATAGCTTACAATTTCACTAATTTGAAGTTCTCCTTCAACATTCGTATAGTTAGGAACATCTGCAGCAAACTTTTCAGCATGAGGTCCAAAAGACGATTGAAAAGATTCTACAGACTCAAAAGTTAAATGAGCTATTGCTACATATGGAGCAAGTTCCCCCGGGACTCTTCCGCCAATTCCTATGTTGAACTCTATTCCTTTTAAGGCATCACCCAAGGAATCTGCAATCATTGGTAAATGTGAATTTTTATAATAATCTGCATCAAATTTAGTCTCTGGACCATTAGGATACATTACGCTTACTTTTATCATGCCTCTCGTTTTATTTTTATTAATTGATTTAAGAGAAATCTGCCAAAACAACGTTATCTGAAAAGCCTTGATAAGCACCTTCAATTTGCTTTGCCATTTCATCTGGAAATAAATGAAAATCACCTGCATTAAGAGCCTTCACAATGCCTTCAGAAATCACAGAGGTCGAAGCTCCGTTTTCAAAACCTGCAGCTTCTCCCATATCGGTCGCAACCGGACCGGGATGTACACTTAGAATACTTACACCTTTGGGTCCTAATTCTGTTCGTAAACCTTGAGTAAGAGAATATGAGGCCGCTTTTGATGCAGAATATGTGGAAAGATGTGAGAAGTTCTTCATAGAGGCTATAGAATTTAACTGAACCAAAGCTCCTTTATTTTTCTCTAATGTTTCGGCAAAAGCATTGGCAACACGAAGCAAACCAAAAGCATTTACCTCTAATTGATATGCAAAATCTTTTTCTACATCTATACCAAGGGTGGATTGAGTAGTACCTACACCTGCATTGTTTACTACAATATCCACATCCTTTGCTTGTTTTGCTAATTCCTGGATCGATTCTGTTTTGCTTACATCTGCCTTTAAGGTAACAACCTTGTCTCCGTATTTTTCTTCTAGATCTTTAGTTGAATTTATATCACGTACTGCCAAATATACTTTTTTAGCTCCGTGATTAATAAAGGATTCTACAATCGCTTTCCCAATTCCTCTGTTTGCCCCTGTTACTAAAGCGACTTTATTTTCTATTGAAATACTCATAATTTTAATTTTTTATTAGTTAGCTGATGAATACACCTCCCGAATTAAAGCGGAAGGTGTATAGCTGTTTTACAATCCCTCGTATTAAACTGTTTCAATCTCTTTTTTCCAAGCAAATTTTTGAAAAGGAGCATCAATAGGAGTTTTTGCAATGTGATTGGTGTAATTACTGATTACTTTTTGTGACAATCCCAATATAATCTCCAAAACTTGTCTTTCTCCATAGCCCGCTGCATAAAATGCTTGAATTTCTTCGTTCTTTACATTTCCTCTATTTCTAACAATGGATAATGTCATCTCCCTTAATGTTTCTAATTTTGGATCTGCAAGAGGTGCTCTGTTACGCAAAGCATCTGTGATTTTTTCATCTACTTTCATCATCGCAGCAATTCCTGTATGTGCAGGCACACAATAGTGACATTCGTGTTCTACGTTAATAGTTTGCCATACAACGGTTAACTCTTCATTATTAAAAGAAGAATCAACAAATAATTGATGTAATGTCTGGTAAGCCTCAAGTATACCAGGAGCTCCCGCTAAAACCCCGTGCAAACCGGGTATCATACCGTAAGCTTTTTGTGAGTTTCCTAATAATGATTTACTAGCCTCTGGCGCAGTTTCCATGTTGTGAACTTTTAATGTACTCATAGTCTTTAATTTTTAATTAATAATTGTTTAATTTTTCTAAGCAACAGCTTAGTTTTATTTAAAAAAAAATGATCGATTTAATAAATTTTTTTTTTTAAATCTGTAAAATTTCTACGCTGTTATTACCAATTTTCAGCTAGGTCCTGGATATATGAATTGAAAGTTCCCTTCCTAAATTTCTCATATAACAATTCCATTTCTTTTTCTGAAAGAACGCTCATTAATTGAGGGTAGTTATTCTTTAGAAATTTTTGAAATTCTCGAGAGTTCTCAGATTTTATCGCAGCTTTTCTTAGTGATTTAGCCAGCTCCCTTTTGGTGATGGTTTGTCCATCTAAATGGAAGTTAACTTTAGAACTTTTAGATTTCTTTAAAAATTGCCGATACTTGAATTCCTCATCTAAAAGCACATTAGATGTAAAATGGCTGAGTTGGCCGTAATCTGAGACCTTATGCTCCGTCCTTGAGCTAGAATTTGATACTGCCGCATAGTCTTGGGCATAGATCGATACTGAATATGCTAATAAAGTAAAAGTTAGGATTAAAGTTTTCATGTTATTAAAGTTTTAAAATTATTGTGTATTTTATTTCTAAGCAAACGCTTAGTTTTATTATAAAAAAAGTTAAATTCTATTAAATATCATTTCAATGTAATCTTCAAGCTGAGTTTCACTTTGGATCCTGGAACCTATAGAAAGTCCAAGCAAAGATGTAGTTAAAAAATTAGCTTCCTTCGCTACTCTCTCTTGTGTTCTATCTTTATCCTGCTTTAAATTATTGATGAATAATGATCTGATCTCTTCAGTAAACTTCATCAATTCTGCCATAAGTTCTGGTTTAGCTTTTTTCCCCATTTCACTAACCGTATTACAAACAAGACAGCCTTTGCCCTCTTCATTTTCTTTAGTGAATTCTAAAAAGTCATAGAAGAATTGTTTAATTCCAATAGTACCATTATTAGAATTCTTCAAAACATTTCTAATACTATTTAATTCACTCTTGTAAGCCTTAATGCTTTCAACAAAAACTCCATGCTTACTTCCAAAACTTGAATAAATTGAAAATTGGTTAATTCCCATTTCCTTTTCCAACATACGTACCGAAGTGGCTTCATAGCCATTACGCCAAAAAAGGTTCATAGCCTTTTGGATAACATCTTCTTCCTTATATTGTTTGGTTCTTGCCATAATTTTTAATTACAGGACAAAACTATGCAATTGCTTAGTTACAAAAAAACTTTTAACATTTCATTAAATTTAAACCGTCTAATATTAAAAATGATCTTTAAAATCTTAAGCAGAAGAAGGTGTGTTTTTCTTTTCTGAATAGAATTTCATTTGGATTATAAATTAGATATCAATAAATTTCAAAAATTCGGTTCCTAAAAAATTAAGTTCCTATTTTCGCACTATGGAATTAAAGCCCGATAAAAAAGCACTCATAGAGCTGGCTTATGCTAAAATGCATTTTGGTAAATACAAAGGTCTTTTTTTGTCTGAAATACCGGAATACTATCTTATTTGGTACAGGCAAAAAGGATTTCCAGAGGGAAAATTAGGAGATCAACTTCAACAAGTTACCGAACTAAAGGTAAATGGAATGGAAACCATACTTCGAAACATTAGACTTAGGTACCCAAATAATTAGACTTTTAACTTAAATTTCCCTTTCATTTAAGCCAATAATAATAGGTTTAAAATTGAATGCTTTTTTCTATTCTTCTTTGTAATTTAGCGCCCTGAATAAAGCAACACAACAAACACTTACAAAATGGCCCAAACCAAGTATATTTTTGTCACAGGCGGGGTTTCATCTTCTTTAGGAAAGGGAATTATCGCTGCCTCTTTGGCAAAATTATTACAAGCTCGTGGATTTAAATCTACAATTCAGAAATTAGATCCTTACATAAATGTAGATCCCGGAACACTCAATCCATACGAACATGGCGAATGTTATGTTACAGAAGATGGTGCTGAAACTGATCTGGATCTAGGTCATTACGAGCGTTTTTTAAACGTAAAAACTTCACAAGCAAATAATGTGACTACCGGGAGAATTTACCAAAGTGTTATAGAAAAAGAACGCCGAGGGGAATTTTTAGGTAAAACAGTTCAAGTTGTTCCACATATCACCAATGAAATTAAAGAGCGTATTCAGATCCTTGGAAAAAGTGGGGAGTATGATATTGTAATTACAGAAATTGGGGGAACCGTAGGGGATATAGAATCTTTACCTTATATAGAAGCCGTAAGACAACTTAAATGGGAATTAGGAGATGATAATGCATTGGTGATTCACCTTACATTGGTGCCTTACCTTGCCGCTGCAGGGGAACTTAAAACCAAGCCAACTCAACACAGTGTAAAAACCTTGATGGAAAGCGGAATAAAAGCAGATATCCTGGTTTGTAGAACAGAACATGAACTATCTGATGATATTCGCAGAAAGCTCGCGCTCTTTTGTAATGTGAGACAGGAAGCAGTTATCCAGTCTATAGATGCTTCTACAATTTATGATGTGCCAAATTTGATGTTAGAAGAAGGTTTAGATACCGTGGTGCTTAAAAAATTACAGTTGCCAGATGATACCATCCCAAATTTAGAGCGTTGGAACCAGTTTTTACAACGTCATAAAAACCCTAAGTACGAAGTTAGAATCGGACTTATTGGGAAATATGTAGAGCTTCAGGATTCTTATAAATCTATTTTAGAATCTTTTATTCATGCAGGTGCAGCGAATGAAGTGAAGGTGACAGTAGAAAGTATTCATTCAGAATTCATCAATGAGAATACCATAAAAAATAAGATAGCTCATTTAGACGCTATTTTGGTTGCTCCGGGATTTGGAGAACGTGGTGTTGAAGGCAAAATTGATGCGGTGCGTTATGCCCGGGAAAACAATATCCCTTTCTTAGGAATTTGCCTGGGAATGCAAATGGCGGTTATAGAATTTGCAAGAAATGTACTGCAACTTAAGAATGCCAATTCTACCGAAATGGACCCTGAAACCAAACATCCTGTAATAGATATTATGGAGGATCAGAAAAAAGTTACTCATAAAGGCGGCACCATGAGATTGGGCGCTTGGACTTGTGAGCTTTCTGAAGGTTCTCTGGTTAAAGACATCTATAAATCTGAAGAGATTTCAGAGAGACATAGACATAGATATGAATATAACAACAAGTATAAAAACGAGTTGGAAAAAGCCGGATTAAAAAGTACGGGGATTAATCCTGAAACCGGTTTGGTCGAAATCGTAGAGCTGGAAGGTCACCCATGGTATGTTGGGGTACAATATCACCCTGAATATAAAAGTACAGTAGCCAATCCTCACCCCCTATTTGTTGGTTTTGTGAAAGCTGCCGTTTCCTACTCAAAACAAAAAAATAGTGTCAAATTGACACAAAATCAATAAACGGTCATTTTTTTGACTATCAATAACTCTAAGTGGTAGAGATCACTTAGTTTACTTTATAATTTAACATGGAAGAAAAAAAGTTTGACGTACAATCCTTAATAGGATTTTTCCTGATTGGTGGGATTTTAATATGGATGTTGTACAACAATTCCTTTGAAAATAACGAAGTTGAAGATAAGAAGGATACTATAGAACAAGTAGAAAATGTTCCTCAAGAAACAGCTACTCCTCAAAAAGAAGTTGCAATTCAGGAAATGGATTCTACATCACGTGCTAAGGCACAGGAGTCTTTGGGAACTTTTGGCTATTCTGCGACCTTACCATCGGCTACAAATAACACTACAAAACTTTCTAACGATGTACTGGAACTTAGTATAGACAATAAAGGAGGATATATCTCTGAGGCTAGAATATCCAATTTTAAAACCTACGATTCTATTCCTGTTTACCTAATAAAGGATAGGAATGCATCTTTAAACTTGAATTTTACAACTGCAGATGGCAGGGTGCTTAATACAAAAGATATGTATTTTGAGCCTTCACTTTCTAACAGCGGAAACAACCAAGTGCTTTCTATGAAACTTAAGGTTTCAGAATCTGAATATCTGGAATATGTGTATGTTATGAAACCGGGAGAATATATGTTGGATTTCAGCATTCGATCTCAAGGTTTAAGAGATGTTATAAGCAGTTCCAATGCAGTGAATTTAGATTGGAAATTAAAAGGGTACCGTCATTCTAAAAGTATCTCTTATGAAAATAGATATACTGAATTGGCTTGGGAATATGAAGGTGGAGACGATGATTATTTAGGGCAAGGAGAATTAAAGGATGATGAAGCGAACGATGTAACCTGGGTTGCATTTAAACAACACTTCTTTACTTCGATCTTATTAACCGACACTCCTTTTTCAAAAGGAAAATTCGTGTCTAAAAACTTAGTACAGGACGAAGAAATAGATACGGTATATACCAAAGATTTTGCTACTAGCCTTCCTTTAGAATTAAAAGGAGGCGAGCTTAATTATAATATGAACTGGTATTATGGACCTACAGATTATAAGATCTTAAACGATTATGATAGAAACCTTGACGAAGTAATACCATTGGGTTGGGGAATTTTTGGTTGGATAAATAAATACGTATTTATTCCGTTTTTTGCATTCCTATCCGGGTTCTTACCAAGTTATGGAATTGCGATTATTGTAATGACCATTGTTGTGAGAATTGTACTTTCTCCGGTAACATATAAATCTTATTTATCTCAAGCTAAAATGAAGGTATTAAAACCTGAAATTAATGAGCTTAATGAGAAATATAAGGACAATGCAATGAAAAAGCAACAGGAAACCATGAAGCTTTATAGCAAGGCAGGAGCCAGCCCTATGAGTGGATGTTTGCCCGCCTTAATGCAGATTCCGGTCTTCTATGCCTTGTTCCAGTTCTTCCCGAGTGCCTTCCAGTTAAGGCAGAAAGGATTTTTATGGGCAGATGATCTCTCCAGTTATGATACTATTGCAGAATTGCCATTCACCATTCCATTCTATGGAGACCACGTGAGTTTATTCCCAATATTAGCATCTATAGCCATCTTTATATATATGATGATGACAACGGGACAAACAATGCAGAACAATCAGCAACCTGGGATGCCGAACATGAAATTTATCATGTACTTATCTCCAATAATGATGTTGTTCTTCTTTAACAATTATGCCAGTGGACTTTCACTTTACTATTTCGTTTCCAATTTAATTACTATTGGGATCATGCTTGTAATTAAGTATGCGATTATAGACGAAGACAAGATCCATGCTAAGATTCAGGAGAATAAAAAGAAACCTAAGAAGCAAGGTAAGTTTGCTAAAAAGATGCAGGACATCATGGAGCAAGCTGAGCAGCAGAAAAACAAGAAATAAATCAATATTCAATATTTAAAAATAAGGCTCGGATTTATTCGGGTCTTTTTTTATGCTAAAAGTTGTCAATTCGTCCCCATTGCTACCGGGAGGAGTCGAGAAATATTATGATGACTCTATTCATAATAATATATTAATGCTTTTACATAATCATAAAATAAATCTGATATTTATCAGTTATAACTGAAACCCTATCTTTATAAACCAAACAAACACCTATTTATATGAAAAAGCTTTTTATACTATTCTTCAGTATGGCATTATTGACATCTTGTAATAAAGATGATGACAGTCCTAACTCCGGCCCGGATCCTATTTTGGGAGTTTGGTTTATTTCAGAAGTAAA
>JAGXIJ010000002.1 GCA_024635675.1 Gillisia sp.
GAACTAAGTATAGACTTTAGAACAAGAGCAAGTCAAGTATACGTGATCAAGATAACTACCGATAGAGATGTGTTTACGAAAAAGATCATTTCAGATAAATAATATTAACCAACCTTAAAAAAGAAGAGCAGCCTGAAAAGGCTGCTTTTTTTATGCGCTATATTTTGTTATTTTTTAGTCCTAACGTTTCCAAGTAGCAACTATGCGAAGCTAAAAAGAGGAGTAAGTGTGGATAGTTGCCATAAAATATGGGAATATGAATTACCTATTGTAGTACCTAAAATTAAATTTCTACTTCTGATTATAATAATCTTGAGATCTAATTTATTTTTATGGGGGATTTCCCTTAATTTTGGTTAAATCCCTAAAAAACAGAGATTTAAAACGTTTTTTAATAGGGATTGTTTTGTTAAAATTTTAACTTTAAAAATATATAAAAGCTTTTATTCATTTTCATAGTTGATTTATATTCTAATTCTACAGAAAATAGATCACATCTCCCTCCAAAAACATTTTAATTTTTAAAATAGCAACTTTTTGTTCCCAACATTAAAGTTGGTCTCCTCCCGTATTTTATTAATTCATACTTCTTTTTTGTTTAAAACCACCCCAAGAGTTAATTAATACTAACCAGTTAATACCTGCCATTATGAGAAATTTAGGAGACATTTTACATTTAGGTTTTTTTAAATAAAACTGGAATGTACAGGTTGTTTTATCTCTCTTCTCTAAGAATTTAAAATAACATTTTTTAGGTTTTTGAATTTACCCATTCTGCTTTTTGAGGATTAACCTTGCCTATAGGTGCTAACCATATAAAATTTATATTATGAAAGATTTTACAATTTCAGAGAATATAAAATCTCATTATCAATGGGATCTTTATCTCCAGATTAGAAAACTTAAGGTGTTGATATTTTTTATTGCCTTTTTATTCATCAATTCTATTGTTTATTCTCAAGTTATTGAGAAGAATAAATTTATTGATGGAAATGCTATAGAGGAAACAGTAGGCTCTACAACTTATTTTGATTGGGAAAGCCTGATTAAGGATAACGGAGTTCCAACTAATTCGGTTTATTCAGGGTTAGTTTTCGATGATTTATTTGATCCTTCCAGAACGGTAGATAAAACTTTCACTCAGGGTTCAAAAGACCATGATAATATACCCGATTGGACAAATACTAATAATGGCCCAAATGATAAGACAGATATCCAGCAGGCGGCAGCATTTCTATATGATGGAGTAATCTATTTTACAGGAACATTATATGCCGCTAACGGAGATGCTAATATTGGTCTTTGGTTCCTTCAATATGAAAATCCAGATACCGGTGAAGGTGTCAGGGTTAACGGAACAAAGTTTACTGGAGAACATGTGGTTGGGGATCTTTTTGTGGTTGCAGCATTTAGCGGCGGCGGAAAAATAGATAATATAGCTGTATATGAATGGGTTGGGAAAAATAATGGTGGGGATCTCCCGAACTCTAGTAAAACCCTAAAGATCTTAATTCCTCCTAATGTTATAAACACACCCTATTCCCCATATATTACAGCTATTGTAAATACCGCTCCAACAGAAGCGCCATGGGAATACCACACGAAGGGAACAACGGGAGCGGTTAGCAATTTTCCCGCTTTAACTTTTTTTGAAGGATATATCGATCTAAAAGGTCTTTTGAATGATCCTAATCTCGAATTTACCCTTGCAGGAGGGAGTGCTTGCTTTTCTTCATTTTTTATGAACACAAGGAACTCAACTTCTGTAGATGCGGCTCTTAATGATTTTGCCAACGGAGAGTTTGACGTTCGTCCAGATGTAGAATTAGAAGGTTTTACCGTATGCGAAGGAGATGATCAGGGTATTCTTGAACCTACTATTAAAGGTGGTTTGTTTATTCCAGGAACGACTGATTTTGAATATAAATGGTATAAAGGCGGTGTGGAAATTCCCCCAAGTGATGGTGGTACTGGCTCGACATATCTGGTTGATGAAGAGGCCGGAACTTATACCTTTAAAGTAGAAGTAACGGGAGATGCCATCGATGGTTTAGGAATATGTATAGGTGAAGCCGAGACAACTGTAACAATTATTAAAAATCCGGACTTTGAGGTGAAAGACCTTGCATCTTGTGAGGAGACCGATGAAAATGGGGACGATACAGGGTCTGCATTTTTTGATCTGACCTCAGCAATTGATCAAACGGGTGAAGGTCCGGATGATGGAACCTTTAGTTATTACGATGAAAATCCAGAATCAGGTACTCCAACTGCGTTAACTCAGTTAGAGTACGAGGACTATGAAGTTGATATCACTGGGGATACTCCGTTAACAATTTGGGTAGTATTAGATAATGATAATGATAATGACAATGATCCTGATTCTGAGGATGATCTTGGATGTAGAACGATTAAAACTTTTCAGATCGAGGTCTACGACAATCCAGATTTTGAAGTTCAGGATTTGGCTTCGTGTGAAGAAGCAGAGACAGGTTCAGCAGATTTTGATCTAGAAGATGGAATTGACATGAGTGGCTATGATCCTGATGCTGGAACCTTCAGTTTTTATGATGAAGATCCATCCATTGGAACTCCCACAGCTTTAACTCAGGGAGAGATTGACGTATATTCTGTAAATATAACCGATGGCACTCCTGTAACTATATGGGTGGTATTGGATAATGACAATGATCCTGATTCTGAGGATGATCTTGGATGTAGAACGATTAAAACTTTTGAGATCGAGGTCTACGACAATCCAGATTTTGATTTAGTTGATCTTGCTTCTTGTGAGGAAGTTGATGAGAATGGAGATGATACTGGATCTGCATCGTTTGATTTATCAGATGCAATCGATCAAACTGGAGATGGGCCTGATGCAGGTACTTTTACCTATTACGATCAAGATCCTGATTCCGAAGGAGCCATTGCATTATCATTGGTAGATTATTCTGACTATTCAGTGTCAATAACCGGAGATACTCCTAAAAAGATTTGGGTGGTACTTGATAATGATAATGATCCAAATTCTGAAGATGATTTAGGATGTAGAACAATTCAAACTTTTGAGATAGAGGTTTACAACAATCCTGATGTTCAAATATTAGAGCGACCTTCCGATCCGATTTGTGATCAGGATCTTACTCCTGAAAATGGGCAGGGTGATCCTACTCCTATACAGTTCAAAGCAAATGTAAATGGTGCAGCATGGTTAGGTGATACCGGTACTCTAACGGGTGTATGGAGCGGTGATGTTAATGCAGATGGAACATATAATCCAAATATATCTGAAAGCCTAAATAAGGAAGTGACTTTTACGGTAACCGATAGTAATGGAGATTGTGTAGGTTCAGATACGATTAATATTACTATTGAGGAACCTGTACTATCAGATCCAATCGAGGAGGAAATATGTATAACTGACATCGCTGTTGGAGGTATTAATATTCGTACAGATTATATAGATCCAAATGAGACCGGTACTATTGTGGAAGGAAGTCTTTCTTTCAAAGTCAATGGCGAGGATTCTAATGGAACACTTATAGTTTCCGAAACTGGTGTTTACTCTATTATTGCAACCTATTACGTGGAGGAACTTGTTTGTCCAAGAATTGCGAGTATCACTATTACAGTTATTACCTGCATCATAGACGAAGGTTGTACTCCTGGATTCTGGAAAAATCACTTAGAGGCTTGGGAAGATACAGGTGCACATCCAAATGACGATTTCTTCGATTTCTTTGGTATTGAACTTGGTGAATTTGCGGACCCTGACTTTGATTTAGGAAATAATGTTCAGGATATTATTGGGGATATGGATCAAAATGAAGATCAAATTCTAACTTTACTGGAGGCCATTTCAGCAGAAATAAAAACCAGTCATAATAATGGATGGTTTGCAGCCTTAGCAAGACATGCGGTCGCAGCTTATTTAAATGCTTCTTATGGTCTTAATTATGAATTCTCGACAGGTTATATTATTGAAGCAACAAGGGTGGTATTCACAACGGACTATCAAAACAGGAATGCAGCAAATGAAGCAGCTCAAGAACTTCATACGATGTTTAAAACTGCCAACGAGCGTATTTGCCCAATTGGTAATTCCAAAGCACAAGAAGAACCATTAAGCATAAGTACGGCAGATAATACTTTGAGTAGTGTTGTTGTAAATAGCTTTAGTGCGTATCCTGTACCATTCAAAGAATCACTGAATATTCAATATGACTTCGATTATGAGTCTGCTGCAGTGATTCAGTTGTTCGATCTACAAGGAAAATTACTTCGTACCTATAATGAAGCGAATGCCTATAAAGGAAAAGTTACAGAATTACACATAGACTTTAGAACAAGAGCAAGTCAAGTGTATATAGTGAAAGTAACTACCAACAGAGATGTGTTTACGAAAAAGATCATTTCTGATAAATAAGTTAGTAACCAACCTAAAAAAGAAAAGCAGCCTGATAAGGCTGCTTTTTTTATTTATAAAAGTGAGTATTACTCGTTGATAATGCTTCTTGAAATAACGATTTTTTGGATCTCTGAAGTTCCTTCGTAGATCTGAGTGATCTTTGCATCACGCATATGACGTTCTACATGATAATCTTTTACAAATCCATTTCCACCATGTACTTGTACAGCCTCAACAGATACATCCATTGCAACCTGAGAAGCATATAGCTTAGCTATTGCACCAGACAGATCGTAATTTCCGTTATTGTCTTTATCTGACGCAGCTTTCATCACTAACAATCTTGCAGCTTCTATAGAAACGTGCATATCTGCCAATTTAAAAGCGATTGCCTGATGATTACAAATTTCAGTTCCAAAAGCCTTACGTTCCTTAGAATATTTTAGAGCCAATTCGTAAGCACCACCCGCAATTCCTAAAGCTTGAGCAGCAATTCCAATTCTACCACCTGCTAATGTTTTCATTGCAAATTTGAATCCGAATCCATCTTCCCCGATTCTATTTTCTTTTGGCACTTTTACATCATTAAAAACTAAGGAATGTGTATCGCTCCCTCTAATTCCTAATTTATTTTCTTTGGGTCCAATTTCAAATCCTTCCCAGGTTTTTTCAACTATAAAAGCATTTATCCCCTTATGTTTCTTTTCACGATCGGTTTGGGCAATTACTAAATAGAAATCGGCAGTATTCCCATTGGTGATCCAGTTTTTGGTTCCATTTAAAATATAATGATCTCCATGATCTATCGCGGTTGTTCTTTGGGAAGTGGCATCACTACCAGCTTCCGGTTCAGATAGACAAAAAGCACCAATAGATTCTCCTGTGGTTAATTTAGTAAGGTATTTTTCTTTTTGTTCCTTGCTTGCAAAGGTGTCTAAACCCCAACAAACCAAAGAATTATTAACAGACATAACTACAGAAGCAGAGGCATCTATCTTGGAAATTTCTTCCATTGCCAGTACATAAGAAACGGTGTCCATTCCGCCACCACCATATTCTGGAGAAGCCATCATTCCTAAAAAACCTAGTTCCCCCATTTTTTTTACTTGCTCTGTAGGGAATTCTTGTTTATCATCTCTTTCAATTACTCCCGGTAAAAGTTCACTGTTTGCGAAATCTCTGGCAGCATCACGAATCATTATGTGCTCTTCTGTAAGTTTAAAATCCATTAAGTAATTTATTTTAAAAATTCATTTTTTTAAAGTGCACAAAGATACCTTTTTGACTACTAATATTCAATTAAGAATAATTATTTTTACTAATATGAAATGAGCATAACGGAAACTCGATGCATACACCAATGAAAATATGCGAATTGCATATGACCAATAAAAAACAATAAATATCTACATATGAAAATAAATAAGTATAAGGTATTGGGGGTAATGTCTGGGACTTCTCTAGACGGAGTAGATATAGCATTGGTTCAATTTTCTAAGGAATCTAATTGGGATTTTCAAATTTTAATGGCGGAAACAATTCCATATAGTCCCGAATGGAAGAAAAAGTTGAATGATGGGTTGAAAAGCACCTATCAAGAACTGGAACAACTGGACGAAGATTATACCGGTTATCTCGCCACGATAATTTCAGTATTTATTAAAAAGCATAAAGTTGAAGAACTGGATGCTGTTTGTAGCCATGGACATACCATTAAGCATGAGCCGGAAAACGGATTTACATTGCAAATTGGAAATCTACCACAACTTGCACAGCTTATAGGCACCACCGTAATTTGTGATTTTAGGGTGCAGGATGTGGCATTAGAAGGGCAAGGGGCACCACTTGTTCCTGTGGGAGATGAACTGTTGTTTTCTGAATATAATTACTGTCTTAATTTGGGGGGATTTGCCAATATTTCTACCAAACAAGAAGGTGAGAGAATTGCCTACGATATTTGTGCAGTAAATACGGTGCTCAATTATTACGCAGAAAAACTAGGATTTGAATTTGATAAAGGAGGTGAAATTGCAAGAAGTGGATCTTTAAACCAGGAGTTGTTACATCAGCTGGAGCAGTTGCCATTTTACAGCCAAACACCGCCTAAATCTTTGGGAATAGAATGGGTTAATAAAAATGTGATTCCAATCCTGAAAAATTACGAGGAGAATATTCCTTCCATATTACATACTTATTGCCATCACTGTGCTTCAGAAATAGCTAAAAACATTGAAAATAACGTGGATGCTAAGATGCTGGTTACCGGGGGAGGAGTCTTTAATACCTTTCTAATGGAATTGATTCAGCAGAAAATGGAAACTAAAATTCATATTCCCTCTTCAGAAACTATAAATTTTAAGGAAGCAGTCATATTTGGATTTCTTGGAGTGTTGAAGTTGCGGGAGGAGATCAATGTTTTAAGTTCTGTAACAGGTGCAACACATGATCATTGTGCAGGCTTGGTATTTGAGCCCTAATAATTTATATATTTCCCTAAATGGGGTATTTGTTTTTTATATTTGCGTTCAAATTGAATTACATATGAAAGATTTACTCGATATATACGAAAATAAAGAACCTGAAATAGTTTTTAATTGGAAAGATGCTGAGACTGATGCGGAAGGTTGGACCGTTATAAACTCGCTAAGAGGTGGAGCTGCCGGTGGTGGTACAAGAATGAGAAAAGGATTGGATATGAATGAAGTTCTTTCTCTTGCCAAAACTATGGAAGTGAAATTTACCGTATCTGGACCTGCAATTGGTGGAGCAAAATCTGGTATTAATTTTGATCCTAGCGACCCAAGGAAAAGGGGTGTTTTAGAAAGATGGTATAAAGCGGTTTCTCCTTTATTAAAAAGTTACTATGGAACCGGTGGGGATTTGAATGTAGATGAAATTCATGAAGTAATTCCAATTACCGAAAACTGTGGTGTTTGGCACCCTCAAGAAGGTATTTTTAATGGGCATTTTCATCCAACTGAAGCAGATAAAATCAATAGAATAGGGCAATTGCGTCATGGAGTGATAAAGGTGTTGGAAAACTCAACGTATTCTCCGGAAGTTTCCAGGAAATATACAGTGGCCGATATGATCACCGGGTATGGAGTTGCTGAAGCTGTAAAACATTATTATGCTATTTATGGTGGTGATGTTAAAGGTAAAAAAGCGATCGTCCAAGGTTTTGGAAATGTAGGATCTGCTGCAGCTTATTACCTGGCACAAATGGGAGTGAAAGTAATTGGGATTATAGATCGTGTTGGAGGATTAATAGATGAAGACGGATTTTCTTTTGAAGAAATAAAAGAGTTGTTCCTTAATAAGGATGGAAATACTTTAAAACATCCCAATTTGATCCCTTTCGAAGAAATAAACGAGAAGATCTGGAATGTTAATGCCGATATTTTTGCGCCTTGTGCAGCATCTAGATTGGTTACAAAAGACCAGGTGGAAAAGTTGATCAATGGTGGATTGGAAATGATTTCCAGTGGAGCGAATGTTCCCTTTGCCGATAAGGAAATTTTCTTTGGCCCTATTATGGAATATGCAGATGAAAAAGTAAGTGTTGTGCCAGATTTTATCGCAAATTGCGGGATGGCAAGAGTATTTGCTTATTTCATGGAAAGCCGAGTGCAAATGACCGATGAAGCTATATTTAACGATACTTCCTTGACCATTAAAAATGCTATACAGAACACTTATGATAATAATAGTTCCAAAACGGGAATTAGCAGTACCGCGTTTGAAATTGCCTTAAAACAATTAGTATAGATTTATTGCAACAATTAAAATAACAATCTCACGTTACACTAACAAACCTAATTTTATCTATGTTAAACTTTTTGCAAGATGCAGACATTGCTCAAACAGCCTTAGAGGTTGAGCCTGTCGTAGAAGAGAAAACTCTTTCGTTATTCGATCTAATGATGAGTGGTGGTTTGGGAGGCCAGATCATTATTGGAATTTTGTTTGTGCTACTTTTTGTAGCCGTGTACATTTATTTTGAACGATTGTTCGCAATAAAAGCCGCTACCCAGATAGATCCAAATTTTATGCTTCAAATTAAAGACAGTGTCTTAAATGGAAATATAGAATCGGCGAAGATTAGATGTGCACAAAATAATTCTCCTGTTGCCAGACTTACAGAAAAAGGGATCTCCAGAATTGGGAGTCCGTTAGAGGATATCAATACTGCTATAGAGAATGCAGGAAGATTAGAAGTGTACAAATTAGAAAAAAACGTGAGTATTCTAGCTACAATTGCCGGAGCAGCACCAATGATCGGGTTCCTGGGAACTGTAATTGGTATGGTTTTAGCTTTTCACACCTTGGCAACAAGTAGTGGGCAAGCCGAAATGGGAACTCTTGCAGAAGGTATTTATACTGCAATGACAACCACAGTAGCCGGATTAATTGTAGGTATTATAGCATATATAGGCTACAATCACTTAGTTGTAAAGACAGATAAAGTGGTACACCAAATGGAAGCTACAGCGGTAGATTTCCTTGACCTTTTAAACGAGCCGGCTTAATATGAATTTAAGAAGTCGAAATAAAGTAAGCGCAGACTTTAGCATGAGTTCTATGACAGATATAGTGTTTCTGTTATTGATCTTTTTCATGTTAACTTCTCCTACTATTACACCTGAAGCTTTGGATCTTATTTTGCCAAAAGCTAAGGGAAAGACCACTAATAAATCTAATCTTTCTGTAAGTATTACAAAAGACCTTCAGATTTATATAGATAAAGACAGAGTAAGCAATAGCGCATTAGAAAGCACACTTATTACCAGATTGGCAGGAGTAGAAGATCCCACAATAATATTAAGGGCAGAGGAAGGGGTGCCAATAGAAAAAGCAGTAAATGTTATGGATATTGCTAACCGTAATAAATATAAGATTGTACTTGCTGTGAAACCAGAAAAAGTTAATTAGTAATAAAAGTAGCCAGTGAGCCTCCCTTATACGAAACACGAAAAAAAATCTTTTACCATCACGGTAGTAATACACGTGTTGCTCATGCTTATTTTGTTGTTTTTTGGATTGCAGTATTTAGATCCTCCCCCGGAGAACGGGATAGCTATTAATTTTGGTACTTCAGAAGTTGGCTCTGGAGAGAAGCAACCTACTGAGGCTATTAAATCTGCACCAAAACAATCTGCTCCTCCAGTCGTGGCTCAGCCAAAAACGCAAGTGGAGGAAGTAGTTACACAAGAATCTGAAGAAGCTCCGGTTATTCAGAAGAAAGCAGAAAAAAAACCTGTTATTCAGGAAACTAAGGTAGAGCCTAAAAAATTACCGCCCGCTAAAAAACCAGATCCTACTCCAGATAAATCTACTACAGATGCTATGAGTAGCATCCTAAATGGACCAAAGAGTGATGGGACTGCAGCCGGAGGTGAAGGTAATGATAGAGTTGCCGGAGATAAGGGGAGTCGTGATGGCGATCCAAATGCCAGTGCCTATTATGGGAATGGCTCTGGATTAGATGGTGATGGAAACTATAGGTTAGGCGGAAGAAAAGCTTTGAATAAAGAAAAAATACCTCAGGATTGTAACGAGTTTGGAATCGTTGTAGTTAAAATTGAAGTAAATCAAAGAGGGCAGGTTATAAGTGCAAGCCCGGGACAAAAAGGTACTACAAATAGTGCGACTTGTTTGACTGATCCTGCAAGAAGAGCCGCACTTGCTACTAGATTCAATCCAGATTCCAATGCGCCTTCTGTGCAAAGAGGGTTTATAACCTACGATTTTAAATTATCTGATTAGTGCTTAATTATTCTCAAACTGTTGAATGGATGTTTCTGCAGTTACCAATGTATCAAAGAATAGGCGCAGATGCATTTAAGAAGGATCTTGTAAACATCATTAATTTCTCAGATTTCCTGGGGAATCCTCAAACTAGTTTTAAATCTATACATATTGCAGGGACCAATGGAAAAGGTTCTACCAGCCATATGCTTGCTTCAATTCTTCAAGAAGCCGGATTTAAGGTAGGTTTATATACCTCTCCGCATCTTGTAGATTTTCGGGAACGTATAAAAATTAACGGGAAAGAGATCCCGGAAAATGAGGTTGTAGATTTTATAAATAAAAACAAAGCATATTTAGAAGCTCAGAAGTTGTCTTTTTTCGAAATGACTGTTGGTATGGCATTTCAGTATTTCGCTAAGGAAAGGGTGGATATAGCAGTTGTAGAAGTAGGTCTGGGCGGCAGATTAGATTCCACCAATATTATAAACCCCATTTTATCGATTATCACAAATATTGGATTGGATCATACTAACATCTTGGGTAATTCTTTAGAAGAGATCGCTGCTGAAAAGGCAGGGATCATTAAAAAGGATACTCCTGTAATTATTGGTGAATTTCAAGAAGAAACCTATCCGGTATTTCGTGAAATAGCACAACTTAATTCAGCAAAAATTGATCTTGCTTCCACTTTTGATATTCAAATTAAGTCGGATCTTAAGGGGGATTATCAGCAAAAAAATGGCAAGACTGCCTATGTTGCGTCAATGCATCTCCAATCCATGGGGTTTAAAATCTCTTCAGAAAATATAACTAACGGATTAAAGGCTGTTATCCCTAATACGGGACTACAAGGAAGGTGGCAGCAAATACATTCAAATCCAAAGGTGCTTTGCGACACAGCTCATAATAAAGAGGGATTAACCTATGTAATAGAGCAATTAAAATCTGAATCTTACAATAAATTGCATATCGTTTTGGGTGTAGTTAATGATAAAAACCTAGATCTCGTATTGCCCCTGTTTCCCATAAATGCAACATATTATTTTTGTAAACCGGATATCCCAAGAGGATTGGATGAAAAGAAATTAATGGAAGAAGCCCAGAAATATAAATTGAAAGGTACTACCTACTCCAGCGTTGGTTCCGCTTATTCTAATGCCTTAAATAATGCAAAAACCGAGGATCTTATTTTTATCGGAGGCAGCACTTTTGTAGTTGCAGAAGCACTTTCTAATCTATAACGAAATATAGATACCTCAATTTTATTAAAAAAATATTAAATTTTATGAATATTTTTTCATAATTTAGCGTACTAATTTATCTGAATATCCACATTTACTCAGATAATTACAATGTATTTATTACACTCCCGGAATATCCCCACGAATATTAATTTGAATTGAATTTTCAGTGCTATTTAGCACCGTTAAGTATATTTTATTAACTAATCAATTTATTATTATGAAGATTTTAAACACATTTCTAATGGGTATTGTGGTATCCTTATTTCTAGTGGGATTTAACGGATTTTCCCAGGATACTACGGGCACAGATTTCACATCGGTTTATTTAACTATTACTACAGCTCACTGGAATCCAGATCCCAATGTTGAATTTACAGATTGGAAGAAAACGGAGCAGGAATATTTTGATAAAGTAACCATGAAGAACGATCTTATTCTTAGTTCTGGTTATTATACTCATTTCTTCACACCCGATAATTCGGAAATAATAATTGTGAATGTATATAAGAACTGGGAAGATCTTGAAAAGGCTAATGTAAAAAGCAATGAATTAGCCAAAGCCGCATGGCCAGATGAAAAAGCGCGTAAGGCCTTCTTTGACAAACAAGAGAAATACTATAGTCCGCACCATAGCGATGAAATATATATGTCATTACCATTTGTTAAGGAAGTAGAAGGGAATTCTAAGGAACCTCAATTTGTATATGTTAGATATAATGAAATGGCTTTTAATGGGGAAGCAAAGCCTGAGCTTATGAAAGAGTATTTTGACAAAGTGACTATGAAGCTGCCACTTGTGAAAGGATATTATACCCACAGGCATTTATGGGGATCTGATAGCCGACAATTTGCGGAAGCATATTTCTATGATAATTTTGCGGATATCGAAAAAACCTTTGGGGAGATAGAAAAAATTGAAAATGAAACTTGGCCGGATGAAGCTAAAAGAAAGGATTTCCTGAAGGAGAAAAATAAAATGTTCACGGGGAAACATGCTGACTATATTTATAAAACAGTTCCAGGATTAATGAAGTAAGAATTATATCTGATTGACTCTGAATCTTTTGATTCAGAGTTTTTTTTGTTTATCAAGGTTTTTAAATTTCGATTTAATCTGAACTTAAAAATTTTTGTTTTTTTTTAAATTTTAGTTTGTAAGATTGAAAATGTAGTCTATATTTGCATCCGCATTCAAGCGATTGCGGGCAATTAGCTCAGTTGGTTCAGAGCACCTCGTTTACACCGAGGGGGTCGGGGGTTCGAATCCCTCATTGCCCACTTAAAAAAAGCTTCCTTCCTGGGGAGCTTTTTTAATGAAATTTTATTGTAATATCCTATTGAATTAAGAATAGGGCAATTAGCTCAGTTGGTTCAGAGCATCTCGTTTACACCGAGAGGGTCGGGGGTTCGAATCCCTCATTGCCCACGTAAGAAAAGCTTTCCACTTATGGGGGGCTTTTTTTGTATCTTCTATTCATGGTTTCTTTTCTCTACATTCTATATTCTGGAAATTTAAACAAGTACTATGTTGGTCATACCTCTAATATAGGCGAAAGAATAAAATCCCATTTGTATAACCATTCTGGGTTTACTTCACAAGCAAAGGACTGGGTATTGGTTTATTCTGAAGAATTTTCTAGTAAGTCAGAATCCCAAGCGAGGGAATTACAAATAAAGAAATGGAAAAGTAAAATGATGATCCAGAAGTTGATTGAAGACAATAATGTTTAGAGCATCCCGATTTTTATCGGGAGGGTCGGGGGTTTCCCGAAGCTAGTTCGGGACAGGCAGAATCCCTCATTGCCCACGAAAGAAAAGCCTTCCATTTATGGAGGGCTTTTTTTGTGTTTTAGTTTAAAGCAAAGCAAAGCAAAGGAAAGTGAGAGTTAGAGTATTGATTAAAGAATGAAATACATTACTTACGGGTCTTCTCTTTTTGTTTTAGTATATCTAAAACACGTTCTAAGGCCATTCCTCTGGAGCCTTTAATTAGAATATAGGAATCGCTGAATTCTGTAGGTTCTAAGTTCGCTTGAAGTTCAGAAAAAGTTTTAAACTTTTTAATGAATCCGTTTTTAAAGTGTGTTTTGAAGAAATTTTCCCCAACAATATAGACTTGAGTATGCTCAAGTGTTTCCAAATAGTTTACAATATTCTGATGCTCTTCTTTAGAAGACCCTCCAAGCTCAAACATATCTCCTAAAACAGCCATTTTTTTATCGGCAGGATTTGCTCTAAAACTGTCTAAAGCTGCTTTCATGCTTGTTGGATTGGCGTTGTAGGCATCCATTAGAATAAAGTTGCTGCCACACTTTACAATTTGAGAACGATTATTCTTGGGAATGTATTTGATAATAGCCTTCTGAATATTCTCGATAGGTATTTTAAAGTAAAGCCCTATACAAACTGCAGCGGCTATATTTATAGCATTATATGTTCCTGTAAGCTGACTTTTAATGTTGTATTCCTTGTGCTGGACTTCCGCTAGCGTAGTAGAGTTATTAATTGTAATTACTATATCTGCTTTATTCGTTTTTCCAAAAGTAAATGCCTTCTCGTATTTTGTTTGATCCAGTTGAATTGGGTCGTCTATATTAAGAAATAGCTGGCCATTAGTTGACTTTAAAAAAGTATATAATTCACTCTTTGCTGCAACAACTCCCTCCAGACTTCCAAATCCTTCTAAATGGGCTTTCCCAAAGTTGGTGATATATCCATAATTGGGTTTAGCTATTTCGCATAACTTTTTAATCTCCATTGGATGATTGGCACCCATTTCAACAATTCCAAACTCGGTCTTGGTGTTCATGGATAATAAAGTCAGAGGAACCCCAATATGATTGTTTAAATTTCCAACTGTTGCAACTGTATTGAACTTTTTCTTTAATACGGAATGTATTAATTCCTTACTGGTTGTTTTTCCGTTACTTCCTGTAATTGCAAGAATTGGGATGTTTAAGAATTCCCGGTGATAGGTGCTTAATTGTTGTAATGTATCCAATACATCATCAACTAAAATATAACGATCATTTGAATGAATAGATTCCTCATCAATTATTGCATAGCCGGCACCTTTAGCAAGCGCTTTTTCAGCAAAAATATTACCATTAAAATTGTCTCCTTTTAAAGCGAAAAATAATTGGTGGGTTTTTATTGCACGGGTATCTGTAGTTATGCCCGTGCTACCAAGGAAAAGCTTGTGTAATTTTTCTATGATCATTGCCTAAATGTATAAAACAGAAAACGGTTTAAAAAGTAGTTTTTCAAATTTTATAATTAAATGGAAAACCAAAGGCTCCAATAATTATATCCGAAAAATAAACTTTTTAAACCGCTTTATTAAGTGACGGGAAGATTAATTTCTTGCCGTCTTATTTTTGTCTTTAGACTTAGAACCAACTCTAGACATTGCATTTCTAAATCCAATATAGTCTGTAGCCATATCCTGAGGGAAATATCTTCTTTGAGAAGGATCTAACCAATACGCTCGATCTCTCCAGGATCCACCTTTGTATACACGTGCTTCGTTGCTAACTAAAGTTGTTCTGCTAGTTTCGTCGTATTTAGGTTTTACAGTTCCAGAGCTATCTGTTGAAGTGTTAAATTGTGGAGAATTATACATTCTCTTAGAAGGATTAGAGATCTCATTGAATGGCTCATAATATCTAGTGGAGCTTTTATCGCCATCACGGAAGTTTCTATTGTCACTTTCGTTAAAGTTAGTCCTTAAGTAAGTATCCTTTTCATTAATTGGAACTTGTGCTAATTCTCCGGGTAGTGCTCGAGCCATAATTCTCCCGCTACTCAAAGTGTCGTAATCAACACCATCTGGCGAAACAATTTTTACTGTACCGTCATCATTAATAGCGTTTTTGGTATAAACATTCCCTCTGTAATAGTTGAAATCATTAAACTCATCATCTACAATTGGTCTGTAAACATCTGCAACCCATTCTGCCACGTTTCCGGCCATATCATATAAACCGTAATCGTTTGCTTGGTAAGATTTCACCTCTGCTGTAATATCTGCTCCGTCATCACTCCATCCTGCAATTCCGCCATAATCACCATCACCTTGTTTGAAATTGGCAAGTTGATCCCCTTGTCTTTTTACATCACCGGAACGAGTGTATTGTCCATCCCAAGGATATTTTTTTCTACCACGATAAACATTATAATTACGTATTCCCACTAATCCTAAAGCGGCATATTCCCATTCAGCTTCTGTTGGAAGTCTGTATTCAGGTAATAAGACTCCATCTTTACGTTGAATGTAGATGTTTTTTGCATTACTAGTATCCTTAGCGGTTCCTAGTTTATCTGCGTTTTTACCTCCACGAGTAATACTATCATTCCCTCCATAAGCTCTGCTAGGTGCTTTTAAATAAGTTTCAGTATCAAAAGTAGTTCCTGCATCAACATCGGTATAACGAGCACCTTCTTTAGTGTATCCTTCTTTTTCTAATCTAAGTTCATTTACTCTGTTGGTTCTCCATTTACTAAATTCACTCGCTTGAATCCAGTTAACTCCAACTACAGGGTAATTTGAATACGCCGGATGGCGTAGATAGTTGTTTACCATAGTCTCGTTGAAACCTAATCGATTTCTCCAAACCAAAGTATCTGGCACAGAACCAGAATATATGTTTTTATAATTTTCTTCGCTTGGAGGGAAAACACTTTTTAACCAATCCAAATACTCCATGTACATGATATTGGTAACTTCGGTTTCGTCCATATAAAAAGATTGGACGTGCTGTTGGGTTGGAGTGTTGTTCCAGTCATGCATAACATCATCCTGAACTCTACCCATGGTAAAGGTTCCACCTTCAATAAAAACAAGCCCGGGCCCAGTCTCCTGTTCCTTATAATCTGTTTTGTATTGGAAGCCACCGTCTTTAGAATTTATATCCCATCCGGTAGCTCGAGAGTTGTTTTTGTAATCTTTAGAATTATTACAACTGAACAAACTAGCGCCTATAGCGATAGCAAATAGTGTTTTAAAGGCAACAGTAGTCCTCATATTTTATTCTATTTATGTAGTAATTTAGGCTTTGCAATATAATCATTAACGTGAAAAGTACAAGTTTATTTTATCTTAATCAAAATGTGCTAAACGGTTAAGATTCTTGATGCTTAGAACTTATTTGGTATATCTAATGCTCCCACAAAAGTAATACTAAATGTCTAGGTTTAAAATATTTTTAGTTAAGCTTGTGGAAACTAATAAGAAGATGCAATAAAAACAGTAAAATGTAGTTTTAATAGAATCGTAGAGTTTGTACTAAATCTATTAAATTGAAATGTAAAATTGATAGAGTATCTTCTCTTAACAAGAATAAAAATATATATTTGTTAAAGACTAATTAATGTGATGAAAAAAATTACTATACTATTTCTTGGATTTTCCCTATTGTCTAACTCTCTTGTGTTTTCTCAAGAGGAGCGAGACAGGGTAATAACTACTGCGGTTCCTTTCTTGCTAATTGCAGCCGATGCAAGGGCAGCCGGAATGGGGGACCAAGGGGTTGCAACTTCTGCAGATGCCTTTTCTCAACAATGGAATCCGGCTAAATATGCATTTATAAATGATGAGCAGGGGATTGGGATATCTTACACCCCATACCTTAGTAATATTGTTAATGATATATTTCTAGGAAATCTTACTTACTTTAATAGAATTGATGAAAGAAGTGCGATTGCCGCAAGTTTAAGATATTTTAGTTTGGGATCTATTGAAACTCAAGGAGGTTTTGAGGAGCAGCCCTTATTATTAAGTCCTAACGAATTAACCTTAGATGTTTCTTATTCCTTAAGGTTAGCAGACAATTTTTCTATGGCAGTAGCCGGGCGTTATTTAAGATCGGATCTTAAGTTGGCGGTAAATAGTGAAGATGCTACCGCTGCTTCTACCTTTGGGGTAGATATAGCTGCATTTTATCAAAGTCAGAATATTGTGTTTCAGAATTTTGATGGCCGAATTAGAGCAGGTGCCAATATTTCTAACATTGGACCAAAAATTAAATATGATGAAGTGGGGCAGGAGAATTTTATCCCTACCAACTTTAAAACAGGGGCAGGATTCGACTTTATATTTGACCCCTCAAATAGATTAGGTACTTATATAGAATTCAACAAATTGTTAGTGCCAACTCCTAAAGATTTTAATGGTGATGGGGATATAGATGCAGAAGACGAACAAGAATATAATAATATTGGTGCCATCGAAGGAATCTTTAAGTCATTTGGTGATGCTCCAGGTGGATTTGGTGAGGAAATGAGAGAAGTAACCTGGGCCCTAGGTGCAGAATACGTTTTTCAGGATAAGTTTTCTTTAAGATCTGGGTATTTTAATGAAAGCGATACCAAAGGTTCAAGAAAATTTGTAGCGGTTGGGGCAGGATTTAAATATGCTCCGGTTGTTATAGATGTTTCCTATTTATTTTCTACGTCCAATGTGGTGAGTCCTTTGGAAGGAACACTTAGATTTGGATTGGTCTTTCATTTCGGTGAAAAATTTGCCAATAATTAAATACCTATATTTCCGGTAGTTCGTAATGTGGCTAATTAAATTAGCGACAAGTTGAAGACGAGCAAAAAATCATACATTAAATGAAGTCAATTACTATTTCTACAACTATAGATATATACGATTCTATAGAAGAGCTTCCGTTGGAAGTTATAAATTTAATGAAATCAGCTGTTGAAGCAAGAGATAATGCCTATGCTCCATATTCCAAGTTTCATGTTGGTGCGGCCTTGCTTTTAGATAATAATGAAGTAATTCCCGGAAGCAATCAGGAAAACGCCTCTTATCCCAGCGGATTGTGTGCAGAAAGAACAGCTATTTATTATGCAGGTGCAAAGTATCCAAAAGCTATTATTAAAAGAATTGCGATTTCGGCTACCTCACAAAACCATGCTGTAACAGAGCCTATCCCGCCCTGTGGTGCTTGTAGGCAAGCGATTGCAGAATATGAGATCAAGCAAAATGAACCTATAGAAATATATTTCATGGGGGAAAGTGGGAAGGTTGCGAAATCTAATTCATTAAAAGGTTTATTACCATTAGCGTTCGATAAGTCCTATCTATAACGATTTCGTTATTTTTAATATTAAAACTGTTTTTCATTCTTATTGAAAATAGTATTTTTGTTGTCCGCTAGGCAAAAACTTGTGTCCGGCCTAAATATATTTGTAAATGAAGAAAATTACCAAAGCCACTTATTTGAAGTGGTACGAGGATATGCTTTTTTGGAGAAAGTTTGAGGATAAATTAGCTCAGGTATATATTCAACAGAAAGTACGAGGTTTTTTGCACCTATATAATGGTCAAGAAGCAATTTTAGCCGGATCCCTTCATGCAATGGATCTTACAAAGGATAAAATGATCACTGCTTATAGAAATCACGTTCAGCCAATTGGAATGGGTGTGGATCCTAGAAGAGTAATGGCAGAACTTTTTGGTAAGAAAACCGGAACCTCTCAAGGACTTGGTGGTTCTATGCATATTTTTTCTAAAGAACATAGATTTTATGGAGGTCATGGAATTGTAGGCGGACAAATACCTTTAGGTGCTGGATTGGCATTTGCAGATAAGTATTTCAAAAGAGATGCTGTTACCTTAACATTTATGGGAGATGGTGCTATGCGTCAGGGATCTCTTCATGAAACTCTTACTATGGCTGTAAATTGGAATTTACCTGTAGTTTTTTGTGTAGAAAATAATGGATATGCTATGGGAACTTCTGTAGCAAGAACTTCTAAGAATACAGAGATCTGGAAAATGGGTCTGGCTTATGATATGCCTTGTGGTCCGGTAGATGCTATGAATCCAATAAAGGTGGCTGAGGCGATGGATGAAGCTATTAAGAGAGCTAGAGATGGAAAAGGTCCTACTTTTTTAGAGTTGAAAACTTACAGATATAGAGGTCACTCCATGAGTGATGCGCAGAAATACAGAACTAAAGATGAAGTTGCTGAATATCAAAAAATAGATCCTATAACTCAGATTTTGGATGTTATTAAGGATAAAAAGTACGCAACAGAGAAAGAACTAAAGGAGATTGACAAACGGGTAAAAGATTTGGTTCTTGAATGTGAGAAATTCGCAGAAGAATCAGAGTATCCGGATGCAAGCTTAATGTACGATGCAGTTTACGAACAAGAAGACTATCCATTTTTATCACATAAAGTAGAGTAAATTATGGCGCAAGTAATAAATATGCCACGTTTAAGCGATACCATGGAAGAGGGTGTAGTCGCAAAATGGTTGAAAAAAGTTGGAGATAAGGTCGAGGAAGGAGATATTTTAGCTGAAATCGAAACCGATAAGGCTACTATGGAATTTGAATCCTTTTATGATGGGACATTATTACATATTGGTATACAAGAAGGAGAAACCGCACCGGTAGATAATTTACTTGCCATAATTGGTGAAAAAGGAGAAGATATTTCCAAATTGATAAAAGCCGGAGAGCCTGCATCAAAAAAAGAAACAGCTAAAGAATCTAAAGATGCTTCTAAGGAAGCACAAGTTGCAGATCCAAAAGATACTAAAGCAGAAAAAGGATCAGATTCATCAAATGAGATCCCGGAAGGTGTTGAGGTTATCAACATGCCGAGATTGAGTGACACCATGGAAGAAGGTACGGTGGCAACCTGGCTAAAAAAAGAAGGAGATAAAGTTGAAGAAGGAGATATTTTAGCCGAGATCGAAACCGATAAAGCTACTATGGAATTTGAATCCTTTTATGAAGGAACTTTATTGAAAATTGGGGTTCAGGAGGGAGAAACAGTAAAAGTCGACACGTTGTTAGCTA
>JAGXIJ010000092.1 GCA_024635675.1 Gillisia sp.
ACCTTTCACAGCCTAATGATGCTCCAGATGTAGATGTGCTGCAAGCCACTATGATGTATATGACACAGTACAGACGATTCCCTACCTACAATTCGGCAGTGATGAATTTTGTTGTAGATGTAGATGCTACTGCTGCAGAACATGCAGGAATAAGATGGTACGAATTAAGACAACCTACCAATGGCGGTCTTTGGAGCGTTTATCAGGAAGGAACTTATGCACCAGATAAAAGTGATAGATTTTCAGGAAGTATAGGTATGGATGCTAATGGAAATATTGGCCTAGGTTTTACCGTATTGGATGACAGCCCTGAGAGCCCTATTTTCCCGTCAATTAGATATACTGGAAGATATAGCAGCGACCCAAAAGGAATTATGACAGTAAAAGAGGCTGTTATCGTTAAAGGACTAACTCCAGATCCATCTTCTAGATATGGAGATTATGCACACTTAACAATAGACCCGGCAGATGATCTAACTTTTTGGCATAATGGAGAATACTTTGATAATCCAGATAGAAAGAACAGGGTAGGAGTTTTTAAATTGGCTCCAGATTTCACTAATGATGTTGGTGCTGTTGCTTTGGTGCAGCCTATAAACGCTACATTATCCTCTTCGGAAACAGTTACGGTAACTATTAGGAATTTCGGAGTTGCCTCACAAACAAATATTCCGGTTAGTTATTCTGTAGATGGAGGTCCTGTTATTACCGAAACGTATACTGGAACTATTCCCGGAACAAGTTCTGTAGATTTTACTTTTGCAACTCAGGCAAATCTGGGGACTATTGGTCAAACATATACTTTTACGGCAAGCACAAATTTGGGTATAGATGAAAATGCGTTCAACGATTCATTTACTACCACTGTGAAAAATTTATTCGCCAAGGACGTGGGTGTTACATCTATAGACTCTCCAAAAACCGGTCTTAATTTAACCTCTTCAGAAGAAGTAACTATTACTATTGAAAATTTTGGAGGAGAACCACAATCCAATATCCCAGTTGCATATAGAATTGAGAATAACCGAAAAATTAATGAAGTTTTCCCAGGAACGATCCCGGTGGGTGAAAATGCAGTTTATACCTTTTCTCAAAAAGCCAATCTTTCCACTTCCGGACGATACCTCATTTTTGCGGAAACCAATTTAGAGGGAGATCAGGATAACACCAACAATTCTAAAACAAAATCTGTAGCCAACTTAAATTGTATTCCTATAGGATCAGACTGTTCTAGTTTTGGAGATGGAATATCCTTTTTCCAATTAGGAAGTATTTTAAACGAACGCATTCCCTGTACCAATGGATATGGAGATTATATAGGTTTTTCTACTAATTTAGACCGTTCTAAAGGCACTTTTACCGTTACGGTTAAAACACTTTTTGATAATCCACAAGACGAAAAATTCTCTATGTGGATAGATCTTAATGATAATGGGGCATTTGATGATTCAGAAATTTTAATCACTTCCCAAACGCTATCTGCTGCAAATACAGCTTTCTCATTTGATTTTACCTTGCCAAAGAACGCTCCTTTGGGACAACATTTATTAAGAGTGCGTGCTGGAGATACTTCCTTTGACGGGGATTTAAATAATCCTTGTAGCGTGATGGAATTTGGAACTACTCATGATTATACGGTAAAAATTATAGATTCTACTTTAGATCTAGATGATTTTCTTTTGAATGAAGCTAACCTCGAGATAGCCGATCAAGGAGAAGGTGTGTTTAGAGTGTTCTTAGATACTCAGTTTGAACAACCACTGCGAATTACCATTCATAACTTATTAGGTCAGAAAATGATCGAAAATCAAGTGGAGAGTAATGGTCAAGGTTATTTGTATGAGTTCGATATGTCTTATGCGGCAACAGGAGCTTATTTATTAAGAATAGGAACCAGAGATGTTGGAATTGTAAAGCGATTTCTAGTTAAATAATCTCGATTCATTTCGTAATATCAATTTAAATCAACCCGATTTTTTTTGTCAAATTAATTGATAGCTGCTGCTATTCAAATATTTTAAAGTTTATGAAAATAATATCCTACAATGTAAATGGAATTAGAGCAGCTATTAGAAAAGGATTCTTAGAATGGTTAACCATTACCGATCCTGATGTTGTTTGCTTACAAGAAATAAAAGCCTCACCAGACCAATTGGATCTTAGCCTTTTTGAAGATGCCGGGTATAAATATAATTATTGGTATCCCGCCCAGAAGAAGGGGTATAGTGGAGTAGCTGTTTTGAGTAAACACGAGCCATTACACGTAGAATATGGTACTGGAATAGATTATATGGATTTTGAAGGCCGAAATATCCGCATAGATTTTGATGGGTTTTCAGTGATGAGTCTTTATTTACCTTCAGGTACAAATATCAAAAGGCTGGAACATAAATTCCAATATATGGCAGATTTTCAGTTATATATAGATAATTTGAAGATCCAAATACCGAATTTAATTATTTGTGGCGATTACAATATTTGTCATGAGGCTATAGATATTCACGATCCTGTAAGGTTGAAAAACACCTCAGGATTCCTTCCTGTAGAAAGAGAATGGATAGATGGTTTTATGAAAAGTGGGTTTATAGATTCCTTCCGTCATTTTAATAAAGAAGCTACAGATCAATATTCATGGTGGAGTTATAGAGCTGGTGCTCGTGGAAATAATAAAGGCTGGCGAATAGATTATAATTTGGTTTCCCAACCAATGGAATCAAAATTAAAACGAGCGGTTATCTTACCAGATGCTATGCACAGCGATCATTGCCCGGTTTTATTGGAATTTGACTCCCCTTATATCCAGTAAAAACATAACTTATAATTCCCGATAAACGTTTTTTAAAGAAAATTTCACACTACTAAAATGAAATATACCACCCTCCCCAATTCCGATATTAAAGTAAGTAAGATCTGTTTAGGATCTATGACCTGGGGACAACAAAACACAGAAGAAGAAGGACATGGGCAGATGGACTATGCCTTAGAAATGGGCGTGAACTTTATTGACACCGCCGAAATGTATTCGATTCCGGCAAATAAGGACACACAAGGAAGTGCCGAGAAAATTATAGGTAGTTGGTTCCATAAAACAGGAAATAGGGATAAGGTTGTTTTAGCCACCAAAATTGCGGGTCCCGGAAAAGCAATGGCTCATATTAGGCCCAATTTAGGTTACTCTAAAGCCGCTTTAAATGAAGCACTTTCAAAAAGTTTAAAAAGACTACAAACAGATTATATAGATCTTTATCAATTACACTGGCCGGAAAGAAATTCTAATTTCTTTGGAAAACGAGGATATCAAAGAAATTCATCTGAAGAATGGGAAGATAATTTCAAAGAAATTCTTTTCAATTTAAATGAATTTATCAAAGAAGGAAAGATTAGAAAAATTGGACTTTCCAATGAATCCCCTTATGGTGTTATGCGATGTTTGGAAGAGGCCAGAAATGGGGCTCCAAGAATTAGCACTGTTCAAAATCCATACAGCTTGCTTAATAGGAAGGATGAAATTGGCCTTGCTGAAATTTATCATCGTGAAAACGTGGGATTATTCCCTTATTCTCCTTTAGGAATGGGGTCTCTTAGCGGGAAATATTTAAAAGATAAGAATGCAAAAGGAAGGTTGACATTGTTTCCTCAGTACAGTCGATATGGAAACGCACAGGCATTGAAGGCAATAGAGAAATATGTGAAAATTGCTAACGATAACCAATTAAATCCTTCGCAGATGGCATTGTCATTCGTAAATATGCAACCCTTTGTAACCAGTAGTATAATTGGTGCTACAACTCTGGATCAACTTAAAGAAAACATTGGAAGTATAGAGGTAAACCTGTCCGAGAAAGTTCTTCAGGAGATAAATGAAGTGCATGAGGCCATACCAAACCCAGCTCCGTAATACTAGCTAAATAAAAAGCTTACCACATCTTCTATCTTAGCTACTTTCTGAATTTTAATTACATAGTTGTTTTTTGGAAGTTTGGTTTGTGCGGAGATCAGGATCGTAGCAAAACCTAATTTTTCTGCTTCAATAATGCGCTGCTCAGCTCTGGTTACAGGCCTAATTTCTCCCGCTAATCCAATTTCGGCTGCAAAACAAATGTCCTTAGAAATCGCAATATCCTCGTTAGATGATAGAATGGCTGCGATTACCGCAAGATCTATCGCAGGGTCGTCTACAGAAATTCCTCCGGTAACATTTAGGAAGACATCTTTAGCCCCTAATCTAAATCCGGCTCGTTTTTCTAGAACGGCTAGAAGCATATTTAATCTTTTGGCATTATATCCCGTTGTAGAGCGTTGTGGGGTCCCGTATACTGCAGAGCTCACCAATGCCTGAATTTCTATCATTAAGGGTCTCATGCCCTCGAGAGTAGCAGAAATTGCTGTTCCACTTAGGCCTTCATCATTCTTGGAAATCAATATTTCTGAGGGGTTGGATACTTCTCTTAATCCGCTACCCAGCATTTCATAAATTCCCAGTTCGTGAGTAGAGCCAAATCTGTTTTTATTCGCTCTTAATATTCTATATACATGATTCCTGTCGCCTTCAAATTGCAATACAGTATCTACCATGTGTTCTAATACTTTTGGACCGGCTATGCTGCCTTCTTTTGTTATATGTCCAATCAATATAACCGGTACTCCTGTCTCCTTTGCGAATTTTATTAATTCTGCTGTACATTCTCGTACCTGAGAAATACTTCCGGGAGAACTTTCTATATAATCACTATGAAGGGTTTGTATGGAATCTATAATAACTATCTCCGGTTGCAAAGTTTCAATTTGCTTAAAGATATTCTGGGTCTTTGTTTCTGTAAGAATATAGCAATTGGCTGGATTAGGGTTAATCCGCTCTGCTCTCATTTTTATTTGTTGCTGGCTTTCTTCTCCAGAAACATAAAGGGTTTTATGGCTTAAATGAAGCGATATTTGCAATAACAAAGTGCTTTTTCCTATTCCGGGTTCCCCTCCCAAAAGGGTTAATGAGCCGGGAACAATTCCCCCACCTAGGACTCTGTTTAATTCAGAATTATTGGTATTCAATCTGATTTCAGAAGAAACCTCGATCTCTGCGATTTTAAGAGGCTTAGACACCCTTTTTACTTCCCTAACAGTTGGCGATTTCCAATCTGCCTTTTCAGGGGTCTGGATTACCTCTTCAACAAGGGTATTCCATTCTTTACAAGCCGAACATTGTCCTTGCCATTTTGAATGCTGGGTGCCACAATTTTGACAATAAAATGCAGATTTAATCTTAGCCATAAATAAGGGTAATGAAATATGAATCTTTAAATATACCGGGGATCAATATCCGAAATCTTGCTTAATTTTTTCTGCTTTATCTAGCATAAAATCGATTGTTAAAAAAGCAATGGCTTCTTGCCCGTATGCCTTTTGATAGCTTCGCATAGCTCTTTTTGGATTTCCTGTTTCTTCGTCATACCTAGCTTCAAAATAGGTGGAAAGCATGGTTTTTGGATAATGCTTTTCTGCAAGTTTTGAAAGATCGTGCATTTCCTCCCATTTTTCGGTTCTTTCTATGGCATTGTAAACAGCTAAAAAGTCATTTAATCTAATCTGTTTATCTATATGAAATAGGGTTTTGATGTTGTCATACTTTTCAACCAAAAACCCATAGGAAGAAACAGATGTCTGCAATAGTGTTCGATTATAATCAAGTAAAGAAATTGGGCGATATACTTCAAATATCTGCTCTATTGCTTTGGGAATAGCATTTCCTGCCAGCGTATAGTGTGAAGCTTGAGCAAAATTATCGAAATTGTATTTTATGTTTTCATTATTTATGTTTTTCAGCTGTATATCGAAGCTTATAATATCTTCTTTAAGAGCAGGAATATCTTCATCTGCAGTGGCCAAGTAATACCAAATCTTGCTTTCAGAATTCGTTAATGCTGTAACTACCCGGTTTGCCATTTCCGGTGCCAAATCTGGACTTAAATTTATGTATCCTTGGAAAAGTGGATTTTCTTTAAGTAAATAATAATTAATAAAATTAGCAGTATAATCGTGGCCCATAATTACTCTAAACGGGGCGGTACGATAGTTAGCATCTAAATAAGTCATTAATTCCATCCCGATAAACTCAAAAAATTTCGCCCCTGTTTTAGAGGGTAAAAACCGTTCGTTATCATAAAAAGCATCTGATTCTCTAGTATTACTCTGATTGATACCTACAACGATCATCTCTGGGATATCTTCCCAATAGGAGTAGAAATCTACATTTCCTGCTACAGGTTCGAATAAATAATCCCCATCTAAAACGATAAGAATAGGGTAGGATTTGTTCTTATTTTCTTCGTAATTTCTAGGAAGTTGAATTTTTAAATGTCGCTCTTCACCGATTTTAGAAGATTGAATGGTTTTGTAAATTGTTTGTGCTGTAAAAAGATTAGGGGCTAGAAACAGACAAATTAAAAGTAATTTTTTGTGCATAGGTTAAGTTTTAATTGTCCTGCACAATATAGCTATTTTATTTATTACGGTTAAAAATAGGAAGGAACAAGAAAGAGAGTCCTCCAATTATAATTATTAGTATTGTTTGGGTTCCCCAGGTGATCCATCCAAATGCTTCACCCCCTTGTTTGCTAATTCCGAAGAGCATAAGACTAGCTCCAATTGCTATGGGATAGACTCCAATTCCGCCATTAGTAGCCGAAATCGCAAATGACCCTACAACAAAGGCTAATAGCACTACACCAAAGGGAAGTCCTGAGGTTTCTGGCACTGTAAAAATTAATGAATAGAACATACATAAGTACATTGCCCATATAAATAAGGTGTGAAAAAGAAACGCTCCTTTTTGTTTCATTTTTAAGATGCTTCGCATTCCCTCTAATAAGCCTTTGGCAAACTTTTTTATTTTTTTGAAGAATCTAATTTTAGATTTCCTGATCATCTTTAGGGTGAAAATCCCAATAGCTACAATCCCTAATAAAATTGCAATAGTGAAAAAAGGATTTATATTATTTTCATCAAAATACGCCAGTAAATATTCTGTTTGAAAGATCATGGCAGCCATGATCACTAACAAAAGCATTATAAAATCGGCTATTCTTTCTGAAATAATAGTTCCAAAAGCTTTTTCGAAGGGTATTTTTTCATAACTCGAAATTGTAACACCTCTAAGTACCTCCCCCGAGCGTGGGATCCCGAAATTTGCAAGGTAGGCTACCATAACAGCCATAAAACTGTTTAAGAATTTAGGTTTATAACCTAAAGGCTCCAATAGAAATCTCCATCTATAAGCTCTTGAAAGATGCGAGAGCAATCCGCAGAGTAAAGAAATTAGAATGAATAACGGGTTTGCAGATGTGATGTTCTCTAAAAGCTCTTCCCTTTCCAGGGGTGTGGCATTCCCAATTGAGTACCAAATTAAAAAAACTCCCAACAAAAGTGGGAGTATGATCTTTAATATTTTGAGGGTAGTTTTCTTCAAGTATTAATTCAAAAGATTGTTTTCTTCATTAGGAAAAACCAAAGCGGGTTTAAAGGATTTAGCTTCCTCTAATTCCATAATGGCATAAGTAATAAGAATTAGAATGTCCCCTTTTGCAACTCTTCTGGCAGCTGCACCATTTAGCGTAATCTCACCTGAATTTCTTGGGCCTGGAATAGCATAGGTCTCTATGCGTTCTCCGTTATTATTATTTACTATTTGCACTTTTTCCCCTTCAATAATATTGGCAGCTTCCATAAGATCTTGATCTATGGTAATACTTCCAATATAATTAAGATCTGCACCCGTGCATTTTACGCGATGAATTTTAGATTTTACTACGTGAATCAACATACAATTTGTTTAATAATTTAAGGCGATATTGTCTATAAGCCTAATGTCTTCAGAATATACTGCTATAAATGCCCGATAGTTTTTACCTCCCACTTTTTTTGTAACTGGTTTTAAACCTTCACTATCGGCAATTTCAAAATATTCCAATTTAAAATATGGATGGCCCTTAAATTCATTTTCTAGCCACTGTGTTATCTGATTTACACTTTCTGTGCCAAATTTATCTTTTGCTTTTAATAGCGTTTCGTGTATAAATGAAGCTTCCAGCCTAATCTCAGGGCTTAGTCGTTCGTTTCTGGAACTCCTTGCTAAGCCGTTATTTTCCCGAGATATTGGGCAACCTATAACTTCTACGGGGTGGTGTGAGAGTTGTGATAATTTTTTTATTATCAGTAATTGCTGATAATCTTTTTCACCAAAAAACGCCTTATCGGGTTGTACAAGTTCAAAAAGTTTTTTCACCACTGTGCCAACTCCGTCAAAATGTCCGACTCTGTATTTCCCTTCCATTTCATATTCCAAACCGTCAAATTGAAAATGTTCAGATGTTATATTATCGTTATATAGCTCTGCAGCTGTTGGAGTAAAAACAATAAGGTTTAGATTTAATTCTTCTAATTTTGAAGTGTCAGAGCCTAGTGTTCTAGGGTAATTGTCTAAATCGGTGGCTTTGTCGAATTGGGTAGGATTAATAAAAACACTCACCACTACCACGTCGCAAATAGCAGCAGCTTGTCTCACCAGAGAGAGGTGTCCCTCATGCAATGCGCCCATTGTAGGCACCATTCCAATGTGGAAACCTTTAGATTTTAATGTGGAAATTACACCTGTTAAGGCGGCTTTCTCTTTAATAATCTGCATTTTATTATAAAATTAACAGCCTGCAAACTTAATCAAACTGCATAAAATTTTGTAATTTTGCGTGTTTTTTATTCGCAAAAGCAAAATATTTATGAAAGATAAGAGGATATTATACGTATCATCTGAAGTTATTCCTTACTTGCCCGAAACCGATATATCATCTATGTCTTTTGAAGCTGCCAGAATGGTAAATGGTTTAGGGGGGCAAATCAGAATTTTTATGCCACGTTATGGCAACATCAATGAAAGAAGGCATCAATTACACGAGGTAATTAGATTGTCTGGGATGAATTTGGTGATAGATGATCTGGATATGCCATTAATTATTAAAGTTGCCTCTATTCCTAAAGAGCGGATGCAGGTTTATTTTATAGATAACGAAGATTATTTCAAAAGGAAAGCTACACTCACAGATGAGGAGGGGAATTTATTTCCAGACAATGATGAGCGCGCAATTTTCTTCGCAAAAGGAGTAATTGAAACAGTTAAGAAATTGAACTGGGCTCCAGATATTATTCACGTACATGGCTGGCTATCTTCATTGTTGCCATTGTATCTAAGAAACTACTACGGAAACGAGCCTTTATTTTCTGGCGCAAAAATTGTTACCTCTGTGTACAATCAAAGTTTCGATGAGTCGTTAGATACTTCAATGCACAAGAAAATTCTTTTTGATGGGTTGGAAACTGATAATGTGAAGCATTTAAAAAAACCAACTTATGTTAATTTGATGAAAACTGCCATAGATAACTCTGATGCAGTAATTATTGGCGGAGATAATATTCCGGCAGAATTATCAAAATATTTAAAGAAACAAGAAAAGCCGGTTTTAGATTATAAAACCCCGGAAGAGTTTTCTGCTGCATACCAAGATTTTTACAATACTCAAGTATTATCACAATAAGTAATTTATACCGAATGATTTTTTTGAAAAGAGCACGCTTAGCTCCAATAGCATTGCTATTGGTATTAGCATTTACCTCATGTGATAGCGATTTTAACACAATTGGTGGGACACTTATTGGTGGGCAATTTAATAATGTTCCGCTTTATAAGGCAGGTGTAAAAGCCCATAGCAATAAAATAGGACCAGTCCAGACTAATGGTCTTTCGGCTAATTTGTTGGGGGTTTATAACGAACCAGTGTATGGACAGCAAGTCGCTAATGTTTTAACGCAATTATCCTTAACTTCTAACAATCCTCAATTCGGGGACCAGCCTGTTGTAGACAGCGTAGTATTGACACTACCATATTTTAGTAAGGCAGTAGAGGCGGGAGAGGATGGTAATCCGGTTTATGAATTAGATTCTATATTTGGGAACTCACCATACAAATTAACAGTTAGCAGGTCGAATTTTTTCTTAAATGATTTTGATCCAGACGCAAATTTTGCAACTGCTCAGAAATATTATTCAAACCAGGGTCCACTTTTTGAAAGCAATTTAATTGGTGATCCATTATATACGAATGAAAACTATCTTCCTTCAGATGAAGAAGTAGTTTATGGTCAATTTAATGAAACTAATGTATTGGATACGGTACGTGTAACACCAAGGTTAAGAGCAAACTTGCCAATTCAATTTTTTCAGGATAACATAATTAACAAACAGGATTCTCCGGAACTATCTAATAACAATAACTTTAAGAATTTTATTAGAGGGCTTTATTTTAAAGCGGAACCTTTAAATGGGGATGGAAATATGCTATTGCTTAATTTCGCTAATGCTGAGGCAGGGATTACAATATATTATAATTCTCAAGTTGTTGATTCTTCAGATTCTGATGGGGATGGTGACTCTACAGATATGGTGGGTAAGCCCGCAATATATAAATTAAATTTCGGGCCGAATACCGTTAATGCTTTTTCAGAAGATTTCCCAACCGGAATAACTTCAGAAATTGCTGAAGGGAATGCACAAACTGGGGCAGAGAATTTATTTTTAAAAGGAGGCGAAGGCGCCATGTCGGTTATTAATTTATTTGAAGATGAAACAGAATTAGCAGAATTAAGAGCTAATAAGTGGTTGATTAATGAGGCTAACCTAATATTTTTTGTAGATCAAAATAGAGTTGAGGGTGGCGATTTAGAACCAGAACGCATCTATTTATACAATTTGAAAACAAATGAGCAATTGTTTGATTACCTTATAGATCCTACTTTAAATACTGAAAATCCATTAACTTCAGTTACTACTCATTCCGGCAGATTAGAAAGAAATGAAAGCGGAGAGGGAGTTAGTTATAAAATAAGAATAACCGAGCATGTAAAGAATGTTTTAAATAACGACTCTACAAATGTGAGATTAGGACTTGTGGTTACACAAAACATTAACTTAGTAAGAAATTCAGCTTTGAAAACTCCAGTAGATGAGGTTACCAGAGTGCCAAGAGCATCTGTTATCACTCCAGAGGGAACTGTGTTGCACGGGAATTTATCTCCTGAGGTTTCAAAAAGGTTACAGTTTAATATTTATTATACAGAAACAAACAATTAGATTATGTGCGGAATTGTAGGTTATATAGGGTATAGAGAGGCTTATCCTATAGTGTTAAAAGGATTACACAGATTAGAATATAGAGGTTATGATAGTGCTGGTATTGCATTATTTGATGGGAAGGAATTGAATCTTTGTAAAACAAAGGGTAAGGTCGCAGATCTTGAAGCTAAATTTAATTCTACCACTTCTACCAATGGAAATGTTGGAATAGGTCATACTAGATGGGCAACCCATGGGGTTCCTAATGACGTTAATTCACATCCGCATTATTCGAATTCAGGGAATCTGGTAATTATCCATAATGGAATTATAGAAAATTACTCTTCACTTAAGAAGGAATTGATAAAGAGAGGTTACACTTTTCAATCTGATACAGATACGGAAGTATTGGTTAATCTTATTGAAGATGTGATGCTCAATGAAGATGTGAAGTTAGGAAAGGCGGTTCAAATTGCCTTAAACCAAACTATTGGAGCATATGCGATTACGGTTTTTGACAAAAGAAAACCAAATGAGTTGGTAGTTGCCAGACTTGGTAGCCCTTTAGCGATTGGAATTGGAGAAAATGAGTTTTTTATTGCTTCAGATGCTTCCCCATTTATTGAGTTTACTAATAACGCTATTTATCTTGAAGATGGCGAAATGGCAGTAGTAAGACTTGGTAAACAGATTAAAGTAAGAAAAATACAAGATGACTCTTTAGTAGATCCTTATATTCAGGAATTACAATTGAATTTAGAGCAGATCGAAAAAGGAGGATACGAGCATTTTATGCTTAAAGAGATCTATGAGCAGCCTAATGCAATAACAGATACCTACAGAGGGCGTATGTTAGTGGATGAAGGAATTATTAGAATGGCTGGGGTAGATGACAATATTGAACGAATTGCAAAGGCAAAGCGAATCCTTATTGTGGCTTGTGGTACTTCCTGGCATGCAGGATTGGTGGCGGAATATATTTTCGAAGATTTAGCTAGAATCCCTGTAGAAGTGGAATACGCTTCAGAATTTAGATATAGAAATCCGATTATTCATGAAAATGATGTGGTGATTGCTATTTCACAAAGTGGGGAAACGGCAGATACTATGGCGGCTATAAAGCTGGCTAAAGAAAAAGGAGCTTTTGTTTTTGGGGTTTGTAATGTAGTTGGGTCTTCCATCTCCAGAGAAACTCACGCAGGTGCTTATACGCATGCAGGACCAGAAATAGGAGTTGCTTCAACGAAAGCTTTTACAACACAAATAACGGTTCTTACATTAATGGCTTTAAAATTAGCCAAATATAGAGGAACAATATCCGATTCAGATTTTAGACATCACTTGCAACAATTGGAAGCTATTCCAGCTAAAATCGCAAAAGTTTTAGAAACTACGAATGAGCATATTAGGGAAATTGCTTTTAAATATAAAGATGTAAAGAACTGTTTATACCTGGGGCGGGGTTATAATTTCCCGGTGGCATTAGAAGGTGCTTTAAAATTAAAGGAGATCTCTTATATTCATGCAGAAGGATATCCTGCTGCAGAAATGAAGCATGGACCTATTGCCTTGATCGATGAGCAAATGCCGGTTGTGGTAATTGCAACTAAAATGGGTCATTACGAAAAAGTGGTTAGCAATATTCAGGAGATCAAATCCAGAAAAGGTAAAATTATTGGTATAGTAACAGAAGGAGATGAAGCGGTAAAAGAACTTGCAGATTTTGTAATTGAAGTTCCACATACTATAGAGTCACTAACTCCATTGTTAACTACAATACCAATGCAGTTGCTTTCTTATCATATTGCAGTTATGTTGGGTAAAAATGTAGATCAGCCTAGAAATTTGGCTAAATCTGTAACTGTAGAATAGTTAACAACCCTGTTAATAGTTAGTTATTATATTGTAATTTTAAGACGTTTTATTAATTAAATTGTTAATGAAAACTTCTTAAAATTAGAATATGAAAAAATATTTCACTTTTGTCTTTTTTTTATGTTGCCTTACTGCCTTCGCCCAGACTACAATTACTGGTCGTATTGTGGACAATAATAATATCCCGGTATTGGGGGCCAATATTTTGGTCACCGAAATTTCTGAAGGGACCGTTTCAGATTTAAATGGAGATTTTATTCTAACGGTTTCCATAGCCCCTCCTTTCACATTACAAATTAGTAGCGTAGGCTACGAAACCCTTCGAGTTCCAGTAACTTCAAATAATCAAGTTGTAAATGCCACTTTATTGGAAGGAAGTGCTTTAGATGAAATAGTGATTTCTGCTTCTAGAACACCAGAGCGTATATTTGAATCGCCAGTGACGGTAGAACGTTTTGGTCTGAAGGAAATAAAAAATACAGCTTCAGCTAGTTTTTATGAAGGACTTGAGAACCTTAAAGGTGTCGATGTCAATACCAATAGTTTAACGTTTAAATCCGTTAATACTAGAGGTTTTGCCACATTTGCCAACACGCGTTTTATGCAATTGGTAGATGGAATGGACAATTCTTCTCCTGCTTTAAACTTCCCAATAGGTAATTTGGTGGGAATGAACGAGATTGATGTATACAGCGTAGAACTTTTA
>JAGXIJ010000093.1 GCA_024635675.1 Gillisia sp.
AAGATGGCAATGAAAACAGGGTGTAATACGCAATAATAGCACTTCTTGCCCAAGGATCGTTACTCATCCAACTAACATAGGACCGCCTTAAAAGCTTCCAAAATGTCTTAAGGGTGCTCATAACCCATAATGGGATTTGAATAAGATTAGATGATGTTTTTGGTGGCCTGCGGAGATAAACCCTGCAGCTCGCGGACTAAGGGGAGATTTACTGGCGTCTCCAATTTTACTTAACATTTCATCCTCCAAACTTTCATATAAAGCAATTCCGGCATCTCTCACCAATTCGAATTCCTTAATAAAACTTGCAAGACTTCGTCTATTCGCTTTAGATACGGGAACATATGCATCTTGGTCGAACCCGGGAAGTGGAGTTAAATCTTCTCTTGAAATGCTTAGAGCACGATATTGAAATATTCTTTCGGTATCTATTAAATGTTGAAGCGCCTGTGCTACCGTCCATTTTCCTTCTGCATAAGAATGCTTTAAGTCTTCCTCCTTCAGCCCCTTCAAAAAATTTACAAATTCAATTTTTAGATCTTCTAGAATTACAAGTAATTCTTCATCTGGCAACTTATCAATATAAGTTTGGTAATACGCATTATATTCTGATGGGTTTATAGCTGATGTTTTCATAAAATAGTTAAAAAATTAAAAGTTCAATATATAAAAAAGCCCCTTAGACCAAATGGAATAAAGGGATTTTAATGCTATTTCATGAAAATCTACAATTCTTTAAAGATAGAATGCATTAAACGTTTTTTATCATTCATGCTTTCCTCTAATGAAATCATTGTTTCGGTTCTATAAACACCTTCAATATCATCTAATTGAAAAATAATCTCTTTTGCATGTTGCGTATTCTTTGCACGAATTTTACAGAAAACATTAAATTTCCCAGTAGTTACGTGAGCAACGGTTACAAAAGGAATATCATTAATGCGTTCCAATACAAATTTCGTTTGAGAGGTATTCTTTAAAAAGATACCTACATAAGCTATAAATGCATACCCTAATTTTTCGTAGTTCAGCGTTAGAGTTGAACCTAAAATTATTTGTGCTTCTTCCATCTTTTTAACTCGCACATGCACAGTTCCTGCAGAAATATTCAATTTTTTAGCAATATCTGTAAACGGAGTTCGAGTATTCTCGATTAACATATCCAGAATTTGATGATCGGTTTCGTCTAATTTATATTTTGCCATAATTCTTAAAGTCTTTTAATGAAACACAAAATTAATACATTTTAAATAAATAATTATCAAATATTATTAATATTTATCATAATTTATCACTAAAACCTCATTTTTAACAAGAATTTTATCTACTATAACGTTTTCGAAAAGAGGTTTAAGATCTGGAAGAGTGACTTCTTGGAAATCGCAGTTGATTTCTCGGTGTGCAAAGAACGCTAATTTTGGGGCAATATTTTCTACAGTTCCTAAAAAATTTATCTTATTTCCCTTTAAAGTTTCCTTGAATTGGATGGCAATATCTACGATCTTCCCTTGTACCTCTGCATTCCTCAGTATTAAATCATAAAATAACTTCTCATTCTCTGGTATTTCAAAATAAACAGAAGAAGCAATTTCCTTATAAGATCGTGTTGCAATTGCATTTAGACCAGAAAGAATAGCATAAAATACATATTCTCTAGTTTTTTCCCGAGCATAGTCGCCGTTAGCATGACCTGCCTCGAACAAAATAGTAGGTACTCCCAAGTTCTGAAATGTATCTCCTGTGCAGTTAGCATTATAACCATCATCATATCGCCCAATACAATTAGGAAGTTGCTCTGAGAGCTCTCTATATATGGCACCAATAACCTTCATAGACTCTTCTCTCCCCGGGGTTACAGATCTTTCAATATCTTCTGAAGGAGTTAAAAAAGACAGCGTTGCAGGAAATGGATTCTCCCCAGCACTAAAAATAGTACGCTGATCATGGAGATTAAAGCAGAAGTCCGGTTGAAATTCGTCGAATAGTTTTCTTAAAATCCGACTTTCAATTTGATTAAGTTCTTTAGCATCTCTATTTAAATCTACTCCGTTAGCATTGGTACGTGTGTACGCCTTTGCCCCATCTGGATTTAACATAGGAACTATATAAATAGCACAGGAGCTTAAAATGTTGTTTATAGTAGCGTCCTGGGAATTTTCACTAAATACATTCAGCACATCAAAAACCGCCTTTGTAGTGGTCGATTCATTTCCATGCATTTGTGACCACATTAGAATTTTAATCTTTCCTGTCCCAACTTTTATTAAATGTATGGGTTCCCCTAAAGTAGATTCACCAACTATTTCCACATCAAAATTCGATGATGCCTTTTCAAGAGGAATAGAAATATGAGTAGTATTTATATATCTACCCGCTAAGGCAGTCTCTTTAAATGCTTCGTATTCTTTTAATAAATGTTTTGTGCTCCTTATCATGTTTACAAAAGTAAATAATCATTATTTTACAATTGTAAACAAATAAATTATGTAGTTTTGTTTACAATCGTAAACAATCTTTGTTGAAGAATGATTCGGGAAGGTGGAAATATTCCAATACTGCAATATTTTATATATAAATTATTGTTCCTTAGTATATTACTATATTTTATATAAACTTTATATTCAATACACTTGCAACAAATTACAATTGTAATTTGCAATATCGAAACCATTGCTTTACATTTGTAAACACATATAAATCAAACTTGAATTTACAATGGTAAACAGTGAGGAGTTTTCAAAAAGACTGCAAATAATCCTTGATTATTATGATATTTCTGCCGCAGTTTTTGCAGATGCCATACAGGTGGGTCGCTCTTCTATCTCTCATATTCTTTCCGGAAGAAATAAACCGAGCTTGGATTTTGTGCTTAAAATTGTACAGACTTATCCTGAAGTCGAATTATATTGGCTGTTAAACGGGAAGGGAAGTTTCCCTAAATCGAAAGCAGAAAAACCCATTCCATCTAAAAAAACAGAATCTCCTGCCCCATTAGCAAGGAATGAGAATTCCCGAAATGCAGCATCTAAAGAAGGTGCTATTTTAGAAAAGACCTTTGCCGAGAGCAGCTCTTCAACAAAAATCATAAAGCGGGTGGTGTTTTTTTATGAAGATGGCTCTTTTGAAGCTTTCGAAAATTGATAATTAAACTTTATTATCATTATTTTGCAGCCTGAAAGCCCATAATGGGCATTTAAAATTTATGATCGTGGAATTCCAATTTAAATGAATAAACTTCTTCTTTGCCTCTGTATCTTTTTTTTATTAATCTCCTGCTACTCTCCCGAACGGGATTGCGCACAATTCCATACCGGAACATTTAAATTTGAATCTTATTTAAATGGTGAGTTGGTTGTTTCTACTTTTTATAGGAATGACACACTGGAAATAGACACTTTCCAAGGCTCTGTAGACACGTCTTCTGTAAGGTGGTTAAACGATTGTGAGTATATAATTAAGAACCTACACCCAAAAAATATCGCTGAAAGAAAACCTTTGCACATTAAGATCCTTACCACAAAACAAGATTCCTATACTTTTGAATATGGATTAGTGGGTGATCCCAAGAAAAAGAAGGGGACGGTAACAAAAATTGAAAACTAACACTTCATTGAAGGCTTAACCCTACTGACCTTCTTGTCCATTTAGTCCTGTAAAATCGGGGTGTTTCATGGCCTCATTAGTTAACTACAAACATACAACAATATTCTATTGTCATCCCGACGAAGGAGGGATCTCCTTTATAACGAAATGCTGGCTCATTGAGATTCTTCGACAGGCTCAGAATGACATTGAGTTCAATTGTAATCCCGATCCCGGTAGCTACCGAGATAGCATAACGTCAAATTTAATATAACTATTTGAAAATAATTACTGGGGTAAAACAGTTCAATCAGTCGCTTTTCCTGTTTTTAAGGAGCTCATTTTGTTCTTGCATCAAATCTGTTAGGTCAGACAATAACTGGATCTCCTTGGGGGTTTCTACGGTTTTATCTTTAGGGTCTTGAGCTTTCCTTCTAAAACTATTCATGAATTTCACTACCAAAAAGATCGTAAACCCAATAATAACAAAATCCAGCAGTGCTTCTACCAAGGCGCCGTAGCCTATAGCAATCTCCTTAACCTCAACTGCTCCGGCTTGATTAGGATCCATTCCTTCGCGAAGTACAATTCTTCTGTCTGCAAAATTAATTCCATCGGTAAGCATAGAGAGCGGCGGCAATACAACTTGTTTTACAAGTACATCTACCACTTTGTTGAAGGCGGTACCAATAATGATACCTACCGCCATGTCCATCATGTTGCCTTTTACGGCAAATTCTTTGAATTCTTTAAACAATCCCATTACTCATCAAATAGCTTTGTTTGACTTTCTCCACTCTTATTTTCTTCAATCTGCTTATATTCTATAGGACCTTTTGATGATAAAGTATCATCTCCGGAAATGACTTCCTCATCCTGCACTTCCAATTCCTCAAGCACCACTTCCTCTACCTCATAAGGCAATGGATCCAATATGTTCATTTGTTTTATTTTGTCTGTAGTTAATTGATTACCAAGCGCTTTAACGCCTTTTATCGAAATAAATTCTTCAATATTAATTATTTGATTCTCTCTTGCTTCTTTTCCTCTATTTTTTGAAAAAACAAGCTCCACTTGCGGAATATAATCTGTAGATACCAATTCCAAATACGACTTTTCATGGTCTCCAATGAACTGCTCTTCTCGGTCTTCATTTTCCATCAGGAACCTTTTCACGTAGTACTTTTCTTTTTCTGCTTCCCAATAAATTGCAGAAATAGGTTTTTTCGGAGACCATTTTTCAAGAATGATAAATTCATCATCGAATCTGGTTGTTAATTCAGGTTTAATGGTTTTTGCAACCCCATCCTGCGTAACAAGCAATAATCTATCTTCCCCTTTAAATTCGCCAAGTAATTCCCCTCGCTCATCTACATTTAGTCTTTTTACACTATCATCAAACCAAATTCTTCGAGGTTTTAAAGTAGAGACCCCTTCTTCCTTTAGTTCTATCTTCTTAACAGAATACTTGGTTACTATATTTCCTTTTACATTTCGGCCTTTAATTGCCATATCTGCAAAATCTAATTCAAACTTAAGTTTCTTGATACTTCCTACCTGTCTTAAATACACAGTAACAACCTCTGCTTCTCCATTTGGGTTGGCAGAAAAGTATAATATCTTGGAATCTTTAGTTCCTTGTGTGGCCGGATAGTCCCTATCCCTTGTTACAGAAGTAACTGCAAATCGTTTTATGTAAGATGATCCGCTTTTCCCATCACGGTAGATGAGATTATAAATGGTACGCTTATCTTTCTTTTTAAAGACAGTAACATGTATAATATCTTTACCAATGAACGTCTTCGAGTCTACTTTGGTGACCATCATATTCCCATCTGCAGTAAAGCAAATTATATCATCTATATCGGAGCAGTCTGCAACAAATTCATCCTTCTTTAAGGAGGTACCTATAAAACCTTCTTTTCTATTTACGTACAGCTTTGTGTTGTGCATAGCCACTTTAGAGGCTTCTATGTCTTCAAAAAGTTTTAGCTCCGTTTTACGCTCTCTGCCTTCTCCGTATTCTTTTTTTAACCTCGAAAAATAGGCAATAGCAAAGTCTATAAGATGTTCTAAATGATGTTTAACTTGGGCTATTTCATCTTCAAGAGAATCTATTTTTTGCTGGGCTTTATCTATATCAAATTTTGAAATTCGCTTAATTCGAATTTCTGTTAATCTGGTAATATCTTCTTCTGTAACTGCACGCTTTAAATGAGTAACGTGAGGTTTCAAACCATTATCTATTGCTTTTATTACACCTTCCCAGGTTTCTTCTTCTTCAATATCACGATAGATTCTATTTTCAATAAAAATTCGTTCTAAAGAAGTAAAGTGCCATTGTTCTTCAAATTCTTCCAATCTAATCTCCAGATCTCTCTTTAAAAGGTTCAAGGTGTGATCTGTGGAGCGCTTCAGCATTTCTGTAACACCCAAAAAGATTGGTTTGTTATCTATGATCACACAACCTAAAGGAGAAATAGAATTCTCGCAAGTCGTGAAAGCATATAATGCATCAATCATTTTATCCGGGGATACATTCGAGGGCAAATAGATTAAGATCTCTACATGTTCAGCCGTGTTGTCCTCAATACGCTTGATCTTGATCTTTCCTTTGTCGTTCGCTTTGAGAATAGATTCAATTAAAGTAGTGGTTGTGGTACCAAATGGTATCTCTGTTATTGCCAGGGTACTCTTATCGTACTGAGAAATTTTTGCGCGAACTCTCACCCTTCCACCCCGTTTCCCATCATTATAATTTGAAACGTCGGCTTCCCCACCAGTTGGAAAATCAGGGAATAATTTAAAACTCTTTCCCTTTAAATGTTTTATGGATGCATCTATGAGCTCTATAAAGTTATGAGGAAGGATTCTGGTACTTAATCCAACCGCAATTCCCTCTGCTCCTTGTGCTAATAATAACGGAAATCTTACCGGTAAATTTACCGGTTCTTTTTTCCTACCATCATAAGAAAGTTGCCAATTTGTTATTTTAGGATTATAAATAACCTCCAAGGCAAATTTGGATAATCTGGCTTCGATATATCTTGGAGCAGCTGCCCGGTCACCGGTGTATACATTACCCCAGTTCCCCTGCATATCTATTAACAACTCCTTTTGCCCCACTTGTACCATGGCATCTCCAATACTCGCATCTCCGTGAGGATGATACTGCATGGTGTGCCCAACGATATTTGCAACTTTGTTGTACCTACCATCGTCCAAATCTTTCATGGAGTGCATGATCCTGCGCTGTACCGGTTTAAAACCGTCTTCTACGGCAGGCACTGCGCGCTCTAATATTACATACGAAGCATAATCTAAAAACCAATCTTTGTACATTCCTGTAACCCGAATAAGCTTTTCTTTAGACTGCTCCTGTTCTTCTGGGACTTCCTGTGAATTATCCTGATATTCTAAATCCATTAAGACGCTACTTTGTTTTTCTCAAGCACTTTTCTAAGTGACTCGATCATTCCTCTTTTTTTCTTTTTACTTAAAAAGGTAATATTGAAGGTATATTTTCTAGGACCTTTTTTTCTTCTACTCTGAATATGAATTATAAGAGTGGCATAAAATAAAAAATCCCTGACTTTAAAGTCTAGTAATTTCCCTTTTGGAAATTCCGCTCTTTTTACGCGATACTCCATGAATTTCGAAAAAAATAAACCGTTATTCTTAAAATTCAGGGTTTCTCCATCGCTGTCAAAATCAAATATTTGCGCAATTCTATGGAAATAGATCCCAAAAAGAATGAGCAAAATATTTGGCAGAAAATGGCTGAATGCGATGGTGCTTTCATTATCTGAAGCCATCAATTCTAAATTCACAAAGATATTAGTTACAAAAGCTGCGACTATTATCATATAAATAGAGGGAACTAGTTTAGTTTCACTGGTATTTTTAAACCTCATAGGCTATTCCTCTATCAAATCGAGTTCAACTTTTAAATTATCTATTATAAATTCCTGCCTATCCGGAGTATTCTTGCCCATATAAAAACTAAGCAATTCCTCTATAGACATTTCTTTATCCAACATAACAGGATCCAACCTGATATTCTCTCCAATAAAATGCTTGAATTCATCTGGAGATATTTCTCCAAGACCTTTAAATCGAGTGATCTCAACTTTACCACTCAATTTATCCAAAGCATCCTGTTTTTCTATTTGGCTATAGCAATATATTGTTTCCTTTTTATTTCTAACCCTAAATAACGGAGTTTGTAAAATGTAAAGGTGATTTTCTTTTATTAATTCAGGAAAAAACTGGAGGAAAAATGTAATTAACAATAATCTAATATGCATTCCATCCACATCGGCATCGGTAGCTATTACAACATTATTATATCTTAAATCTGCGATAGATTCCTCTATATTTAAAGCCGCCTGTAATAAATTGAACTCTTCGTTCTCGTACACGATCTTTTTAGAAAGCCCATAGCTATTTAAGGGTTTTCCTTTTAAACTGAAAACTGCTTGCGTATTTACATCTCTGGATTTTGTGATACTTCCACTCGCAGAATCTCCCTCGGTAATAAACAAGGTAGATTCTAAATAGCGTTCCTTTTTACTATCCCCTAAATGTATTCTACAATCTCTAAGTTTCTTATTATGCAAACTGGATTTTTTAGCTCTATCCTTGGCCAATTTTCTAATTCCAGATAATTCCTTACGCTCTCGCTCTGCCTGTAAAATCTTTCGTTGTAGTTTCTCGGCAGTTTCCGGATTCTTATGCAGATAGTTATCCAGATATTTCTTTAGAAAATCGTTGATATAAGTTCGCACCGTTGGAAGGTCCCCACCCATATCTGTAGATCCAAGTTTTGTCTTGGTCTGACTTTCAAAAATAGGCTCCATTACTTTAATGCTTATCGCTGTAACCACCGATTTACGAATATCTGAGGACTCATAATTCTTACCGAAGAATTCCCGAATAGTTCTAACTATCGATTCCCTATAAGCTATTAAATGTGTTCCTCCTTGAGAGGTGTTTTGTCCATTTACAAAAGAATGGTATTCTTCAGAATATTGAGTTTTACTATGGGTAAGTGCAACTTCAATATCTTCCCCTCTAATATGGATGATAGGGTATAATTGATCTTCTTCATTAATACTATCTCCCAAAAGGTCTTTTAATCCATTTTCAGAATAAAATTTCTCCCCATTAAACATAATAGTAAGGCCGGGATTTAAATACACATAATTTTTGAGCATCTTTTCGATATACTCATTACGATATTTAAAGTTTTTAAAGATAGTTTCGTCTGGAGTAAATGAAACCTTAGTTCCACGACGTCTTGAAGTTTCTTCTAATTCTTCTTCATTTATTAAATTCCCTCGTTCAAATTCTGCCGATTTGGATCTTCCATCTCTTGTAGACTCTACTTTGAAATTGGAAGACAATGCATTTACTGCTTTTGTACCAACCCCATTCAGTCCAACAGATTTCTTAAATGCCCTAGAGTCGTATTTACCCCCGGTATTCATTTTAGAAACCACATCTACCACTTTCCCCAACGGAATACCACGCCCATAATCTCGAACTATTACACGCTGGTTTTGCACAGAGATCTCAATGGTCTTACCTGTTCCCATCACAAACTCATCTATACTGTTATCTAAAACTTCTTTAAGAAGAATATAGATCCCATCATCTGCAGTAGAACCGTCACCAAGTTTTCCAATATACATTCCGGGGCGCATTCTTATGTGCTCCTTCCAATCTAAAGAACGAATATTATCTTCGGTATACTTAGTTTCCTCAATCATAAATTAAATCTGCCGTTAAGACGCTAATATAAGGGTTACAATAAATAATTGAAATAGCTAGCGCACAAAGTAATTAACAAAGAAATTAAGAATATTTTAATAAGAATCGATTATTTATTTTTCTATCGATTTTCTCGATCAAAATGCTGTAAAACAGAAAATCTCACATTTCTGCAAGATTTTTCTTCTGAATTATATTTTATTTTGAATTAAACGTTAAATCTAAAATGCATTACATCTCCGTCTTTAACTATGTATTCTTTTCCTTCTACCTTCATTTTTCCGGCTTCTTTCACTTTGGCTTCACTTCCATTAGAAATGAAATCCTCATAGGCGATCACCTCTGCTCTAATAAATCCTTTTTCGAAATCGGTGTGTATCACTCCTGCAGCTTGAGGCGCACTAGATCCAACAGGTATGGTCCAAGCTCTCACTTCTTTAACACCTGCCGTAAAATAAGTTTGTAGATTAAGAAGTTTATAAGCACCACGAATAAGTTTTGCGGATCCCGGTTCATCTAACCCTATATCCTGAAGAAACATTTTTCTTTCCTCAAAATCATCAAGTTCAGTAATATCTGCTTCAGTCCCTACTGCCAGTACCAAAACCTCTGCATTTTCATCCTTCACTGCTTCTTTCACTTGGTCTACAAAAGCATTCCCAGTAGTTGCAGCACTTTCGTCTACATTACAAATATACATCACAGGCTTATCTGTAATAAGCTGTAAATTCTTAATGAATTCTTCTCGTTCAGGTTCGGTAAGCTCCAAAGAGCGAACAGATTTTCCGGCCTCTAAACCCGCTTTCACTTTCAATAAAGCAGACTCTTCTTTCTGAGCTTCTTTATTCCCTGTTCTGGAAGCTCTTTTCACCTTTTCTAACTTTTTATCTATAGTTTCAAGATCCTTTAACTGAAGTTCCATATCTATAGTCTCTTTATCCCTAACAGGGTTAACAGATCCATCTACGTGTATGATATTATCGTCTTCAAAACAACGCAAAACATGAAGAATAGCATCGGTTTCACGAATATTTCCTAAAAACTGATTTCCAAGACCTTCTCCTTTACTTGCACCTTTAACAAGACCTGCAATATCTACTATATCTACGGTGGCAGGCAATACCCGCTCCGGATTCACTAGAGATTCCAGTTTTTGAAGTCTCATATCCGGCACATTCACCACCCCAATATTAGGCTCTATGGTACAAAATGGAAAGTTTGCACTTTGTGCTTTTGCGTTAGACAAACAATTAAAAAGCGTTGATTTTCCAACATTAGGTAATCCTACAATTCCGGCTTTCATAAAATATAATTTAATGCTTTGTTTTTGCGGCTGCAAAGATAGGTTTTAATCTTGTAAGTAAGAAGTGAGAGATTAAAGAATCGAAGTCAAATTGATAACAACTTTCATATTATGTGTTAGAAATTCATAAGTAAAATTATTTTATATTCTAGTCTATAACTATTCCCGTTTATCTATTTTTTCATTATCCTTGTTAAGCTTTTATATGTTTTAATGTTTTAACAATATTATTCTTTAATTTATTGAGAAAACATTGCACTAAAATTAAAAGTAACCAACTAATTAAAACCTTACACTTATGAACAAAATTTTACTGGTATTTATTTTATTAATTGCGCCCGGGTTTCTAATGGCCCAGCAAGTTAATGGAACCATAACAGACAACTCTGGAGTACCACTTCCTGGAGTAAACGTATTCGAAAAAAGCACTACTAACGGTACCACAACAGATTTCGATGGAAATTATACGATCACAGTTAGCGAAAATGCCACATTGGTATTTAGTTATGTTGGGTTCGAAAAAACCGAGGAAGTTGTTGCCGGTAGAACAACAATTAATGTATCATTGGCAGACGGTGTTTCCTTAGGAGAAATTCAATTGGTGGGATCTAGAAGTCCAAATCGTACCGTTACCGATACTCCTGTTGCTATAGATGTAATAGATGTAGCTGCTATTTCTACTCAAACAGGTAGAATTGAAGTAAATGAATTATTGCAGTATGCAGCTCCTTCATTTAATGCTAATAAGCAATCCGGATCAGATGGTGCAGATCATATAGATCCTGCTTCTTTAAGAGGTTTAGGTCCAGATCAAACTTTAGTTTTAATAAATGGTAAAAGAAGACACCAGTCTTCATTGATCAATATTTTTGGAACAAGAGGACGTGGAAACACTGGAACAGATCTTAATGCGATCCCGGCTTCTGCTATTAAAAGAATCGAGATCTTAAGAGATGGAGCTTCCGCACAATATGGTTCAGATGCTATCGCAGGTGTTATAAATCTTGTATTGAACGATAAGGTTGGACAATTCACCGGAAATGTAAATTACGGTTTCTATAGCACCAATGCTCAGGGAGATTTCCCAGAAGGGAATCCAAATACAGATGGTAACAGATTAGATACGGAAAGAGATGGAAACCAAATTGGAAAAGATAAAGATTTCGATGGTGGATCTGTTAAGGTTACTGCAAATTATGGTGTAGAAATTGGAGATGGTGGTTTTGCTAACTTCACGACAGAATATATTAGTAAAAACAAAACCCTGAGACCGGGATTCGATTTTAGAAGAGGTTTTGGAGAAGCTGCAATAGACGGCTTTAATTTCTTCGGAAATGTAGCAGTGCCATTAACAGATAATTCTGAATTCTACGCTTTTGGTGGTAGAAATTATAGAGATACTGATGCGTACGCATTTACAAGAAACAACCCAACTGAAAGAAACGTGGTGAGTATTTACCCTGATGGTTTTACACCAAGGATCACCTCTATAATCACAGATAATTCTGTAGCGGCAGGTTTTAGAACTGAAACGGAAAGTGGCTGGAAAATAGATGTTAGTAATACTTGGGGAAAGAACTTTTTCCATTATTATATTAAGGGAACTTTAAATGCTTCTTTACAGGATAAATCACCAACTAATTTTGATGCAGGGGGACATAGTTTAAGCCAGAACACTGTTAATTTGGATTTCTCTAAGTATTATGAAGATATGCTTGAAGGTGTAAACTTTGCATTTGGTGCAGAATATAAAACTGAGAATTTCGTGATCTTCAAAGGAGAAGAAGGATCTTATGCCACTTATGATGGTACCGGGTCTGTAAACAATGCTTATGATGACGTTGTTAGAGATGAAAATGGAGATCCTGTTTTAGATATAGATGACAACACTATTCCAAATCCAAATGGAGCTTTATTAGCAGCCGGTCCTGGAGGATCTCAAGGTTTCCCAGGATATGGTCCAGCAAATGAAGTAGACAGAAGTAGGTCTAATGTTTCTTTTTATGTAGATGGAGAATTTGAATTTACAGATAGATTTTTAGTTGCAGCAGCAGCCAGATTTGAAGATTATAGTGATTTTGGAAGTACTCTAAATGGGAAATTAGCGGCAAGATACAAAGTAACAGATGATGTGAATTTAAGAGGTTCTGTGAGCACAGGGTTTAGAGCTCCTTCTTTAGCGCAGATCTATTACAACTTAAAATTCACCAATTTTGTGGGGGGAGAAGCTTTAGAATCTTTGTTATCTCCTAATAATAGTCCTGTAACTGCATCCTTCGGAATAGGTCCTTTACAAGAAGAAACTGCATTTAATGCCTCTTTAGGTTTTACAGCGAATTTTGGAAGTTTCACAGCTACAGTAGATGGATATTATATAGACATTCAAGATCGTATCGTTCTAACAGGAAACTTTGATACACCACAAATTGATAATGTGGAAGCAGCACAATTCTTTGCCAATGGTGCAGACACCGAAACTGTTGGATTGGACATTGTGCTTTCTCATAAAGCACGATTAGGAGAAGGAACTTTCACT
>JAGXIJ010000094.1 GCA_024635675.1 Gillisia sp.
ATCTACAAAAGGACAACCTTTGTTTTCTTTAGGACCAGCTTCGTTAGGACATTCGTCTTCACTATCTTTTATTCCATCACCATCAGCATCAGGACATCCATTCATTGCAGCAATTCCTGCAACAGTAGGACATTCGTCTTTTGGATCAGCGATTCCGTCACCGTCAGTGTCAGCACATCCATCAAATTCAGCTAAACCAGCTACTTGAGGACAAGCATCTTTACGATCTTCGATTCCATCACCGTCTGTATCAGGACATCCGTTGAATTCTGCTAAACCGGCAGTCTCAGGACATTCGTCATCTTTGTCATAAATTCCATCACCATCAGTATCTTTTCCTCCGAAGATTAATTTAATACCAGCTGCATGTTGGAAATGTGAATCTGCCTCATCTTTGAAAGCATGTTTGTAAGTAGACTGTAAGTTTAAAGCAATGTTATCTGAGAACCAGATATTGAAACCAGCAGAACCGTTTAAAGTTCCATTTCCTTCAGAATCTAACCAGTTGTAACCACCACCAGCTCCAACTTGAGGATCAAACCATCCGTCGTTTAAAAGAGCTCTAAGGCTATAGTTTACCATACCATCAATAGCATAGTAAGACAATTCGTCTACACTCTGATTTCCAAAAGTATCTATTTGGTTAACAGAACCTGCAGCTTCAAATACGAATCCGCCACCGATATAACGTGCAACAGATAGTCTGGAAACAGAAGGAAGAATATTCCATTTGTCAGTATCAAAAAATTGATCTCCAAATCCTCCTCCGGCTACGCCGTTTCCGATCATTCCTGGGGTGTCGTCACCAGTACCGCCATAATTAACCGCGTTTACGCCAATACCAATGGCCCATGGGTTATTTGCGTCTTGTGCTTGCATAGAAGAGAAGCCCAAAACAAATAATGTAGCTAATAAAAATCTGCTAAGATGTTTCATATTTGTTGATTTAGTTTTAAGTGTTAATTGAAGCAAAAGTATGTGCTAATTCGATATTAACAAAGATAAAAATAATAAAGTTTTCTTAATTGAGCGCTATATACACTGTATTTAAAGGGTTTTCCTCCGTTTTTGTCAGAAAAACCAAGTGTTTTGCAGTTATTTTTTGACTACAATATTAACAAAATAAGCCTTAAATTATTAATGCAAATTAAACTTTTTAACAATTATGGACGTGTGAATTGCCTTCTTAAATTACTTTTAGTTCTTTTCCTATTTTTGTGAATGCAGCAACTGCTTTATCTAAATGTTCTCTCTCATGTGCCGCAGATAACTGAACTCTTATTCTTGCTTTATCCTTTGGTACTACAGGAAAAAAGAAACCTATCACGTAAATCCCTTCTTTCAGCAATTTATCTGCCATATCCTGAGATAATTTTGCATCGTATAACATTACAGGTACAATAGCCGAATCTCCATCTATAATATCGAACCCGGCTGCCTTCATTTTCTCTTTGAAATATTTAGTATTATCCTCAAGTTTATCTCTCAAGCTGGTATCGTTTTTAAGCATATCGAAAACCTTTATAGAGGCGCCTACAATAGAAGGCGCTAAGGAATTCGAAAATAAATAAGGTCTGGAACGTTGTCTTAGTAGGTCTATAATTTCTTTTTTACCAGTTGTATAACCACCCATTGCGCCACCTAGAGCTTTTCCAAAAGTTCCGGTAATTATATCTATTCTACCCAATACTCCCTTTTCTTCCATAGTTCCAATCCCAGTCTTTCCAATAAACCCTGTGGCATGACATTCATCTACCATTACCATAGCATCGTATTTATCGGCCAAATCACAAATTTTATCTAAAGGAGCAACCAATCCATCCATAGAGAAAACCCCATCTGTCACTATCAATTTAAATCTGGTTCCTTTTTCGTTTGCGTCTTGTAACTGTTTTTCCAGATCGTCCATATTTCCATTTTGATATCTATATCGTGCGGCCTTACAAAGTCGAACTCCATCAATAATAGAGGCATGGTTTAAAGAATCTGATATTATGGCATCTTCAGCAGAGAGCAACGGCTCAAATATTCCTCCGTTAGCATCGAAACAGGCGGCATATAGAATAGTGTCTTCAGTACCGTAGAAATCTGCAACTTTTTGTTCTAGTTCTTTATGGATATCCTGAGTTCCACATATAAAACGAACACTGGACATTCCAAACCCATGAGAATCCATCGCATCCTTAGCGGCCTGGATTACATCTGGATGAGAAGAAAGACCCAAATAATTATTTGCACAGAAGTTCAATACTTCTTGCCCGTTAGATATTTTTATAGCCGCTCCTTGCGGTGAAGTAATTATTCGTTCCTTTTTATAAAGTCCGTTCTCCTTAATATCTTTAATTTCAGCTTTTAAATGCTCTTTTATAGATCCGTACATAATTTCAATTTTTTTCAAAAATAAACATCTTTTAAACAAATGTAAGTTTCACTTCCGTATTAATATATATCAGTATTTTTTTAAGGGTAGTATAACCCATCTCACTAAGAATCTGTTCGTATTGATCCATCTGTAGTTGGTGGGTCTTCTGGAAGGAGCCTGTTTTGTAATCTATAATTGTAACCAGGTTTTCTTTTATGTTCAATCTGTCCGGACGTAACACCTCACCATCGGGACTAAGAATATTTCGCTCCTTAATAACAACAGCTTCCGGAGAAAAATAATGGGATAATTCAGGGTGTAGTATTACTGCTGAAATTAATCTTTCTAAATCCTGTAATTCCTCTTCCGATAGATTTACTTCTTTTGTAAATTTCTCAATTGCTAAAGGCATATCATCAAAAGTGTCTATTTCAGAAAATATATCATGATATAAATTTCCTTTATTGATCGCTACTTCCTGCATGGAATCCCACAAAACACCAGACTTTGTCATTATTTGAACTGCATTGTTTTGGGTTGAAGTTGAGAAAAATTGAGTGCTTCTACGAGTGGCTGATAGTTCTGGAGCCAAATAATTATCTATAGCCTTAGCTCCAAACTCATAAGACTCTCCTTCGTTCCATAAATGATGCGATTTTAAATAACCAATTAGTAATCCTGAAACTTTGTTTTCATTTATTTCCCCTTTCGAGGAGAGCTCTAAATTAGATATTATGTAAAGTTGTTGAGAGGCTCTTGTAAATGCTACATATAAAATATTAATGCTGTCGAATTCTGTTTTATCCAATAATTCTTGATAAGCATTGGCTTCTATCTCTCCCCAATCTAACATTCCTTTTGAAGCTTTTAAATAACCAACCGGAATGTCATTTAATCCTTCCGGCAAAGGTAACCAGATAGATTCTCGGGAAATATCCTTTAGTGCGGAATTAGCAAAGGGATAGATCACTATAGGGAATTCCAGCCCTTTAGATTTATGAATGGTCATAATTTGGACCGCATCATTAGACTTTGGAGCGAGGATGCTTAGCTTTTCGCGTTTTTGTTCCCAGAGGTCCAAAAATTCAGAAATACCGGTAGTGTTATTATTTAGAGAATCAAAAATAAAGTCTAAATAGAATTGCAAATAGGCGTCTGACTCTTTATTTAGGGAAAAGGTTCTAATTATATATTCAGCCGATTCGTAAATAGATAATACCTGTATCTTTTTAATATCGAAATAAATATCATATTCCGTTAGCCAGGTAAAAAATTCCTGATGGCTCTTCTCTAAATTTTCGAGGATCAGATTATGTGCATCCTCAACCTCTAATTTTTGAACCAAATAATTAAGCAGTTCCCATTTTATATTTTTATCGTTGGGATTTAATGATGCAATAAATAGATTGTTGATAAACCGTACTTCCGGAGAGTTTGAAACCAATAAAGATTCTGAAGAAACCAAGGCTACTCCCTGCTCATTTAAATAGTTTGCAATTGCAAAACTCTCTTTTCTTGTTCGTGTTAAAACACAAATATCACTTCTGGAGACCCCCTGATCATCCAGATCTTTAATAATTTCTAAAACTTTTTTTGGGTGAAGCTCCAACTCGTCCTCTTTCTTTTTAGCATCCAGGAATGAAATATTCACATAACCACCACCTTTTTTAATTGACTCTTGACCGCTATTCTCAAAAAGGGTTCTATAGGTGTCACTTTCAAAGATGTTTGAAATATACTTAAAGAAGGAATTATTAAATGCTACGACTTCTTTGGCGCTTCTATAATTGGAGGGAAGGTCTATAACTTCTTTCTCCACTTGGAATGGATTTCCCTTAGCGCAAAGATCTATAAATTGCTCTGCTTTTCCTCCTCTGAACCTATAAATGGACTGTTTAGCATCCCCAACCAAAGTGATTTTTGCTGCCGGTTCCCCGTTTTGTTGAATTGTGTTAAGGTTGTGATCTGCAAGCGGAATTATATTTGTCCATTGCATTTCTGAGGTGTCCTGGAACTCATCTATAAAATAATTCTTGTACCGTTCCCCAAGTCGCTCGTATATAAAAGGAACAGGTTGATTGTTGATCTCTTTGGCAATAGTTGGATTAAAATCGGAAATTAGAACAAGGGAGCGTTCTTTCTTGATCTTATCGATCTCATTGGAAATTTCACTTAATAAGGAAAGCGGAATGATACTTTTATCGATAGCTTTTAAATAACCCCTTTTAATTAAGTGTCGTTGTGCTTTGTGAAAAGCACTAGCTATTTCGGGTTGATGTTTATCTAGTATGATCTTTATTTGTTCCGGAACTGCCTTAGAATATAAAGGCTCATCATCTATTTTTGTTTGCCAGGCTGCTGCGGGAGGCACTTTGTAAATACCCTTTTTCAATTTGATGAAGTAATCGAAAACAGAACCACGAGTAAAATTTAATCTTTCCAGACCTTCTTTCTCCGTAATTTCCGAAAAATTAGCAGCTACTTGATTAAGATCTTCTTCAATTAGAATGATTCCTAGTTTTATTTTTTCGGAGAAATCAGCAAAATCCTGAAGACTTTTTCCTTTTAACTGTAGAATGTGCTCTTGCTGACTTTCACGAATTAGCAGTTTTGAAAATGAAAAGAGATCTCTGCTAATATCCCAGCTTTTATCATCATCGGTTTTGTCTAAAGTGAATTTTAAAAGCACTTTTGTGAGTTCTTTTTCATCTCCCGCTCTATTAATAACCCTATCTACAGCTTCTTGGAGAATAAGATCTAAATTCAGTTCCACTTCAAAATTCACAGGAATTCCCAAATCTTTGGCAAAAGTCCTTATTATTTTATGTGTGAACCTATCTATTGTAGAGATGTCGAAGGAGGCATAATTATGAAGAATATTTTTCAAAATCCTTTTAGCCCGCTGCTGAATTTCTTCTTTATTTAATTGTGTTTCCTTTATAAGGAGGGTCAAAAGAGATTCGGTATTAACAGGCGTAATCTCTTTAGATAAAGAACTTAATCCAAGGATAACCCTGGATTTCATTTCTCCCACCGCTTTATTGGTGAAGGTAATAGCAAGAATGTTTTTATAAGCATCGTCACTACTGCTTTTTAAAAGAAGCGCTAAATAATCCTTCACCAAGGTGAAAGTTTTACCGGAACCGGCAGATGCATTATATATAGTAAATGTATTAGGCTTGATCAACAAAATGGATTTTAATGTGGGTTGGTGGATCTAAATTAAAGGAATATGATAATAAATCCTTCTCAATAGAACACAATCTTTAAGTATTTTATAACACTAAAACATTTATATTAAATTCCTTAATGCCTAAATTTGAAACTCTTGAATAAATACTAACTAAAAAACATATAATTATGGCTTTTGAATTACCAAAATTGAATTATGCTTTTGATGCATTAGAACCACATATAGATGCTAAAACAATGGAGATCCATCATGATAAACATCATGCAGGATATACCAGTAAGTTGAACGAGGCACTTGAAGGTACAGATAGTGAAGGGAAAACAATAGAAAACATCCTTAAGAATTTAGACATGTCTAATAAAGCCGTTCGAAACAACGGTGGTGGTTTTTACAATCATAAATTATACTGGGAGATAATGTCACCAGACGGTGGAGGGAAACCTGAAGGAGAATTGGCGAAGGCAATAGATGCTGCATATGGTTCTTTTGATGCTTTTAAAGATGAATTTTCTAAAGCGGGAGCTACACAATTTGGCTCAGGATGGGCATGGTTATGTGTTCATAAAGGCGGAGTTGTAGAAGTTTGTTCCACTCCAAACCAAGACAATCCATTAATGCCAAAAGGAGGTTGTGGTGGAACCCCAATCTTAGGAATGGATGTGTGGGAGCATGCTTATTATTTAAAATATCAAAACAGACGTCCTGATTATATTAATGCTTTCTTTAATGTAATTAACTGGAAAGAGGTTTCGGCTAGATACGCACAGGAAAAAGAAAAATAGATGTTAAGTTTTAGAATGAAAATTGCCGAGGAAACTCGGCTTTTTTTTTGTTCACTATTCAGCATATAAAAAGGTGGATAAGAATCCACCTTTTAGACTTCATTTAATTTTTTAAAGTCTATTTTCTATTGTAATCATCCTCTAACCTAACAATGTCATTTTCGTCTGATGGGTTGTTAATGTCTGAATGAATCCAAATTTCTGCAACTATTCCCCATTCTTTAGAACCAATTAACCTGTGTCTCTCCTCCCTTTCTAGATGCACCAATTGTCCTGTAATCATTTCTATGGGAGCCTCCACAAAGTTATCCTTGCTTCGAGAATAATTTGCTTTACCCGCTACCAATTTCCAAAGCTCCGACCTTCTATGATGATATTGCCATGACAATTTTTGTTCCGGGGCCACAAGTAGGATTTTGGGACTCATTTTTAGGTTCTCCTGCAAGTCGGTAAGTTTTACTTCTTCAAAAAATAAGGATTTAAATTTTTTGAGCTGAATGGGTGAGATAACAAAAAAACCTCCCCAAGGTCGATTCATGTCCATATCTTCGATATCCAACCCATTAGATTTCAACCAATTTTTAGTCTGGTCAAAAACTTCTTGTTTATTTCTTATTAGCAGAACGGTATTTATTTTTGTGTTCATCTTAAGGATAATATCAGCTAAAATTTAAGAAAATCATCTCCGTCTCCATGGTTTTAATATTTATTGGATTTTTCCATCCCATGATACCATTCCCACCATGCTGTCTGCTGTACCATAAAACAGATACCATTTGTTCTTAAAAAACACTAAGCCCTCCATAAAAGTAGTACCATCTTCATATTGTCCGGATTTCTCAAAAGGCATCTCAGGTTTTAGAAAGGGTTTCTCTGAGCGATCTAATATTTTCCATGGTTCATCAATATCAAAAAGAGCTTGCCCCCCTGTGTATATTTTGTTTCCTAATGAGGGCATACCAATTTTTTGTGAATTTCCGGCATTGTACATTACCACAATTCCATTTTCGGTAACTAAGGGTGGAGGTCCGGCCTCTACTAACCAGGAATCAAAATATCCAGGCCTAGGGCTTAGTACTGGCACAAGATTTTCTTCTTGATCCTCAAAAGGCTCCCAATTGATCAGGTCTGTAGAACTCGCCAGCCAAATGTGGGGCACTCCATAATACATCCAGTATATTCCGTTTATTTTGGCAGCTACTAACTTCCCATTAACCAATTTGGTTACAATTGCCCCAGATTTTGTCTCAGTATTATGATATTTTCCGTCTTTCCATTCCTCGAATACTGGACCTTGCTTTTCCCAATTTCTTAAATCTGTCGATGTTGCTACTGCTAGTCTTGGATATTTTCTATTCCATTGAGTATAAGTTAACACATAAGTTCCATCTTCAGTCTCGACAATTCGCGGATCCTCTGTTCCCCCGGTCCATTCAAATTCTTTCTGATCGTCGTTGGCTGGATAAAAAATAGGTTCTACCTCCCTTTCATATTCTCTTCCATCTTCTGAGGTAGCTAAGCCTATCCTAGAAGTATGTCCTCCTATTTCTTTTTTACCTAATTTCTCTTCAGCTCTATATAGCACGTGTATTTTATTGTCTTTCACAATGGCTGCTGGATTGAAGGTTGCCATTGATTCCCAGCGTACCTTTTTCCCAGTCATGGGATCACTGAAGGAGGAAACCGAATCCGATTGAATTATTGGGTGAGGATTTACTTCCCTAATAAACGGGCCCATCATCCAAGATTTCTCCTGACTGAAAATACTCGGACTCGTTGTACAAGTCAGAAATAATATCAACAATAATTCACGTATCATAAATAAAATTTAAATAGTTAATTATATAATTTGAAAATAATGATTAAAATTCCAAAAAATATTTTCAAACAATTTAGTCAAATAGCCTGGATTTTGAGTTGTTGTTTCTCCAGACTTATCATTTTCCCTTTTTGAATGGGATACAAATAATCGTGGCCCTGGAAATTTTTGCCAAGTCCAGTAAGTAAAGTCTTAGCTGTTTCCCAACTTTTCAGGTCATTAAACCTTTGAGACTCAAAAGCTAGTTCTACTCTTCTTTCAGAAATTCACCAAGTTTTTACTTGTGCCTGATTGGTTTAAATTGGCCAGTCGGCCAATGTTATGAATAGGCCTTGTAGAATACTTATAAAATTAATCAAACTTCAATTACATACTAATATAAAACACTTCTGATTAAACTTTCATATTGAGGGCCGGACTTACGGGGCGATATTATACGAATAATAATTAAAATTGAAAAATATGAGAAGATTTTTTCATTCACTTTTGCGCATAAAAAAAGGTGGATGAGAATCCACCTTTTTTTGCCCCAAATCTACCATGAACTTAACCTACTTATGCTATGGCTTTGCTAATATATATAATTATAACAGTGGAGCAAACACTTTTAGACGAACAACCCAGATATTAGTTAAACGGCAGACTTACTAAAAAATTAATGAATTATTTAGTAAGATCTTCCTTCGTTTCCTTCATAAAAATTTATATAAGCTCTGTTTACCACACGGTTACCTCCAAAAGTTGGGTAGTCTCCTGTGAAATACCAGTCTCCTAAATGCTTAGGACAAGCTTTATGAAGATTCTCTACGGTTTGATAAATAATCTTCACTTTTGTTTTAACTTCCGGCTCACTAAGTAATTCTGCAATTTTATCTGAAATTTCCTGATCTGTAAATGGTTCATAAATTTCATTTACAAAATTCTTCACATCCTTGTCCTCTAAATGCTCCTGTAGTTTACACTTTTTATATACCTCTTCAATCAGATCATACTTCCCTGCATCTTTTAATAATTCCAGTGCCGCTTTAAATGCAACTAAGCCTTCCAGCCTGGCCATATCTATCCCGTAACAATCTGGATATCTTATTTGTGGCGCAGAGGAAACAACTACCAGTTGCTTCGGATTTAATCTATCCATCATTTTAATGATACTCTTTTTAAGGGTTGTTCCCCTTACAATACTATCATCTATGATTACTAAATTGTCTTCGGGTTTCACAACTCCATA
>JAGXIJ010000003.1 GCA_024635675.1 Gillisia sp.
AAAGCTATTAGAAGATTAAAACATACTTCTAGAAGTAAGATCTTAAAAACATATTTGGGATAGATTTCCCTTAAAGATGACAACAGTATAGTCCCGATACTTATCGGGGATAACTGTTCGTTTTTTGATTGATGAATGACTCCGGAGTGATGACCGGGGTCTTTTCATTTTAAATAATTTGTGATATTTTTAGAAAACTATAACACAAGCTTACAAATTACCTAGTATTTAAATCCTTAATTTATATAATTAAAGTTTTAATAAAACCCTAGAATATGAGATATGCTATAGTATATTTAAGTACCGCTTCAGAAGATCTAGAAGAAGAAGTAATTGAAAACATTTTGAAATCTAGTAAAACATGGAATAACCAAAACGATATCACCGGTCTTTTGCTTTTTTCTGAGGGAAGTTTTTTTCAAATTATAGAAGGTGAAAAAAACACCATTTCTGAGCTTTTTGAAAATATTAAAGAAGATGATAGGCACCACAATATTATGCAGATATTTGGGAAAGACATCCATAAAGATGCCTATGACGGATATGATTCCGATTTTATTTCAAATTACGCCGAGTACGATCCGGAAAAATTTCAGCATTATTTAGATCAAATTAAAGTATTAGATTTTGCAGCTCAAAAAGCTGTAGAGAAGATATTGAAAGTATTTTTAATCTATTAGAAAGTAGTAAACATATTTTTCTTCCTATTTTTGCAGAGTTATTAAAGACAGGTACCTATGAAAGAAATACTTATTGCTCCCTCCGTTTTAGCGGCAGATTTTGCCAACCTACAACGAGATGTAGAAATGATAAATAAGAGTGAAGCAGATTGGTTTCACATAGATATTATGGATGGGGTATTTGTTCCAAATATTTCTTTTGGAATGCCTGTGTTACGCGATATTGCTAAGCATGCAAAAAAAACTATCGATGTTCATTTAATGATCATAGATCCGGACAGATATATTAAAGAATTCGCTTCTCTTGGAGCGAACATCTTAACCGTGCATTACGAAGCCTGTGATCATTTACACAGAACTCTGCAGGCCATAAAGGCTGAAGGAATGAAGGCCGGAGTTGCATTGAATCCACATACCAGTGTAGATCTCTTAGAAGATGTAATTAATGATATAGATCTGGTTTGTATTATGAGTGTTAATCCCGGATTTGGAGGACAAAGTTTTATAGAGAATACCTACTCTAAGGTTAAGAAACTAAAGGAGCTTATAAAAAAGCATGGTGCAGAAACGCTTATTGAAATTGATGGTGGGGTTACCAATAAAAATGCAATGGCATTAGCAAATGCAGGAGCAGATGTTTTGGTGGCGGGAAGCTATGTATTTAAAGCATCCAACCAGACAGAAACTATTAAAGGGCTTAGAGAACTTGCAAATTCATAAAGATTTAGACATAGTAATTATTGGAGGGGGTCCTATTGGGATTGCCTGTGCCCTGGAAGCTAAAAAACATGGGCTTAGCTATGTTGTTTTGGAAAAAGGATGTTTGGTGAATTCCCTATACCACTACCCTACCAATATGACCTTTTTTTCTACTTCTGAAAAATTGGAATTAGATAACATCCCTTTTATAAGCACCAACCCCAAGCCACACAAGGCTGAGGCTTTGGAATATTACCGAAGAATTGCAACCTCTAATGAACTGAATCTTCATTTATTTGAAAAAGTGAATTCGGTAGAAACATTGGAAAACAAGCTTCATAAAGTAACAACACCAAAAGCAGTGTATACCGCCAAAAATGTGATCGTAGCTACCGGCTTTTATGACATTCCAAACTTTTTGAATATTCCCGGAGAAGACCTGCCAAAGGTTTCTCATTACTATAACGACCCGCATTATTACGCCACTCAAAAAACAATTATTGTAGGAGCCAGTAACTCTGCAGTAGATGCAGCTTTGGAAATTTACCGTAAAGGCGGAGATGTTACTATGGTAGTAAGGGAGGAAGCAATAGGAGAACGGGTTAAGTATTGGGTACGCCCGGATATTGTAAATAGAATTACAGAAGGCAGTATAAAAGCATATTTCTCCTCTGAACTTTTAGAGATCACCGAAACGGATGTACTTATTAATACTCAGGACGGACAACAAAGAATAGAAAACGATTTTGTGGTAATGCTTACAGGCTATCGCCCAAATTTTGACTTTTTAAAATCTATGGGGATCACGCTGTCTACAGATAAAAAAAGAATTCCTACCTATAACCAGGAAACTATGGAAACCAATGTTCCCGGGATTTATCTGGCAGGGGTTATTTGCGGAGGAATGGAAACCCATAAATGGTTTATCGAGAATTCTAGGATTCATGCAAAGATGATCATAGAAGATATTGTGAGTTAATAGCGAAACTAAAGCCTGACTAAGAATAAATTGAATCATTCGCCACGAATGCACGAATTATTGGTTTGAAATATTCGAGATAAATATTCGTGAATTTTCGAAATAAATTGCCATATACGGACTTCTTAAATACGTCAAATCCCAATGCACTATTATTTTTAATTAGGGATTTAGGATGACTAAGAATAAATAGAATCATTGGCCGCAAATGCAAGAATTATTGGTTTTAAAAAATGGATAATTATTCGTGAATTCGTGGCAATATCCAGAAAATCAATGGCCACGAATGCACGAATTATAAGTAGCTGACTTATCTATACCCAACCATCGCGTCACCCTGCCCCGAAGCATCGGGATTTTCAGGATCTCTATTGATTGAGAAGCTGGATATTGGGATGCTGAAACAAGTTCAGCATGACGAAAAGCCCGAATGAAGCTAGTTAAAAGTAATTACTGGCACAAAACCGAACTATCAGTTGATTTTTTACATTACCACAACCTCTGCATTTCTATGACTGTATTTTTTTCTGTTTATCAACCTTCCGTAAAAAACCAGATCGCTCATTTTATTTTTAAAGGAGTTGTCCAGCCACATGTTTTTAGAATTGGAAACCGGGTAGGAAAGCACATTTATCACCGGATAGTGAGTTGCTTTCTCTGCCGTGTCCTCCACTCCTATTTCAATTAACTTTTTAGAGGTATCATAGGACACATATTTAGCTGAAAAATTGTATTTAAGAAGGTCTATAAAATCTTCAGATAACTTTTCACATTCCACACATTCCTTTAATTGATTGGCGGCTATACTTTTAATAGAAGCCTCAATTTCCGATTTATTAAAATAAGTAGTCATGGGTACTGCTTTAGGTTAGAAGTTATAAATTTACTTTAATCCTTTAGATGACGGTTTTTTTATAGAACCTTTAACCTCAAGGTACAAATTTTTCTTAAAAAGCAACGGCTTTGGAAGTCCTCCAAAGCCGTTGCCTCAAATTGGTTGGTTATTTAATTAATTTATTATTATTCGTTTCTCGTAGGAGTGACCTGTTGCTGTGGTTAATTTCACAATATAGATTCCGCTCATTAGATTTCTTCTTTGGAAATCTACATCGTAGTTCTCAAGGGCTTTTACATTCCCTTGGAACAAGGTCTCTATCATTCTACCTGAATGATCGAACAATCTCAAGGTTACTAATGCATCCTCCTTCACACTAAACCTTACCGTAGAAAATGAAACTACCGGGTTTGGAGAAGCTGCAAGGGTTTCCAGGATTTCCGGTCTTAGATCCTGCATAATAATTGGAGTGCCTTTGGTTATGTCTTCCTGAGCTTTGGAGTTTCCTTTTGGTTTGTGAATCACTATGGAACCGCCTCCTAAAACTGTAGTTGCATCCTCATTTTCTCCGCCACCTTCATTATCATAAACCACGGTACTTGGTGAACCAGTAACCCAAACTTTTATTCTGAAACTATCATAATCATTTGGTCCGGCTCCTGGTGCTTCACCATCAATAACCGTAACCATAAAATCATAACTACCAGAACCATTAACAGTTCCACTTCCTTTATATGTAGCTTTACGTTCACCAGAAATAACCAGTGACATTGCTTTATGGGAAGAACTTTTAAAATGGAAGTCTCCTTCTTTAAACTGGAAGTTCGTATTTCCATCAACCTCATTAAGATTGTTTTTACCGGTTTTGTACTTCGCATTGAATCCAAAGTTTGCTTTTCCATAGGCAGTAGGGTTATATGGCATATTCCCAGGAAGAGAATTAAACCATCCACCACCGGTTACGAAACCACCGGACGGATCGTAGATTACTAAAAACTCAGTATGTGGATCGGACATTAAGGTATTCCCACAGGCATCGATAATTTTAAGCTTAATGTTATAAACCCCAGCTGGTATTTTTGGCTCTGTATTATTAAACTCAATACTGTTACCAACAACATCTCCTGCTTTTGAATACTCATAGGTTATTCCATCACTACTAAAGTGCCAAATTGCAGTTACAATACTACAGTCACTATAAGTAGCAGTTAAATTAACTGCTGTTCCAATTTGAACTGGGCCACTTGGTGCCGTAATTAATCCAAGAACGGGTGCATTGGTGTCTACCACGGTTATGGTCTGTACATATTCAAGACTCGTATTGCTGCATCCATCTGAAGAAGCCCATTTTCGTACCTGTACATAAGCATTCGCACAGTTCGCATCAGGAGTCTTTACATCACTGATCAGCGTAGCACTTAAACTTCCTGTACAAGTATCACTAAATGTTGGAGCAAAAGCAAGTGCGGTGGTAAGACCCGATGTATCATCACATTCTAGGGTGGCATCACCTAAACCAGCAGACTGATCTGCCATTGGTGCCTCGGTATCCTGAACAGTAATAGTCTGTACAAAATCAGCACTTGTATTATCACAGCCATCTGTAAAGTTCCATGTACGAACCCGTACATAAGCATTCGCGCATGTCGCATCTGCTGTGGTAACATCACTTACTAAGACCAATGTTGGTTCTGCTGTACAATTATCTGTAGCTGTTGGAACTAAAGCTAATGCAGCATCAATTCCTGTAGTATTTGAACATTCTAAGGTCGCATCTAAACTTGCTGCTGCTTGATCAACTACTGGTGCGTTTGTATCGGTTACTGTAATGGTTTGTACGTATTCTAAACTCGTGTTCGTACAACCATCTGAAGCTGTCCACTTTCTAACCTGAACATATGCATTAGCACAGTCAGGATCAACTGTAGTCACATCAGAAGTCATCGTGATGTCTACTACTGCCGTACAATTATCTGTAAAGCTCGGTGCAAAAGCAAGTGCGGTGGTAAGACCCGATGTATCATCACATTCTAAATTGGCATCACCTAAACCAGCAGACTGATCTGCCGTTGGTGCTGTGTTGTCTACCACCCTCGTGGTAGCAAACGAAGTTGAACAATTATCAGAAGTAAATCCAGAAGGGGTTAAACCACAATTTGTGGTAAGCACGTAACGAGTTTTTATCTTATATCCTGAACAATTATCCTCAGTAGGGGGAATATTGGCACCCCAGCTATCACCATCATTAAAAGAATACTGGATATTAAAATCGGGAATTGTGGGCGGTGGTGTTACAATAATTGCCCCACAACCAATATTTACCTCAGGTGCTGTTAGCGCGAATGGTAAAATTACTGCATTTGCGGTTCCCGATGCAGCACAGGCTGCCGGAGCTGGTGTATTGGCCAGGTTCAAACCACAAGCATTTGTTAACACATAACGCGTCTTCATACTGTAACAGCCCGGAGTAGTACTTGTAGAAGAATTTGAAGTACCCCAGCTTGATCCGCTATCAAAACTATATTGCGCGGTAAAACCAGCAACTACAGTTAGTGCTGGTATGGTTAACGAGGAATCACACCTATTAGAAACTAAGGGGATTGCCGGGGCAGCTGGGAAAACAACAAAAGATTTAGTATCAAAACAACCTCCTGTTGGAGTTGTATATGTAGCGGTAAAGCATCCTGCCGTTGTTGGAGTAAATACACCAGTGCCTGGAACAATTGTTCCGCCACCTGTCACTGACCAAGTACCACCACTTGCGCCTCCAGATTGTGTAAAAGTTACATCACCTCCGCCAATACACGCGTTTAACGAAGTAACAGTAGGTTGGGCGAATGCAGTAAATGATAAGACATTACTAAATGCAACTCTATTTGCCGGCGAACCAGTTTGCGCTACGTATACGCAAGTTTGCGAATTTCCTGCATAGCTTGTTGGGAGGACAGAAATACCAGAAGTTGAAGCTGTAATGGTTGCAGTGAAAGTTAGCACATCATTATTATCCATTTGGTTATTTGATGCAATATTGTTGGCACTTAAACATATTTGAGAGCTTGACGGAAATGTCCCGGACCAAGATTTTCCGCTTATGCTTGGTGTCGAAACACTGGTGACGGTATAACCAGATGGCAAGTTTATTCCATAGCTTTGATTTCTGAAACCACCATTACTTGTTTGGGTAATTGTAAATGTAACTAGAGTCGCAACATTAACGCAAAGGGTTAAAGGATTTGCAGAAATAGTCCATGACCCATCCGTAAACACCGTACTAGCAGTCTTCCCGGTTTGTAAACCTATTACTTCCACATTAAAAGTTACACCTAAATGTCTTTCTTCTATTGGATACTGAATTTCCCAATTACCATTTACATCTACCGGTGTGCCGTGATAATCGTGATCATGATCATATTCTGGGTCTTCATGCAAATGCACATCTACAAATTGGTCTTGAGTCCACCCAGTTCCCTTAAGCACTGCAGTCTCTCCGGGAGAAAAATCGTCCTGACGTTCCCCTGCCAAATTATAAACCTCGACAATTGGCTCGTAAGTTGTTTGCGCCCATCCGGAAAAAGCTAATAAAAATCCAATAAAAAAGAGGGAAAGTCTCGTAGGTATCCCTTTACGGCAAAGTAATTTTTCAATCATAACAATGATTATTTAAAATTAATTAAACTCTAAGAACAAAAAATAAATAGAAAACTAACATTGGGGAATTAACTTAGCTTGGAGTAACACGTTTCAGAAATATGTAGAGAAATTTCTGATTTGGAGATGATTACGCAATAATTACATAGGTTAATTTGAGAGCTAATTAATAACATTTAATAACACGTGAAACAAATCAATATGGCTTTTCGAGGAGAATAAGAATTATATCGCCAATGAGCTTAAAATTTGAATAACAAGCTAGTTACAAGCATAAAAGTTGTAAGAAAATTATCTTTTTTCAATGATTCCTACAATTTTATACTGATAAAAAAATCCAATATAATCGCAGTAGTTTATGGAGAGGAAATCAACTTCATGTTTAGATGATATTTAGTCCGGTAAATCCCATATTTTACCTGGTCATTATAGTATTCGATTTCTAGATTTAATATTATAACCCTTGTAGTTACTATCTTTTCTAATTTTTAATGCAAAATGAAGAATAAAAAATACCCCTAAAAATTATATAAGCGGAAGATCTAAAAAGTTATTATTTTTGAATTTACGGATTTAGGGAATTGATACTACTCCTAAAAAGGGCGACTTGATGAAGATGGAAATTCCCTTCGTCTTTTAAATATTGAGATATTTTATCTCCTACATAACTTAGAGCACACTCAATTTTTTACAAATAAAAAAGTCCCCACTACTGTGGAGACTTTCTGCTTTTAGTGATCTCGGCTGGATTAGCGAAGCTTTTCCATTATGCTCCCGCTTGAAAATAGAAAGTCCCCACTACTGTGGAGACTTTCTGCTTTTTGTGACCTCGGCTGGATTCAAACCAGCAACCTCTTGAGCCGTAATCAAGTGCGCTATTCAGTTGCGCCACGAGGCCTTTTTGCGGGTGCAAATATATGTTTTATTTTAAAATAACAGAAACATTATCCGCCTTTTTTAGACAAAAAAAAGTGGGCGTTAGGGACGCCCACTTAAAATCTTGAAACACCTTGTTGGTTAAGTTATAGTTTTAGTATAAATATTCGAATGCGGTAACGTCGTTAGACCCAAATTCTCCGTCCTCACTGGCAGAAAAACAAGCCAACATTACAGAGGTAGCATCAAATCCTGTTGGAGTTCCTGGGATATGCACAGCACCATCAGATCCTGCAGCTTCTCCAGATTGTCCACAGCTTTCACGGCTAAACCAGTCTGTATGACGCATTCCTAAAGTATGACCAATTTCATGAGTTATTACATGCTCATTGGTGTCTACACTATAATTCTCCATTCCACTAAATATTTGTACGTATTTATATGGGTTCCCACTGCTTGGGAATCCGGCAACACCACCAGCTTGTCCATTTACAGTTTGGTAAACAACAATATCATACGGGCTATAGTTTGTTCCAAAGGTCAGGGTAAATGATAATCCAATATTTAAAGCATTGTAGTTATTAATAGCATATTGAAGGGCTGTTTTTTGCTTAGACGTTAAAGCTTGAGAACCTCCAGTGTATCCAATAACATTTATCGTTCTGTTATTGGAAACCAAGTTATAAGTTCGGTATTGCTTATCCTGAATGTTACTAGGGCTCATGTTATTAAGTTGGTTAGCACTTAAAACAATATCTCCTTCTACGATATAGGTTTTTTCGAAACTCCCATCGGGAAGCATTATTTTTCCAACTTCGGCTCCTTTTGGATTAAAGTGAAGGGCTGCAATTTTTTGTAGTACAGATTCTGGTACTTCAGAACTAATGTTTAAAGCTTCCTCATTCGGAGATGTGGTTAATTCATCTTTATCACAGGAAGTGAAAAATAAGCCTGCTGCTGCAAGGAATAAAAATAATTTGTTAATTTTCATAAGTAGGTTTTAGTTGTTATAATTCTCAAGGTGTTTCGAAATCCTCAATCATTATGGCCTAAACTTAAGAAAAATATAATTTATGTAGGAATTTAATGGCGTGTACTACAGGACATTTAAGAAGACTTTAACGCTTAATCGGTTATTTCTGCACTTAGTCCAGCATCCAGCAATTTAGACCATCTTGGTTTTAAATCGTGATATGGTCCTGTTTTGACCGTGCACTTGCCCTTATAATGTACCAGTAGAGAACATTGTTCTGCCTGCTCCGGAGTATGGTCACAGGCATATATAAGGGTTTCTATAACATGATCGAAGGTATTATGCTCATCATTGAACAATACGATCTCATGATTTTTATTCTTTTTCGTACTGGTTTTACTTTTCTCTAAAACTTCTTCCTTCGTGCTCATCATCCTTTTATATTATGTTGATTTACAGCTATAAAGATACAAATTCTTATATATTATTCTTTAATAAAACTCGCTGCAGTCCAATTATCTTCTACCAGTTTGTTTTCAAATTTTAGACCATTCTTCGTACACACATCTTCTATGGCAGGAATATCTTCGGTGTAAAATCCGCTTAAAAACAGTTTCCCACCTTGAGGCAAACATTTACTGTAGGTTGGAATATCTTCTAAAAGGATGTTTCTATTGATATTGGCAATCACCACATCGTACTTTTTACCCTCTAACAAATCTGCAGTACCTTCATAAACGCTAATATTCTTACAATTATTACGCTCTACATTTTCCAGCGTATTTAGATAACACCAATTATCTATATCTATTGCATCCAAAGCTTTAGCACCCTTCATTTCTGAAAGTATGGCTAAAACCCCGGTTCCACAGCCCATATCCAGCACGGTTTTGTCTTTCCAATCGTTATTTAAGATATGCTGCAACATCATATGTGTAGTGGCATGATGCCCTGTCCCAAAAGACATTTTTGGCTCTATTATAATATCATACTCGGTATCCGGCTTTTCATGAAAAGGCGCTCTTACCGAACATTTATCTGCTACCACTATTGGATTAAAATTCTTTTCCCACTCACTGTTCCAGTTAACCTGTTCGATCTCCTGGGAAGCATAGCTGATCTCAAATTCATCGGATTCCAGGATTTGAATATCCTCCAGCAGCTCCTCTTTAAACTCTTCAGATTGAATGTAGGCCGTAATTCCATCTTCATTCTCCACAAAACTTTCGAAACCTGCATAGCCTAATTCGGCGATCAAGATTTCCGACCCCGGTTGCACTGGGCTTATTTTAAACTGAAATTCTAAATAATTAGACATTATTTAAAAGAGTTCACAATAGTTAAAAAATCTATCGCATTTAAACTGGCGCCACCTATTAGTCCACCATCTACATCTTCTTTCTCAAAGATCTCTGCTGCATTGTTAGGCTTCACACTTCCTCCATATAAAATAGAAACATTCTGAGCGATCTCGTTACCAAATTTATCGGCGACTAAACTTCTTATATATTGATGCATTTCCTGAGCTTGTTCCGGAGATGCAGTTTCTCCCGTCCCGATTGCCCACACAGGCTCGTACGCAAGAATAATATTTTTCCACGCCTTTTTATCTACCTGAAATAATCCATTTTCCAACTGACTTTTCACCACGTCAAAATGTTTGTCAGATTTCCTGTCTTTTAGTTCCTCTCCAAAACAAAAGATAACTTCCAGCTCATTTTCCAGGGCTGCATTTACCTTCTTAGCAAGCAACTCATCTGTTTCATTGAAAAGCGCTCTTCGTTCGCTATGTCCCAGGATCACGGTATTCACACCGATACTTATAAGCATTTTTGCTGAAACTTCTCCTGTATAGGCTCCATTTTCAGCAAAGTGCATATTTTGAGCTGCTACTTTTATAACCGAACCTTTAAGCGATTGAAAGCTGTTGTATAAATTCACAAAAGACGGTGCTACATAAACCTCTGCGGTAGGTTCTTTCACCATCTGAAGTTTTAAATGCGAAATTAATTCCTGCGTTTCTGCTAGGTCATTATTCATTTTCCAGTTTCCTGCAACTATATTTTTTCTCATTTTTATTGTTTTTATAAGTTAATTTCTGGAGCGTCTCCCCAATGTTTTTTCTGAAGTACAGTTGATTTTTTCAAAGTTAAGATCCCGGGATTTGCCCGAACAATGGTTTTAAGCACTGTTTCGTCACTTTGATAAAATTCGAAATTTAAATTAAATTCCGAAGTGATCTCCTTTTTCATATCGTCCCCGGAAGCTGTTAAGCCAACTACCGTATATCCTTTTTTTAATGCTTGTTCGCTAAGTATTTTTATGTTCGCAAAGCCTTTTCTTTCCGTACTTCTAAGATCGTAGGCGACAATAAGCAACAACTTGTCTTTACTTAAGATCTCCTGCGTTATATTTTCATCATCCTTTAGAATAGAGAAATCAGGTATTCTAGGTTTAAATCCTTCAGAAATTAAAGCCGTTTCTACGCCCACATATTTCCCGGATACATTAGGATATGCACCCGAATTTTTAATGATCACTTCCTCCCCATCCTGTAAAAATTTCCACTGATATTCATATTCTGCTTTTTTAGCATCGTCTGGAATTTTCATTTCTTCAAGGAGATTATTCCCCACTTTATAGGCTCTAAAATCTATTGCCGGTAAATGCATTAGCACATAATATGCAAATATAAAACAAAGCATAAACGACAAGAAAATGATCCATCTATGCGATGCCGGAGCCAGGATTGGGGTTATTAATTTCCTATTGAAGAATAATAATAAAATAAGTCCCAGCAGCACCGCATCTTTATAGAAAGATTGCCACGGAGTAAGCGGCATAGCGTCTCCAAAGCATCCACAATCTTTTACTTTATCGAAATAGGCCGAGTAAAACGTGAGAAATGTAAAGAACACGATCATTAATAAGAGACTCCAAAGTGTGAATTTTGGCAAGTATCCAATTATTAGCATGATCCCTAATACTAGCTCGAAAACCACCAGAAATATCGCGATCACTAAAGCGAAAGGAATCAAGAACTCTATATTTAATACTTCGGCACTAAAATATTCCTGAAGCTTAAAAGAGAATCCAATAGGGTCATTCAGCTTAATAAATCCGGAAATAATAAAAAGTATTCCAACAAATATTCTGGCAACTCCAACTAATATCTTCATAGTTATATTTTGATTTTAAGCGTTATCTTCTTCCATTAATATCATTGCGAAAATTGCATAATTTATCATGTCCTGATAATTTGCATCGATCCCCTCACTCACCAGCGTTTTACCTCTATTATCTTCAATTTGTTTTACTCTAAGCAATTTCTGAATAATTAAGTCTGTCAAAGAACTAACTCTCATATCACGCCAGGCCTCGCCATAATCGTGATTCTTATTTTCCATTAACTCTTTGGTAAGCTTAATTTTTTCGTCATAAAGCCTCATGGCTTCTGCTACAGAAAGATCCGGCTGAGAAGCAATCCCTAACTCCAACTGAATTAATGCCATTATAGAATAATTGATGATCCCAATAAATTCCGGTTTTTCATCTTCATCTACCTTCCTTACCTCATTTTCCTGAAGGCTTCTTATGCGTTGTGCTTTAATAAAGATCTGGTCTGTTAAAGACGGAAGTCTTAAAATGCGCCAGGCACAACCGTAATCTTTCATTTTATTAACAAACAACTCCCGGCAAATATTAATCACCGCATCGTATTGTTTTGAGGTATCCTTCATAGAACTATTCTAATTTGCGTAAATTTCGGGCAAATAATTTAGATAGTCAAAGTTAATTTAGCCTCCTTTTTTCAGGAGAAATAATACAAATTTAAACATGACCATTAATTGTAAAGGTAATTTAATAGACTTAAGTTCCCCAAAAGTGATGGGGATATTAAATACTACTCCAGACTCCTTTTATTCCGGAAGCCGAAAAACATCTTTATTAGATTTACTGAAAACTGCTGAAGAAATGCTGGCACAAGGAGCCACGTTTCTTGATATTGGAGGAACAAGTACTCGCCCGGGAGCAGATGAAATCTCTGAAGCCGAAGAATTAGATCGTGTAGTTCCAGCTATTGAAGCCATTTTCAAGAATTTCCCGGAAAGCCTTATCTCTATAGATACCTATAGAAGCAAAGTTGCTGCAACCGCTTTAGAGTGTGGGGCAGCGCTTGTAAATGATATTTCTGCAGGGAATCTGGATACTAAAATGATGCAGGTAATTGCAGAATTTCAAGTTCCATATATTATGATGCATATGCGCGGCACGCCACAAACCATGAAAGATCTTAATGAGTATACAGATCTCACTCAGGAGCTTATCTTTTACTTTTCTGAAAAAATAAGAGCAGCCAGAGACCTGGGAATAAATGATATTATTGTAGATCCCGGGTTTGGCTTTTCAAAAAACATAGAACAGAATTTTGAATTGCTTTCCAATCTTAAAAAATTCGAGAATCTAGGAGTTCCAATCCTCGCCGGATTATCCAGAAAATCTTCTATTTATAAAACCTTAGATTGCACACCGGAAGAGGCTCTTAATGGAACCACTGTATTAAATACCATGGCAATTGCTAACGGCGCCAACATTTTGCGGGTGCATGATGTACGGGAAGCAATGGAAACCATAAAATTAATGAGTCAGCTTACATTCTAATTTTCTATTTTTACACAAAGCCTTAAAATTTGGATTTTTTAAACCTTCGCATTCTGGATATTGTAGACATCGTTTTTGTTGCAATATTACTATACTATCTCTATAAACTTGTAAAGGGTACCGTTGCGGTAAACATCTTTATTGGAATTGTGATCGTTTACCTAATGTGGAAACTCACAGAATTGCTTCAAATGGAGCTTTTAAGCAGTGTGTTAGGGGAATTTATTGGCGTTGGAATGTTTGCTTTAATCGTGGTTTTTCAGCAGGAAATAAGAAAGTTCTTGTTAATGATAGGTTCTACAAATTTCACCCAGAGACGAAAATTCTTCAGGCAATTTAAATTCGTAAAGGATGACACCCAAATTAGCACGAATCTTAATGCTATTGTAAAAGCTTGCGATAGTATGGCAAGGTCTTATACCGGAGCACTTATTGTAATTCAAAAAAGCACCAAATTGGATTTTATAAAGATCTCCGGAGATACAATGAATATTGAATTAAATCAGCCTATAATAGAATCGGTATTTTTCAAAAACTCTCCCCTGCATGATGGCGCTATGATCATTGAAGACAATAAAATCACTGCCACAAGGGTAATTCTACCGGTTTCTAATGACAGGTCTATTCCTTTAAGATTTGGGTTAAGACACCGTGCTGCAGTCGGGATTACTGAAAAAACCGATGCGCTTGCATTAGTAGTTAGTGAGGAAAACGGACAAATATCTTATTTAAAAGATGGAGAGTTTGTGATCTTTGAAGACATGAATGAGTTGGTGAATAAATTAAAAGAAGATCTTACGTAATCCTACAGTATGGGTTTAATTCAAAAGGAATAGCCTCGATAGAAAACCTATTTTCATTTCTTGATTCTCAATAAACTAAATCAGGAAAGTGGACTTAAATAGACTCCTCCTCTGCCATAAATTGCACTTCATATAAATTCTTGTAGAAACCATTTTCAACTTTCAAGAGTTGTTTATGAGTTCCCATTTCTACTATTTTTCCGGCATCCATTACTATTATTCTATCTGCCTTTTTAATTGTAGCCAATCTATGTGCAATTACAATGGACGTTCTGTTTGCCGTAATTTTATCTGTCGCATCTTGGATTAATTGCTCACTATAAGAATCTACCGAAGAAGTAGCCTCATCCAACACCAAAATACTAGGATTAGAAACATAAGCTCTCAAAAATGAAACTAGTTGGCGTTGCCCTGACGAAAGCATCACTCCACGTTCTTTCACATTATAGTGATAGCCTTTAGGCAACGAACTTATAAATTCGTGGATCCCAATCTCTTTTGCTGCTTTTATCACCTCATCTTCAGTTACCTTAGGATTGTGAAGGGAAATATTGTTAAGAATGGTATCGGCAAATAAAAACACATTTTGCAAGACTACCGCAATTTCGTCACGCAGGCTTTTAAGAGTGAACTCTTTAATATCTATTCCATCCACCATGATCTTTCCGGAATCAATTTCATAAAATCTATTCAGCAAATTGATCACCGTAGATTTTCCGGCACCTGTAGCTCCCACAATAGCGATGGTTTCTCCCGGCTCTGCTTTAAAAGAAACCCCTTTTAATACCTCTTCCCCTTCCTCATAGCCAAATCGAACATTTTCAAATTCTATTTCTCCCTTCATATTAGAGATCACTTGACTTCCCGAATCCTGAATAACAGAATCTGTATCCAGAATCGCAAAGATCCTGTTTGCAGCTACCATTCCCATTTGGAGGGTATTAAATTTATCGGCTATTTGACGCAGCGGTCTAAACAGCATTTGAGATAATTCAATAAACATAATGATGATACCTAAACTTAGTGCATCATTCTCTACAACACGAAGTCCGCCGTACCACACAATTAAACCAATGGTAATAGATGTGGACATTTCTGCAATTGGGAAGAAAATGGAGTTATACCAAACCGTCTTTACCCAGGCACTTTTATGTTTAGAGTTTATATCCTTGAAATTTTGATATTCTACGTCTTCTCTAGTAAAGATCTGTACGATCTTCATTCCAGTAATTCTTTCCTGCACGAAGGTGTTTAAGTTCGCAACCTGATTTCGAACATCTTCAAAAGCGATCTTCATTTTTTTCTGAAAAACCCGGGTTGCATATAAAATAAAGGGTAATACAATTAATACTAACAGGGTTAGCTGCCAGCTTTTATAGAACATAAATCCAAGAACTACCATCATTTTTAAAAGATCACTCGCAATCATGAAAAGACCTTCACTAAATATACTAGCAATGGTTTCTATATCGCTTACCGCACGAGTCACTAGTCTACCTACAGCAGATTTATCGTAATACTTCATTTTAAATTGAAGCATATGTTTGAATAAATGTACCCTTAGATCACGAACTACTTCTTGGCCCAACCAATTAGCAAAATAAATGAAGAGAAATTGAAAGATCACCTCTAGGAATAACACCGCCAACATCATGCTTATGTAGAACACAAGATTGTCATTATCCTTTGGTATTATTGAGTCATCTATAGTTATTTGAAGTAAATAAGGCCTTAAAACCGCGAAGAAGGATAATAGTATCGCCGCCAAAGCCACAAAATAAAAAGTCCATTTGTACGGATTTGTATAACTAATTAATCTTTTAAAAAGACTGAGATCGAATGCGTTACCTGTAGCTGATGCCATTTATTTATTTAAAATAGATGTTGGATATTCAATTTTAGTTAGAAACAGCGCTTTTGCCGGAACCGATGTTCCTGCCTCCTGCCTGTCTCTACTTTCTAATATTTCATGTAATCTAGAAACCGGAATTTTACCTAATCCAATTTCCAATAATGTTCCTACAATAGCTCTCACCATATTCCGTAAAAATCTATCTGCAGTGATCTTAAAAATTAAAACGTCATTTTCCTGTACCCATTGTGAAGATTTTATCTTGCAGTTATAGGTATGAACATCTGTTTTAGATTTCGAAAAACATTTAAAATCGGTGTATTCTAATAATATAGAAGCCGCCAGGTTCATTTTTTCAAGATCCAACTCATTCTTTACATAATGAGCAGTTTCAAATTTAAAAGGATCCTTATGCTGCACTACAAAATATTCATAACTCCTTCCAGTAGCATGAAATCTTGCATGTGCTTCGTCGTCTACTTTTATAAGATCATACACCGCAATATCATCAGGTAAGATCGAATTCAATTTAAAGATAAATTTATCTACATGTTTAATTTCCCCAGCATCAAAATGCCCATAATATTGACTTGCATGCACCCCGGAATCTGTTCTTCCTGCACCCACCACAGGTGTTTCCACTTGTAGTGCCGTAAAAAGCACCTTTTCCAAAGTTTCTTGTACAGAAATTGCATTTGGCTGATATTGCCAACCATGATATGCCTTTCCATTATACCCTAGTTCTATAAAATATCTCAATCTAAATTGATACTTTTACGTGATTGCCTGCAAAGATACGGCAAACTTCGTAACCCTATTGAGGTTCATTAATCAGTTTTCAGAAAAACAAAAAATTAGAATTTAAGATTTGAAAAAGATTTTACTACTAAGCGATACCCATAGCCATATAGACGACCGAATACTTCACTATGTAAAGGAAGCAGATGAAGTGTGGCATGCCGGAGACATTGGAGTTCCAAAAGTTACAGATCAAATAAAAGCATTAAAGCCGTTAAGAGCAGTTTTTGGCAATATAGATGATCATATAATAAGGAAAGAATTCCCTTTAAATCAACGGTTTATTTGTGAAGGCCTGGATGTTTGGATCACCCATATTGGTGGATATCCCGGCAGGTATTCCCCGGCGATTAAAGAAGAGATCAAAAAAAATCCTCCCAAATTATTTATTTGTGGTCATTCCCATATTTTAAAAGTAATGAATGACAAATCACTACAATTACTTCATATGAATCCAGGAGCTGCAGGGAAGTATGGATTTCATAAAAAAAGAACCATGCTTAGATTTAAAGTGGAGACTGGAAATATATTTGATCTTGAAGTGATCGAGCTGGAAGACTAATTGCTTTTAATTTTATGATCATAACTTTTGTCCCAGTTATAATTTAGGCCTTTCGTCATGCTACCACGAGGGCTAAGAGTGTTACAGTACCTCATTTATTCAGAAGAAGACCCTGAAACAAGTTACCATTAACGTATTTCCTTGAATTTGGAAAACACTCCCTTTGGTCGATAAAGATCTGTTTAATTTTTTAAGATTGTTCATTTTTTTGCTTGTCCAAAAAAACGAACCAAAAAAAGGACACTTTTTTGTAGGTGTTTCCAATTATGCACCCGCATAATTAGAACCGTACTTCCCCGGCTAAATTTTCTCCAAGGCTTCAAAAATTTTACGCCGGGGAAGCACTACACTTGCAAAAAAGAAGCTCTTAAGACGATAAATCTGCTAGAAACTATCATGCGTCAATTTCCTAATCTAGTCTCAGGGTGACGAGATTGATTAAAAACAGAGATTCATTTAATTTTTAAGCATTAAAAAACCCGAAGCTTTCACTTCGGGTTTTCTTCGCACTAATAACACTAAGATAATAGGTTTATCGTAACCGGTCTACAGATTTTACGAGATCTTCATCCTTTTTTATGGCCTTATTGGCCAAAACTAAAAAAACGATAGAAAGAACTGGAATAAACATCCCAATACCCTTCTCTGAGATTTCCATCTCTCCAGGTACAGTTAGAGACCAATACACAAAAACTCCTAGCAAAAAAAAGTTTAATAATATATTGATTCGCCCCAATACAAATTGAAGCTTTCTGTTTTTAAATAAAAATATGCTAATAAAAGAAAGA
>JAGXIJ010000095.1 GCA_024635675.1 Gillisia sp.
CTGAGTCTAAAATGAGAAAATAATCTCCTTTTGCCAGTTTCATCCCATAATTTCTGGAATCTCCCGGGCCGGTGTTTTCCTTGTAATAATAGCTGATATTCAATTTCTCGTAGAATTCCTTAATCACCTCATCCGAAGAAATACTAGAACCGTCTTCTACGATCACAATTTCGAAAGATCTCGAAAATTGCAATTGCAGCATACTTTGCAACAACTCCCGGATTTCCTCCGGACGGTTGTAAACAGGGATAATAAATGAATATTCTAATTGCATTTTTTAAAGTTACAAACTTAGGGGAATTCGATGATCTAAGATAAGACTAAGCCCCGATATACGGGGCTTAATACATTATATTTTCATGGAAATTATTCCATATCCTTCGTAAATGTTTCCATTACTTGCTGGCTTACACCCATGTTGGAGAATCCACCATCGTTGTAAAGATTTTGAAGTGTTACACGCTTTGTAAGATCAGAGAACAAAGAAATGGTATAGTTTGCACAATCTATAGCTGTTGCATTTCCTAGTGGAGACATTTTATCTGCATACGCAATAAATCCGTCGAATCCTTTAACTCCTTGTCCAGCCGTAGTTGGAGTTGGAGACTGAGAAATAGTATTTACTCTTACTTTTTTGTCTTTTCCGAAGAAATACCCAAAACTACGAGCAATAGACTCTAAATACGCTTTATTATCTGCCATGTCGTTATAATCTGGGAACACACGTTGCGCCGCCATATAAGTTAAGGCTACAATACTTCCCCACTCATTCATAGCATCTTTTTTGTAAAGAGCTTGCATAGTCTTATGGAAAGAAACCGCAGAAACATCCCAACCTTTGGTAGTATAATCGTAATTCATATCTGTATAGTGATTTCCTTTTCTCACGTTTACAGACATTCCAATAGAGTGCAATACAAAATCTAATTTCCCGCCAAGGATCTCTTGTGCTTTATCTACTAAATTTTCAAGATCTTCTACTTTCGTAGCATCTGCAGGTATGATTTGAGAGTTAGTTTTTTCCGCAAGTTTATTGATACTTCCCATTCTCATGGCGATTGGCGCATTGGTTAGCACAAAAGTCCCACCTTCTTCGTGAACACGTTCAGCGGTTTTCCAGGCGATAGAATTTTCATCTAAAGCTCCAAAAATAATTCCTCTTTTCCCTTTAAGTAGATTGTATGACATGTATGTTATTTTTTATAGTTGTATTAGCTGGCAAATATAGCAAACTTGAATTAATTGAGAAGTGCTTTTGCATGCGCCATTGCAGATTCACTTTTCGTATTTCCACCCAGCATCATTGCGAGCTCTTCAATTCGATCTTTAGTGGCTAGTTCCTCAATTTTAGTAACTGTAGTTTCGCCAATATCTTCTTTAAAAATTTTAAAATGTTTACTTCCCTTTCCTGCAATTTGGGGTAAATGAGTAATTGCAATAACTTGCATGTTTAATCCCATTTTTTGAAGAATATCCCCCATTTTTTGTGCTATATCTCCGGAAACGCCTGTATCTATTTCATCAAAAACAATTGTTGGTAACTTGCTTTTTGTTGCTAGGATACTTTTTACAGCCAACATAATTCGGGACAATTCCCCTCCGGAAGCAGCTTTTTTAAGGTCATTAAATTCCCCGCCTTTATTAGCAGATAAATACCAGGATAAGAGATCTTGCCCGTTAGTAAAGAATTCAGATTGATGCTGAAGTTCAATTTTCAACCTTGCATTTGGCATTCCTAGTTCTGCAACAATCTTTTCGACGGTTCCAACAAAATCCGGAATGATCTTTTTTCTGCTATCATGGATCTCAATAGAAAGAGCTTCTAAATCCTTTTTACTGTTTAAAATATCTTGTTTCAACTTTTCGAGATCGGCATCAGCATTTTCCGTGAGTGCAATTTTCTCGTTTAATTGAGAAGTGATCTCCAACAGTTCCTCTACACTTCCCGCGGCATGTTTTTTCTGTAAATTATAAATGAGTTGCAACTTAGCATTTACATGTCCTAATTCTTCCGGGTTAGCTTCAACCCTTTCCAACGAATTTTCTAATTCTTGTTCAATGTCATCTAATTCTATAATTACACTCTCCCCCCTTTCCTGAAGCGCTGCATAATTCGCAGAGAATTTAGAAATTTTGGAAAGGTTAGTTCTCACTTCTTTAAGCCCGGAAAGTGTTCCTATTTCCTCCTGTTGGATCTTATCTAAGGCAACACCTAAATGTTCAGTGAGCGTTTCTACATTACTCAACTCCTCATAGCGTTCTTCCAATTCTGGTTGCTCTCCCGCCTTAAGGTGTGCTTCCTGCAATTCATTCAGTAAAAAGAGATTATAATCATGCTCTTTAAGTGCCTGTGCCTGCTCATCTTTTAGTCCTATTAATTGCTGCTGAAGTTTTTTATGCTCCTTTAATCCCTTTTTATATTTTTGAAGTAACTCTTGATTCTTCGCCAAAGTATCCAATATCTGAAACTGATATTGATTTTCACCTAAACTCAAAGTTTGGTGTTGCCCGTGAATATCTATTAGAAAATCTCCCAACTTTACAAGAACCGGTAAAGTAACTGGAGTATCATTTATAAAAGCTCTGGACTTTCCTGAAGATAAGATCTCTCTTCTTATAATGGTATGTTCCTCAAAATCCAGATCTTCAGCTTCGAAAAACCTTTTTAGGGAATAATTAGAGATATCAAAAACGCCCTCTATAATGCATTTATCCATTGCATTTCTAATGGCGCTATAGTCTGCTCTTTTTCCAAGAAGCAGTCCTAGAGCACCCAACATTATGGATTTTCCGGCACCGGTTTCGCCGGTGATAATGGTAAAGCCTTCCTGAAGATGAATTTTAATATCCTCAATTAAGGCGTAATTTTTTATAGATAATTCGGTGAGCAAGGTGTAATAATTTTGAAGCTAAAGATACGTGAGAATTTCTACGGAATCAAAAAGGAAATGACTAGAATTGAAGCTTGCTCCAGTTTTCAGCGTATAAGGGTGCTATTCTGTTTAAAGCCTCTTTTAGATCTTTAACGGGAATACTTGGACCACCATTAAAAACCTGTTCTATTTCTTGAGCTTTTGCATCAAAGAAAACCCTCATGAGTAAGGAGTTTGGTCTACTATCGCTCATTGTTTTTAAATTCAATATAGAAGCTGCAACTGCTTGTTTTCCATTTGCAATATCTTTATGCATGGTGTCTAATCCTAATCTATGGTATTGATAAAGCGTAGTTCTATATCCTAAAAAAGCATTCGATAAAAGATCGGCGTTTAATCTATATCTGGAACGATTTCCATCAGACCCTCTCCAACCGGTTGAATTTCCTTGCTGTGCTGTGGTAACTATTCTATTTGCCTCTTCATAAAATGCGGTTCCTCCTTCTTGTTGAAAAGTATCTGCGTCTAGTCCAAGTATAGTATAAGCGTAAAATGAGATCACCGAAACCAGATTCGAGGAATAACTGTTCTCACTATAATTTAACGGTTCAAATTCGCGATATGTAAAAGTGAATTGTTCGTCGTTAAAATTAAAAATAGGAGAAATTAATGTAGATCCAAAAACCGGTCTGGAAGATTGCACCTGAATGGTTCCTGTAAAAGATTCATTATCGAAACTCGTAATATTTATAAAAATACTACAATTAATACGCTCCTGATTTTGGTAAGTTGCTCCCGTCCAGGTCGTTTTATTAATAAATTCTGACAAGGAGGTTTGAAGGGTTTTAAATACTGTAAGATTGCTCTGTCCAGTCTGCTCTGCACTTACAATCACCTCACAGTTGAGTTCTTGTGCATTCATAAATGAAACACAAAAGAATAAGCCTAAGATTAAAAATAATTTATTCATGGAATAAAGATATAACTTCCTTTAAGATATCTTGTGCAACTTCAGTTTTAGACTTCAACCCGAAATTTTTAACTTCATCTTGGTAAATAATGCTAATCTTATTTGTGTCCTTTTTAAAGCCGGCACCTTCGTCTTGAAGGGAATTAAGCACAATAAAATCTAAATTCTTTCTTTCTAATTTCCCCTTCGCATTTTCAACTTCATTATTAGTTTCTAACGCGAAACCAATTAGTTTTTGATATTTTTTAATTTTACCTAAAGACGCTAAAATATCCTGAGTAGGAACCAATTCAATACTCAATTTAGCATCTTCCTTTTTTATTTTTTGATTAACTACTTCTTTCGGCTTATAATCTGAAACCGCGGCCGCTGCTATTACAACGTCCTGAATCTTAAAATAAGTATGTGCAGCCTCATACATTTCTTGTGCACTGGTCACCCTAATCACTTGAATACTGGAAGAATCAATTTGTAAATGTGTAGGTCCGGTTAAAAGAATTACCTCGGCTCCTAATCTTGCAGCTTCTTTTGCCAGTTCAAAACCCATTTTACCACTAGAGTGGTTTCCTATAAAGCGAACAGGATCTATAGCTTCATAAGTTGGACCTGCTGTAATGAGTATCTTTTTATTCCGAAGTGGTAATCGAGACAAGAGGTCTTTCTCTATAAATTCTACAATATTCTCCGGTTCTGCCATTCTTCCTTCACCCACCAATCCACTGGCCAATTCACCAGATTCTGCAGGGATCATAATATTCCCGTAAGATTGTAAGATTTCTAAGCTGGTTTTAGTGGCCGGATGCAGGTACATATCCAGATCCATAGCCGGAGCAAAATAGACTGGACATTTGGCTGAAAGATAAGATGCAAGTAAAATATTATCGCTTGTCCCCGAAGCCATTTTAGATAAGGTGTTGGCTGTAGCAGGGGCTATAAGCATAAAATCGGTCCAAAGGCCGAGTTCTACGTGATTGTTCCAGGTGGCATTTTCATCTTCTTCGTTAGTAAAAGTAGAAATCACCTCATTTTTGGAAAGTGTGGAAAGGGTTAGAGGGGTAATAAAATCTTTGGCCGAAGGGGTCATAATAACTTTAACCTGCGCCCCGGCCTTTATAAATAATCTTACCAAAGAGGCTGTTTTATAGGCAGCAATACCGGCAGTTATTCCCAACAGTATTTTTTTGCCTTCTAGCACTCCCATCCTATCTTATGCTTCAGATGATTCTGTTGTATCTCTGTAGTAAATTTTACCGTCTAACCATTCTTGAACTGCCAAAGAATGTGGTTTTGGTAATTTCTCGTAGAATTTAGATACTTCAATTTGCTCCTTATTTTCAAAGATCTCATCTAAGCTATCGTTGTAAGTAGCAAATTCGTCCAATTTCTCCAAAAGCTCTTTTTTGATCTCAGAGTTTATTTGTGTAGCTCTCTTTGCAATCACAGAGATAGCTTCATAAATATTATTTGTAGGAGCATCTACTAAATTCTTATCGATTGTAGTAGTATTAATTGGCGCACTATTTTTTTTGTAATCCATCATCTGTCTTATTAAAAATTTTGTAATCTCGATTCTAAGCCCTGAAAACTTGTTTGTATTGGTTCGTAATACTCACTCCCTTCAGGATAATATTTTTTATAGTTATCGTAATACCCTTTTGCGGTATTTAATCTTTCTTCCATTAAAACTTCGTAACTGTTTATGGCCAGTTCGTAAGCGGAATCAAATCTATGATAAAAAGCTGCTTCTCTAAACGGAGAACCAGGATATTCTAATATAAAATTATTAAAAGCCACAATAGCCGACTTATAATTCTCTGTATGGTGATATTGTTTTGCAATCTCATATGCCTTTTTCTCTAGCTTTACACGCAGGTCGGCAGTATACTCATTAGCCTGATCCAAAAACTCACCGTTAGGATATTTATCGATATACTTTTGCAATTCCCCTATCGCTTTTACAGTCTCAGCCTGATCCAAATCGAATCTTGGTGAGTCCTGATAATAACTCTTTGCACTTTTAAAAGTAGCTTCTTCTGCTTTATCACTATTTGGATAGGCTGCTACAAAACGCTCGAATTGATATCCGGCTAATTGATTATCTCCTAATTGATAGTAAGTATCAGCATACAAAAAGGTTAGTTTTTCTCCCTGAGGCTTACCTCTATATTGAGGAACAATCTGTTCAAAAACACGAAGTGCTTTTCTGAAGGTAGATTTACTGTTCTCTACCATCGCCTGATTGTAAAGCTCCTCTGCTAAGGCATATTTTTTACCTGCGTCCTCGCTTTTTAACACCTTTTGGTATTCACTGCAAGAGGCCAGCATTAAAAAAACTCCTAATAATAATAATCCTTTTTTCATACTTTGTAAAAACATCTGGCAAAAGTACTCTTTTCTATGATATTAAAAAAACTTTAAAGTATCGCAAATACCCACTCCCGCTATTAATTAAAATTGATCTACGAATGATTTAATTTCTTGTTTCAACTTTTCAGAAACCTTCACTAAAGGCAAGCGAACCACCGGTCCACAAGCGTTTTTAGCATTTAATAAAGATTTTATTCCACCAGGATTCCCTTCAGCAAAGATTAAATCTATAGAAGGTGCTATTTTATAATGCAATTTATATGCTTCTTTCACCTTTCCTTGTAATCCTAAACGGACCATTTCAGAAAACTCCTTTGGGAACCCCTGACCAATTACAGAAATCACTCCATGTCCTCCGGCAAGCACTATTGGCAAAGTGACCATATCGTCTCCGGAAATTACAAGAAAATCTTTTGGAACCAACGAAATTAATTTCATTGCTTGCACGATATCTCCAGCTGCTTCTTTAACCCCTATGATAATTGGGAAATCTGTTGCCAGCCTTTTCACTGTTTCCGGCAAAATATTAGAAGCTGTTCTTCCCGGAACATTATACAATATAATTGGTTTTGAAGAAACGGCCGCTAAAGCCTTATAATGCTGATATATTCCTTCTTGAGTTGGTTTATTATAATATGGAGAAACAGACAAGATAGCATCGAATCCCGCCAAATTGGTGTTTTTAAACTCCTCCACCAAAGCTGCTGTGTTGTTTCCACCAATCCCTAAAACCAATGGCAATTTCCCATTGTTAGCTTCAATAATTGTAGTTTTCACCAATTCCTTCTCCGCACCACTTAAGGTTGAACTCTCACCGGTAGTTCCAAGAACTACGATATACTCTATTCCATTTTCAATTTGAACCTTTACTAGATTTTTAAGCCCCTCGACATCTACATTAAAATCTTCTTTAAATGGAGTAATTATAGCAACTCCGGTTCCAATAAATTTATTCATTTAATGTGCTTTTAAACTGTTTCAAAAATTTTATTAATTCTGAAGTAAACACCTCTACCTCATCCCCAGATCTTATTACAACATCTAAGATCTTTTCATTATTTGGGTTTTTTCCAACTTTTAAACTTGCATTACAACTCGCAGTTAGAAGATTTATAGGAATATTATTTTCCTCTGCAAAAGTAACAAGTAAATCGATGTTATTTTCAGTAAAACCTAACAATTCCTTATTTCGAAAATTTCCCAGAATATTTAAATCTTCTTCTGCAAGAGTTAAGCCATCGAATTCTGGAAAGGTTTCCTTTTTATCCTTGAACAATACTACTTTAAAGCAAGATTCATTTAAGTTTAATTTCTGCTTCAACTTAAGCAATACCGGTAGCGCTTTAATATTTACAGAATCCAATATTATTGCAACGGTCTTTATTGGTAATTGAATTTCTTGTGAAGAAACTCTATTCCGGTTACCTGTTTTAATTTTTGCCAATGCAAGCTTGATACTTTGAATCATGTTTTAAATTTAAAGAAATATTTTATGTAAGTGCATTTAAGCGAAGTTAACCAACTTCATTTTTTTCTTTAGATAGAAAAAACAATAAAAGAAACAGAACACTTCCCATTCTTATTGCACTTTCGGAGATTTCTACACTCAGATCTTTAAAATAAAACACCCCATATCTCTTAAAACATTAGCAAATATTATACAGATAGCCAATGTGATAAAAAGCATAGATTTTTGGGAATATGAATTTAATTTAAATTGATGGATTCCGAATTCTTAAAAAGATCTATATCAAATAACTGATTATATTTGCTACTATTAGGACTAAACCCAATATTAATGAAGCTTCGTTTTTATACATTTTTCATACTGCTAATTTTCATTAGTGCTTGTAAGAACAATCCTCCTGCGCCATTATCTGTTTCAACAATAAACGGCAAACGAATCCCGATTGACACCACTATAGCGCCCGATCCTGAAATAGAGAATTATATTAGACCATATACTCTTCATTTAAATAGCACTTTAGATAGCACCCTGGCTTATAATCCTCAAAATTTATCCATTAGAGACGGGAAACTCAACACCGCCTTAGGTAATATGATAGCCGATCTGGTAATGGAACAAGCCAATCCAATTTTTAAATCCCGAACCGGTAAAAACATAGATTTTGTACTTTTAAATTATGGAGGAATAAGAGCTGATATTGGAGAAGGTAATGTTTCTACAAGAACAGGGTATCAATTAATGCCTTTTGAAAATGATATTGTTATAGTAGAACTCTCCGGCAAGAAGATGCTGGAAATGCTGAGTTATCTTGAAGATGCGAAAATCGCACATCCAATAAGCGGAATTCAGTTAAGGGTCGATAAAAAGTTTAAAACAATAAATGCAACTATAGGAAACAAACCCATAGATAAAGAGAGAACTTATTTCGTGGCAACCTCAGATTATTTACAACAAGGTGGAGATAGTATGTTTTTCTTTAATGAGCCTTTAAATCTTTATACGATAGACTATAAACTTAGAAATGCGATTATAGATTATTTCCAGAAAGTAGATACGCTTAGAGCAGCCATAGATAACCGCTATATTCAAACTCCTTAAGTTATGAAAAGAAGAAATTTTATAACGCAAACAGCTGCAACAGGAGCTTTTATAGGCTTAGGTGGATTGTCCGTTTCTTTTTCTAAAAACACAAAAAAACAAATCACCATTTTGCACACTAACGACGTGCATAGCCATATAGAACCTTTTGGTCCTAACCATCCAAAAAATCCTAGTATGGGTGGTGTAGCTAGAAGAGCTACCTTAATTCAACAAATTAGAGCCGAAAATCCGAATACTTTATTGTTGGACGCAGGAGACATGTTTCAAGGAACTCCCTACTTTAATTTTTATGGAGGGGAACTGGAGTTCAAGCTGATGAGCAAAATGAAATATGACGCTGCAACCATTGGAAATCATGATTTCGATAATGGCCTGAGTGGTCTTTTAGCACAGATGCCTCATGCTAATTTCGATTTTATTTCTTCGAATTATGATTTTAGCAACACCATTTTAGATGGACAAACCTCTCCACATAAGATTTTTGTAAAGGATGGGATAAAAATTGGAATTTTTGGACTGGGAGTAGAACTTAAGGGCTTAGTGAATGATAACTTATATAAAGAAACGAAGTATCTAGACCCGGTTGAGATAGCTACAGATATGACCAAGATCCTGAAGCAGGATAAAAAATGTGATTTGGTAATCTGTTTATCACATTTAGGATATGAATATAAAAATGAGTCTACAATTTCCGATGTGCAATTGGCAACTCGCACAAAAGATATCGACCTGATTATTGGTGGACATACCCATACTTTTTTAGACAAACCCACCATACACCAAAATCTTAAAGGTAAGAAGGTCTTAGTAAACCAAGTTGGTTGCTACGGACTTTATTTAGGCCGTATCGATTTCTATCTGGATGAGAATAAGAATATTGAAGGAAGTGGAGTAAGTATTAGCGTTTAATTTAACATCCCTAAAAAAGCATCTTCACTTAAAATTTTCGTTCCAAGCTTCTCCGCTTTGGCTAATTTGCTTGGCCCCATGTTTTCTCCTGCTACCAAATAATTGGTTTTGGCTGAAATAGAACTGGACACTTTTCCCCCATTATCTTCTATCAGTTTTTTTAGATCTGTTCTGGATACTTTAGAGAAAACTCCTGAAATTACAAATGTATTTCCTTGTAAAAGCTCGGTTTGATTCGCCAGTTTTTCTGCAGAGATCTCTAATTGCAAACCGAATTCCTTCAGTCGATCTATGGTGTTTATATTCTCTTCTGAATCAAAATATTCAGTGACACTTTGAGCAATCCTCTGTCCAATTTCATCTACATTAATAAGATCTTCAATAGAGGCCTGCATCAAATTCTGTATGCTTTTATAATGCTTAGCCAGTTTTTTAGCCACTGTTTCTCCCACATATCTAATCCCTAAAGCAAACAACACCCGTTCGAATGGAATTTCTTTCGATTTCTCGATCCCAAGAATTAAATTATCTGCCGATTTTTCTGCCATTCGTTCTAAAGGCAGTACATCTTCCTTTTTCAACGTATAGAGATCGGCATAATTATGAATCAATCCGGCATTTACCAATAAAGTAACCGTTTCTCCTCCAAGACCTTCAATATCCATTGCCTTTCTGGAAATATAATGCTGAATTCTCCCTACTATTTGGGGTAAACAACCATTGTAATTTGGGCAATAATGATGCGCTTCGCCTTCAGCCCTTACAAGTTCGGTTCCGCATTCGGGACATTCAGTAATATATACCGTTTCCTGGGAGTTGGGATCGCGTTGGGTGAAATCTACTCCAATTATCTTAGGAATAATCTCTCCTCCTTTTTCAACAAAAACAGTATCTCCCTCACGAATATCCAGTTTCTGTATTTGATCTGCATTATGCAAAGAAGCTCTTTTCACAATCGTTCCGGCCAATTGTACCGGATCTAAATTGGCTACAGGAGTAATTGCTCCCGTTCTACCAACCTGATACGTTATCTTTCGTAATATAGAGGTTTCGCGTTCTGCTTTGAATTTATATGCTATTGCCCAACGAGGGGATTTTGCCGTACTCCCCAACTCATCTTGTTGATGCAGATTATTCACCTTTACAACAACCCCATCTGTTTCGTAAGGAAGATTATGCCTGTGTATATCCCAATAATTTATAAATTCCAGAACTTCATCTATGCTGTGAACCAACTTAGCTTCATTAGGCACCTTAAATCCCCATTCTTTAGCTTTTTGCAAGCCATCGTAATGAGATTTTAGAGCAAGCTGATTTCCAACAAGTCCATACAGCAAACAATCTAAAGGTCTTTTAGCAACTTCTGCACTATCCTGCATTTTTAAACTCCCTGAAGCAGTATTTCTGGGATTAGAAAATGGCTCCTCTCCTATTTCTACACGTTCTTCATTCATCTTCAAAAATCCTTCGAACGGAAGGACTATCTCTCCTCTAATTCCAAATTTATCCGGGAAATCCCCAATTAAATTTAAAGGAATTGTTCTAATCGTTCTTATATTATTGGTAACATCGTCTCCCTGAACACCATCTCCCCGGGTAACTGCACGCGTTAATTTTCCGTTTTCGTAAGTTAAACTTATAGAGGCGCCATCGTATTTTAACTCACATACATATTCCAGTTTCCCATCCACCATTTTTTTAACTCTTGCTTCCCATTCTTCCAATTCCTCTTTAGAATAGGAATTAGAAAGAGATTGCATAGGGAAATCATGGGAAACCGTTTCAAAATTCTTGGTGATTGCACCGCCAACTCGTTGAGTTGGCGATGAAGGATCTGAAAATTCAGGATTCTTTTCTTCAAGTTCCTGCAATTCTTTCAGCTTCATATCAAAATCAAAATCACTAATTTCAGGGGAATCCATCACATAATATTTATAATTATGTAGATCCAGTTCTTTTCTTAGTTGCTTGATTTTCTCTTCTATAGTCATCTAATTGTAATTATGCGGATTAGACATTGGAAAAAGGGTCTAAAAGCCTCAAATTTTCTCCCGAGTATTCAAGAGAATATTCCTTATCGTTAGTTATAAATTGTATTTTAAATGCTGAATTATATGCTTTGTCACCTGTTGGAAACCAGTTTTTAAGAGTGCAATTTATGGTTATTAATAATCCTTCATCATCACCAATAGCACAAAATTTTTCGAAATTACCATCAAAAACACTTAGCTCACACTTTTTATTCAAAAATTGAAATTTCGATTCAATATCATCTGTCGCCA
>JAGXIJ010000096.1 GCA_024635675.1 Gillisia sp.
ATTCTTGACTGTTATTTTATTTATAAAGAATCAATTACTTTACTAATTCTTTCGGTAATATCAGAAATAGATCCAACTCCATCTACTCCATAATATTTATCTTCTTTTAGATAAAACTGCTTTAGGATGGCAGTTTCTTCATAATAGATATGAATTCTATTTCTTATAATAGCCTCATCTGCATCATCTTTTCGTCCAGAAGTTTTCCCTCTTTCTAAAAGACGTTCTACTAAAACCTCATCATCTACCTCTAAAGCGATCATGGCAGAAACTCCCGTTTTCTTTTCTTTCAATAAATCTGCAAGAGCTTCTGCTTGGGCAACTGTTCTTGGAAATCCGTCAAAAATAAAACCATTGGCATCCGGATTTTTATCAACCTCTGCACCCAACATTTCTATGGTTACCTTATCAGGGACTAATTGACCTTGATCCATAAAAGACTTCGCATGCACCCCTAAAGCCGTTTCATTTTTTATATTATATCGAAACACATCTCCGGTGGAAATATGCACTAATTTATATTTTTCCTTCAAAAAGTTTGCTTGGGTTCCTTTTCCTGCACCCGGAGGGCCAAATAACACCAAATTTGTCATGTTCTCTTTTTTAAGTTTATATACTTCAGATAGATTTCGGCCAAGGCCATTATAATCTAATCCGTATCCCACAATAAAATCGTTGGGGATTTCCATTCCTATATAATTTATACTGAAATTTTTCTGATATGCATTTGGCTTAAAGAACAAGGTTGCGATCTTTTGATCGGCAACATTTTCCTTTTTCAAAATTTTATTGATGGCTTCCAAAGTGATACCAGTATCCACAATATCTTCAATAATTACTACATGTCTGTTTTCTAACGACAGGTTCAAGCCAACCAAAGTTTCTACTTTCCCTGTTGTTTCTGTACCCTTATAAGACTCCAATTTCACAAAGGCTACTTCACAATCTCCTTTAAACAGTTTAATAATCTCCGAAGCAACCATAAAAGCACCATTTAAAACCACTAGAAAAACCGGGGTTTTATCATAGTAATCTTGATTGATCTTTATAGCCATATTCTCTATAGCTATATTAATTTTTTCTTCTGAAATAAAAGGTTCGAACTTAAGTTCGTGTAACTGAATCACTATAATAAAAATTAAAGCAGCAAAGATAAGGATTCTTATTATCCTAACACCTTATTAAATAAATGCATTTGTGTTACATTCCTTCGACTATTCCATCATAAAAAATTATTTTTGCTTAAACATCGGAATTGCTATGATTAATTATTTTTCCTCAGATTTTAAGTTAGGTATTTTAGGTGGTGGCCAACTTGGAAAAATGCTCTTATATGAGACTCGAAAACTTGATATTCACACTATTGTGATGGACCCAAGCGATGAGGCTCCTTGCAAAATTGCAGCCAATACCTTCCTCCAAGGAGATTTAATGAATTATGATGCAGTTCTTGATTTTGGAAGAAAAGTAGATCTACTTACATTCGAAATAGAGTCTGTGAATGTTGAAGCTTTAAAGCAACTAGAAAAGGAAGGCGTTAAAGTTTATCCTACTCCCAACACACTAGAAAAGATTAACGATAAGGTTATTCAAAAACAATTCTATTTGAATAATGGGATCTCTACAGCAGCTTTTTCTGCATTCAATTCAAATAAAGAATTAATAAGTGCAGTAACAGCCGGCCAAGTAACACTACCATTTGTTTGGAAAAGTGCTACTGGGGGTTATGACGGAAAAGGTGTAATGATCGTTAAATCTCAAGAAGCGCTTGAAAATATACCTCCAGGAAAATGTTTAGCAGAAAAATTAATTCCTTTCAAAAATGAATTGGCAGTTATTGTTGCTCGCAATCCTTCAGGAGAAATGATTTCTTATCCTGTAGTAGAAATGGAGTTCCATCCAGTTGCCAATCAAGTAGAATATGTGATTTGTCCCGCAAGAATTGAAGAATCTATTTCCCATAAAGCTCGCGAACTGGCAGAAAAAGTTTCCGATGCATTTAAACATGTAGGATTACTTGCCGTAGAAATGTTCTTAACTCAAGATGATGAATTAGTAGTAAACGAAGTTGCTCCACGACCTCACAATAGCGGTCATTATAGTATTGAAGCTAGTTATACCAACCAATTCGAACAACATTTAAGAGCAATTTTAGACTTACCCTTAGGAAACACCGATAGTAAAGTTGCAGGAATAATGGTAAATTTATCGGGAGAAGAAAATTATACCGGCCCTCCAATTTATTTGAATATGGAGCAAATATTGAAAATGCCGGGCGTAACCCCACATATTTACGGTAAAAAGGAAACAAGACCCTTTAGAAAAATGGGACATATTACCATTGTAAACAAAGATATTGAGCAAGCGAGAGCTCTTGCCGAAAAAGTAAAAAATTCAATAAAAGTAATTAGTGAAAACTAATTCATGGATATAGATTGATAATATTAAAATAAAAAAAATGAGTAAAGTAGCTGTAATCATGGGAAGCACTAGCGATATGCCCATAATGCAAGAAGCCATAGATATTTTAAAAGGATTCGATATCGAGGTAGAAGTAGATATTGTTTCTGCCCATCGTACTCCGGAAAAATTATACGAATTCAGCAAATCGGCACATACTCGTGGAATAAAAGTGATTATAGCTGGCGCCGGTGGAGCAGCACATTTACCGGGGATGGTTGCTTCCTTATCCCCGCTTCCAGTTATAGGAGTTCCAGTAAAATCCAGCAACTCTATAGATGGATGGGATTCTGTCTTATCCATTTTGCAAATGCCCGGTGGAGTTCCTGTGGCAACAGTGGCTTTAAACGGAGCTAAAAATGCCGGGATACTCGCCGCTCAAATCTTGGGAAGCTCAGATAAATGCATGTTAGATAAAATATTAGTGTACAAAGAAGGCTTAAAACAAAAAGTGATAGAAGGAGCAAAAACTATTAAATAGCAAGAAAGCCACATAAAATGTGGCTTTCTCTGTAGAACTTCTTCGTTAAAATTATCATTTATTAACCATTCTAAATATATTATTCTAAACTACAAAGACTACTTACTATATTAGCTTAAAGAGTTGATTTCAAGCAGGCAATATACACAATTTTTAGAAAAATTAGCAATTACTCACAAATTAATAGTTTGTCTATACTATTTCACAATTCACATAAAGAACATTTATAATGAACACTCATAATCCGCTACTTCAAGAATTCGATTTTGCACCCTTTTCAAAAATAAAAACCGAGCATTTTAAACCGGCTATTTTAAAGGCTATAGAACTAGCCAAAAGCGAAATTAAAGAAATCGCTGACTCATCTTCAGGACCTACTTTTAAAAATACAATTGAGGGATTGGAGTTTTCAGGAAAGAAATTGGATAGGATCACCAGTATTTTTTTTAATCTGAATTCGGCAGAAACCAACGAGGAGATTCAAAAGATCGCACAGGAAATCTCACCACTTCTTTCAGAATTTAAAAATGATATTATTCTAAATGAAACCCTTTTTGGAAGAGTAAAATCAGTTTTCAACAATAAGGAAAATTTAGGATTGAATGGGGAGCAAATGATGTTGCTCGATAAAAAATACAAGGCCTTTTCTAGGAACGGAGCAAATCTGGATTCAGAAGATAAAAACAAATTAAGGGAAATCGACAAGAAGCTTTCCAAGCTTAGCCTGAAATTTGGAGAAAATGTGTTAGCAGAAGCCAATAAATTTGAGATGCATTTAACTAACGAATCGGATATTCATGGTTTGCCAGAACATGTGAAAGAAGCTGCAAGCGAAATGGCAAGCTCTAAAAACAAAAAAGGCTGGATCTTTACGTTGGAATATCCTAGTTACATTCCTTTTATGAAATACGCCAAAAATAGGGAATTGCGAAAAACAATGGCACTAGCTTTTGGCGCAAAAGGGTTTCATAACGACGAGTTGGACAATCAGGAGAACGTTCTTAATATTGTGAAACTAAGGTTCGAGAGAGCTAAATTATTAGGCTATAATTCTCATGCCGATTTTGTTTTAGAAGAACGAATGGCTAAAACCCCCGAAACTGTAAATGAGTTTTTAGAAGAGTTATTAGAGAAAGCTAAACCTGCTGCCCAAAAAGAATTTTCTGAATTAGAAGATTTCGCTAAAGATCTGGAAGGAATTGACCAGCTAGAAAAGTGGGACGCCTCCTATTTTCAGGAAAAATTGAAACAAAAATTATTCGACCTTGATGACGAAATATTAAAGCCATATTTTCAACTTAATAACGTTATAGACGGAGTATTTACAGTGGCGAAAAAACTTTACAACTTAACTTTTACACAAGTTACAAATGTAGACGTCTATCATCCCGATGTGAAAACATATCAAGTAACCGATGACCAAGAAAATGAGATTGCACTTTTCTATGCAGACTTCCACCCAAGAGCAGGAAAAAGAGATGGAGCCTGGATGACTGTTTATAAATCACAGGAAAAAATAGAGGATAAGAATATAAGACCTCATATTTCTATTGTTTGCAACTTCACAAAACCCACTAAGAACACCCCTTCTTTATTAACCTTTAATGAAGTGACTACCTTATTCCATGAGTTTGGGCATGCGTTACATGGAATGCTCGGCAACACCACATACCCTAGTCTTTCTGGCACAAGTGTATATTGGGATTTTGTAGAGCTACCTAGCCAGATATTGGAAAATTGGTGTTATGAGCCGGAGGCTCTGGAGCTTTTCGCAAAACATTACGAAACAGGAGAAATCATCCCTCAGGAATTAGTAGATAAGATAAAGAAAGCTTCAAATTTCCATGAAGGTATGTTGACCCTGCGTCAAATTAGCTTTGGGATGTTAGACATGAGCTATCATGCGGTGGATCCAACGCAAATATCTAATATTAAAACTCATGAGGATGAAGCGTTCGAACCCACAAAACTCTATCCCGATGTTAAAGAAAATTGTATGAGCACTTCATTTTCTCATATATTTCAGGGAGGGTATTCTTCAGGATATTATTCTTATAAATGGGCAGAAGTTTTAGATGCCGATGCGTTTGAATACTTTAAAGAAAAAGGAGTTTTTAATGCCGAAGTCGCCAAAAAATTTCAAGAAAATGTGCTTTCTCTTGGAGGAACCGAAGATCCAATGACCTTATATAAACGTTTTAGAGGGAAAGAACCAAAACCAGATGCTTTGCTTAAAAGAGCCGGGTTATTGGAAAAAAAATAGAATCCTGAATTATCTTATCTTAGTATTAACGATTTGGCACCAAACTTTTCTTAATTTTGAGTAAATAATGTTATTTGCCTATGTCCACAAATAAAATAGATCCTAATAAATGGGTAGATAAATATTCCGATTATCTTTTCAATTTCACAATTGTAAGAGTAAACGACCGGGAAATAGCACATGATCTAATTTCCGAAACTTTTCTGGCAGGACTAAAATCCATGAAAAATTTTAAGGGAGAGGCAACGGAGCGTACTTGGTTGATCTCTATTTTAAAAAGAAAGATCATAGATCATTATAGAAAAAGCAATTCTAAAAAGGGAAGAGCCGAAGTTAAGATCCAATACAACGATGATTCTAATGAAGGAGATTGGCTGGAGGAAAATGCCCCTGATCGGTTTGATAAGACTGCTGAAGATATAATGGAAAATGAAGAGTTGGGAATTGCGATCTTAAATTGCATGGAACATCTAAATGAAAAACAGGCTAAGATTTTTAAAATGAAAACCATAGATGGTTTTGACACGGAAGCTATTTGTAATGAGTTTAATATTACTCCGTCTAATCTTTGGGTTATAATACACAGAGCACGAACAAGTTTGGCTCAATGTTTAGAAAAAAACTGGTTTTAATATGGATAAAAAAAAGTCACTTTTAATAGATTGCTCAGATGCGGCTAAATGCTGCGACAAAAAACAATACAATGAAGCTTCTGTTACAGAAAAATTAAAGATGCTATTGCATCTTATCTATTGTAAAAAATGCCGAAAATATTCATCTCACAATAATCGTCTAACAGAATTGATCAATCAATCCAAACTTCAAACCTGTACGGAAAATGAGAAAAAGATTTGGAAAGAAAAAATTGAGAAAGAAATCACCAATATATAAATTGCAACCCCAAAAGCAATAGGCACCAAATTATGGGTATCCCCTCTACCCATAAGGACGAATAAAATTTAGCTTGCCTTATTCTGGAACTTGTTATTAGAATACTTAACAGGACACCAATAAAAATTAGTACCATTTCACTCATGAAATTGGATTTCGTTTTAAGGAATTCAATTAGAATAATAGCCAGTAAAGTTAAAACTCCAATAACTTTTGTTTTCCGAACTCCTAAAATTTGTGGAACTGTATTCAATCTTGCCATATCGAACTTTAAATCTCTTATTTCAAAAGGCAGGGTTAGCGCAAACACAAAAAGGAATCTTTGCAATAACTCAAGTAACACATCCCATTGCATAAGATCTATATTCCCTAGTAGTGGTATCAGTACGGTTACTCCACTCCAGACGAAAGCGATTACATAAATCTTAACCCCAGTTAATGACCTTAAATTCCTTCCAGCTCCAAAAAATGGCTGGACATACAATAAGGTAAATAATCCCATTATCGCTGCAAAAATGATCACTGTTAGGGATAAATAAAATATAATTAGGAAGAGGGCAACAAAAATTAAAAGAGAAAAAATTTGAATAAGCCTAAGGTTTTTCGCCAAACTGGAATGATGTAAACCGGCAATTCCTGCATACTTTACAATATTATAACCTGTAATAGTCCCGAAAAACATGAACAGACATCTATTAACGTCTATAGGAATCTCAAAATTAAACATAGTAATAATTCCAAGGCTAACTACTGCCAAAGCTACATGTATACTACTGTTTATATAAAAATTGAGTATAGAATTTAACATCATTAATTAACTGCTTTCCCTACCAAAAATAGGCTATAAAATCTTAACAAGTCTAAGTCGTTAAATAGTAAAAATTTACGTTTAAAATATGTAATTTCGCAGCACAAAACACAACTTAATTTTGATGAAAACAGATTCTTTTGCACTTAGACATATTGGTCCCAAGGAAAGTGAACTTTCAGAAATGCTTTCTACTGTAGGCGCCTCCTCTTTAGACCAACTTATTTACGAAACAATTCCGGATGATATTCGTTTAAAATCTCCTTTAAACCTTGATATCGCATTAAGCGAAAATGAATATGCCGAGCACATTGGTGAGTTGGCTTCAAAAAACAAAGTATTCAAATCTTATATAGGCCTTGGATATCACCAGGCCATTATGCCGGCGGTGATTCAACGTAATATATTGGAAAATCCGGGTTGGTATACTGCCTATACTCCTTATCAGGCAGAAATTGCTCAAGGTAGACTAGAAGCTCTTTTGAACTTCCAAACGATGATCTCTGATCTTACCGGAATGGAATTAGCAAATGCTTCGCTTCTTGACGAATCTACAGCTGCAGCAGAGGCAATGGCATTATTGTTTGCTGTTAGAGAAAGAGATCAGAAAAAAAATAAGGTTGTGAAATTCTTTGTCTCAGAAGAAGTTTTACCTCAATCTATCTCCTTATTAAAAACCAGAGCCATTCCACTAGGAATTGAATTGGTTATTGGGGATCATACAAAATTTGATTTTTCTTCTGAATACTTTGGTGCTTTACTTCAATATCCAGGAAAATCAGGACAAGTATTTGATTATTCCGGTTACGTTACTAAATGTAAGGATGCTGGAATAAAAGTAGTTGTTGCTGCAGATATTTTAAGCTTAGTTAAATTAGAATCTCCAGGACATTTTGGAGTAGATGTAGTTGTTGGAACCACACAACGATTTGGAATTCCATTAGGTTATGGTGGGCCACATGCAGCTTATTTTGCAACAAGAGAAGAATATAAAAGAAGTATCCCGGGAAGAATTATTGGTGTTACTAAAGACATGAATAGTAATCGCGCCCTAAGAATGGCCTTGCAAACCAGAGAGCAACACATAAAAAGGGATAAGGCAACGTCTAATATTTGTACAGCTCAAGTATTACTAGCCGTTATGGCTGGAATGTACGCGGTTTATCATGGTCCAAAAGGATTAGAATATATAGCAAATACAGTTCATGCTTCGGCATATACACTTCATAAGAAATTGGAAACTTTAGGTTTTAAACAACTTAACGATTCTTATTTTGACACATTACAAGTTAAAGCAGATGTAAAAGCAGTTAAAACTTTAGCTGAAAAGAATAAGATCAATTTCTATTATCCAGATGCAGATACCGTTGTAATTGCTTTGAACGAAACAACTACAATTAAAGATCTTAATAGAATAGTTGCAATATTTTCTGAAATTGCAAATAAGGAAATCGATAAAATTGAAGAACTAATAGAAGGAACTTCAATTACTTCCGCAGTAAATAGAAAAACAGCATTTTTAACGAATGAAGTTTTTAATTCGTACCATTCTGAAACAGAATTGATGCGTTACATTAAAAAGTTAGAACGCAAAGATCTATCTCTTAATCACTCTATGATCGCTTTAGGATCTTGTACCATGAAGTTGAATGCAGCTTCAGAAATGCTTCCTTTAAGTAATCCTCAATGGGGAAATATTCACCCATTCGCTCCAATAGATCAGGCAGAAGGATATCAAATAGTCCTTAAGAGATTAGAAGATCAATTAACCGAAATAACCGGTTTTTCCGGTACCTCGTTACAGCCAAATTCTGGTGCTCAAGGAGAATACGCAGGTTTAATGGTTATTCGTGCATATCATGAATCTCGTGGAGATTCACAACGAAATATTTGTTTGATCCCATCTTCTGCTCATGGAACCAATCCTGCTTCAGCAGTAATGGCCGGGATGAAGGTAGTAGTTACAAAATCTACCAAGGAAGGGAATATAGATGTAGAGGATCTTAGAGAAAAAGCTTTAAAGCACAAGGACAATTTAGCTGCCTTAATGGTAACTTACCCTTCTACTCATGGTGTGTTTGAGTCTGCAATTAAAGAGATCACTCAACTAATCCATGATAATGGTGGACAGGTTTATATGGATGGAGCCAATATGAATGCGCAGGTTGGATTAACCAATCCGGGTGCTATTGGTGCAGATGTATGTCACTTAAATTTACACAAAACCTTTGCTATTCCTCACGGGGGTGGTGGACCAGGCGTTGGGCCAATTTGTGTAGCAAAACAATTACTTCCATTTTTACCTGGAAATCCTGTGATAAAAACAGGTGGAGAACAAGCTATTACTGCTATATCTTCAGCTCCTTGGGGTTCTGCCTTAGCATGTCTTATCTCTTATGGTTATATTACAATGCTTGGAGTTAATGGACTTCAGAAAGCTACAGAATATGCTATTTTAAATGCTAATTATATAAAGGCACGATTAAAAGATCATTATCAAACTTTATATTCTGGGGAAAGAGGTCGTGCTGCTCACGAAATGATCGTGGATTGCAGACCGTTTAAAGATAATGGAATTGAAGTAGTAGATATAGCTAAAAGACTGCAGGATTATGGTTTCCATGCACCCACCGTTTCTTTCCCGGTTGCAGGGACTTTAATGATAGAACCTACTGAGAGTGAAAGCAAGGCAGAATTAGATAGATTTTGTGATGCTCTTATTTCCATTCGTAAAGAAATTAGTGAATCATCTGCAGATGATAAAGCAAATATACTTAAGAACGCACCGCATACTATGGCAATGCTTACTGCAGATACATGGGAATTCCCATATTCCAGAGAACAAGCAGCTTTTCCATTAGCATATGTTGCAGATAATAAATTCTGGCCAACTGTTCGTAGATTAGACGATGCTTATGGAGACAGAAACCTAATTTGCACCTGTGCTCCTATTGAGGAATACATGGAAGCATAAACATCTTAAAAGCCAAAGCTGTAAATTTACAACTTTGGCTTTTATGGTTTTTATCATGTTTTATTTATCGATTTAACAATTAAAGTAGCAAAAATTACTAATATCATAAATTCTGACAAATTATGTAATTCCTTGAGGATTACTTAGATTGCTTTTAGTATTTTAGTTTATACAATTACAAAACCCTTGTTTTCAATGAGCATTAAGATGACAGGTTTAGGAAGTTTTATTCCGAACTTAAAAAGAAAAAATTCAGACTTTTTAAAACATGAATTTTTAAATTTAGATGGATCAGGATTTCCTCAGGCAAATGAGATTACCATTGAAAAATTTAAAGCAATAACCGGAATAGAAGAAAGAAGATATCTGGAAGAGGGTTTAACCACTTCCGATATGGCAACAGTAGCTGCTCAAAAAGCTATTGAAAATGCAGGAATAGATCCGGAAACTTTAGACTATTTAATAGTTGCCCATAATTACGGAGATGTAAAATATGGCAGCAATCAAAGCGATACAGTACCAAGTCTTGCCACCAGAGTAAAACACAACCTTAGAATAAAAAACCCAAAGTGTGTGGGTTACGATGTGCTTTTTGGTTGCCCTGGATGGATAGAAGGTGTAATTCAAGCACAAGCTTTCATTAAAAGTGGGATGGCAAAAAAATGTTTAGTAATAGGAGCAGAGGCACTTTCAAGAGTTGTAGATAATTACGACAGGGATTCAATGATATTTTCTGATGGAGCAGGAGCGGCAATCTTTGAATTATCTGAAGAAAGTGGCGGAATTCTTTCTCATAGTTCAGCTACTTATGCATACCAAGATGCCAATCATATCTACTTCGGAAAATCTAATAGATATGAAGAAGATGATGACACCAGGTATATAAAAATGAATGGCAGAAAGATCTACGAATTTGCTTTAACGCATGTTCCAGAAGCTATGAAATCTTGCTTAGAAGAAAGCGGAAAATCTATTGAGGACGTTAAAAAAGTATTTCTACATCAGGCTAATGAAAAAATGGATGAAGCTATTATAGCTCGTTTTTATAAGCAGTACAAAATGAAAGCGCCGGATCATGTTATGCCAATGAGCATCCATGAACTTGGAAATAGTAGTGTAGCAACGGTGCCAACCCTTTTAGATCTTGTGATAACAGGTAATATTCCTAACCAAGACTTAAACAAAGGTGATGTAATAATCCTTGCCAGCGTAGGTGCAGGAATGAATATTAATTCACTTGTCTACCAATATTAAAATGTACGAAAATACATTTCCGAATAAACGATTTAAAAAAACCCTAGAATTTCTTGAAACTGCTATACCGGCACCTGCCAAGGTTTTGGACCTAGGTGTGGAAAATCCTTTTTCCACAATTATGAAAACTCATAAGTATGAGGTTACCAATACTTCTGGGGAAGATCTGGATCTTTTTCCAAAACTGGATCAAGAAAATGAATATGATGTTGTAACCGCTTTTGAAATCTTCGAACATTTACTATCCCCATTTAATTTATTAAAAGAATTAAAAACCAAGAAATTGGTAGCCACCGTTCCTTTAAAACTTTGGTTCGCCGACGCCTATAGGAGCAAGACCGATATGCGGGATCGGCATTATCATGAATTTGAAGATTGGCAATTCGATTGGTTATTAGAAAAGGCTGGGTGGAATATTAAAAAGCGTACTAAATGGACTAATCCAGTGGGGAAAATTGGAATACGCCCATTATTAAGGACAATTACACCTAGATATTATGCCGTTTATGCGGAGCGGTAAATTTTATTTTCAAAAAATTATCCCCATCTTCCATATTTTTAAACTGACTCTGCACTATTTTGAAAATCTACATTGTAATACCGGCACATAATGAAGAGGAGCATATTGGCTCTACACTTCAGTCTTTATTGGATCAAACCCATAGGCCTGACAAAATAGTCGTTGTAAATGATCAATCTAGAGATGCCACTCCAGAAATAGTATCCCAGTTTATAGCTGAATATCCTTTTATCTCCATGATTTCCCTTACTTCAACAGAAGATCACCTTCCCGGAAGCAAGGTTATAAGAGCTTTTAACGAAGGAATTAAAACTCTCGATGAAGATTTTGATATCTTATGTAAATTTGATGCCGATCTAATTTTTCCTGAAAATTATCTGGAAAAGGTAATAAGTCATTTCAATAATTCTCCCAAAACAGGAATGGTAGGTGGATTTTGCACAATTCAAAAAAATGGGAACTGGATATTAGAAAATTTAACAAATAAGGATCACATAAGAGGAGCCTTAAAAGCATATCGTAAAGCATGTTTTGAAGACATTGGGGGATTGAAGCCTTCTATGGGATGGGATACAGCAGACGAGCTCTTAGCTCAATTTCATGACTGGAAAATAAGGACAGACCAGGATCTGTTAGTGAAACATCTTAAACCAACCGGATCTACTTATAATAATGCTTCCAAACACAAACAAGGGGAAGCATTCTATAAGTTAAGATATGGTCTTATTATCACTTTAATAGCATCTGCAAAACTCGCTTTTCGAAAAAAAGATCTCGGCTTATTTCAAGATTATATTACAGGCTATTTTGTAGCCGTTAAACAAAAACAGCCATTCCTACTATCAAAAGAAGAAGGCGAATTTGTAAGACAACTTCGATGGAAAAACATTCTTGGAAAATTATTCTAATCCCTCTACTCCAGAACCTTAATTAAAGGAGAACCTGTTGAAGAATTAGGAAATGCAATCCCCAGAAGCACAGAAATTGTAGGCGCAATGTCCACCACTTCAGATCTTATAGCTGTAGTACCATGTTTTATTCCCTTACCAAAGAAAATTAATGGGGAATGAGTATCATAAGAAAAACCGCTACCATGAGTAGAACCAGTTGTGGTAGTATATGAAATCACCGCAGGATCCAATACGAAAACCACATCTCCACTCCATTTTTGGTTAAAACCATTTTGAACTAAACCAGCAATCCCATCGGTGTAACTTCCGCTTACCAAATCATTTCTGGTAAATGCTTTATTCACTTTAGGATATTGCAATATGAAATGTGCTATATTCTTTTCAAATGAAGTTCTATCTATTTCAGCTTCCATTAAAGCTCTATAATTAAAGAACACCTGATAGTTCGAAACAGATTCTATTAAATCTTCTTTTTTGTATTTAACAGAAACAAATTCCTTCAACCTTTTTTCCAATTCAACATCATCAAAATAACCAGATGGGATTTTCACAGATGTCAAATACGTTGGCACATCTCCCCCACCATGATCGGCGGTTAAGAATAATGTATAGTTTCCTTTTCCTACCTGAGCATCAAGATTAGCAAGTAATCTCGCCAGGTCCATATCTAACCTTATATAAGCATCTTCGATCTCCTTAGAATTAACTCCAAAGTTATGACCCACATAATCTGTACTGGAAAAACTTACTGTTAAAAAATCAGTAAACTCATCTATACCCAATTCCTCTGCTTTTATGGCAGCAATGGCAAAATCTGTTGTTAAAGAATTTCCGTTAGGAGTTTCTTTTAAAAGATCATAATTACCGTTCTCCTTGCCAAGTGAATTTAGATCATAAGGAAAAGTGGCTGTATTCTTTCCTTTGTAGCCTGTTTCAAAAAGGTTTTCATCACTACCACTTGCCAAATAGGTGTCTATATCCTGAACGGCATCCCACGTATCCATATAGGAAAGTGCTTTTCCTGAGATATTAAAATCCTGAACCCATTTAGGTAACTCTTCCATATAATAAGTACTGCTTATCCATTTACCTTCCTCTTGTCCATGAAACCAATATGCGGCATTAGCTGTATGACCAGCCGGCAATATTGCTCCTCTGTCCTTTAAGGCAATTCCAATTGTTTTACCTCGCATTTGTGAAAACAATCTGTTTTCGTCGGCAACAGTAGTGGCCACTAATCTATTAGGTGACATTTTTCCTGCGGATGCAATTGTTCCTAAAGGCTGGACACTTTCATCTGAAACACAATAAACATATTGCTGCTCGAATTTATTATACCAACTATTGCTTATAATTCCATGATTTTCCGGTGTAGTTCCAGTGAAAATTGAAGCATGTCCTGGAGCTGTATAGGTTGGAACATAGTTAAAATGATGATTTTTGAAATTAAATCCTTCTCCCACTAATCTCTTAAAACCATCCTTACCATATTTATCCCAAAATCTGGTGAGATAATCGTACCTCATCTGATCTACAACAATCCCTACAACAAGCTTTGGCTTTTCGGGATTAATTGGTTCGTGTGTTTGGGTTTGTGCTGAGGAATTAAAAGAAAAAACTACAATTAAAATAAAGCTTATGTAATATTTCATATAACAGGGTATCTATTGGAAAGTTTTGCAAATTTACTAAAGATATGGAGTATAAACTTTAATTCTTAGTTAAATAGTTTCCTGCTAATTTTTAGTATTTTAGCTTTACAAAAATTCCTTGATGAGCTACGTCTATTCTATTGGTGAATATTTTTTAATGATTAAAGGAGTGTTTGGCAGAATGACCAAACGCGCTGTACTAAAAGAATTAATATTTAAAGAGATAAACGAGCTTATAATAGGTTCTTTAGGAATTGTATCCTTCATCTCGTTTTTTATAGGTGGAGTTGTAGCTATACAAACAGCCTTAAACCTGAATAATCCATTAATTCCCAAGGCTTTGATAGCTTTTGCAGCTAGACAATCTATTATTTTGGAATTTGCCCCTACTTTTATTTCCATTATTATGGCTGGAAAAGTGGGGTCTTTTATTACCTCTAGCATCGGGTCTATGAGGGTGACAGAGCAAATTGACGCTTTAGAAGTAATGGGTATAAATTCATTGAATTACCTAATTTTTCCTAAGATCATAGCTATGTTAACCTATCCTTTTGTTATTGCTATATCTATGTTTTTAGGTATTGTGGGGGCATATGCAGCAGCTGTACTTGGAGGATTTGTAGGATCAGATATATTTCTCTCTGGATTACAAGATAATTTCGATGGATTTCATTTAGTCTACGCTTTTATTAAAACGTTTATTTTTGCCATGATTCTGGCTACTATTCCTGCTTATCATGGATATTATATGAAAGGTGGAGCACTAGAAGTAGGTCATGCAAGTACCACATCCTTCGTATGGACAAGTGTGGTTATTATTATCACAAATTATGTAGTAACCCAATTATTACTTAGCTAATGATCGAAGTAAAAAATATTCACAAAAGTTTTGATGGCGAAGAAATTCTGAAAGGGATTGATTTTGTTTTTGAAACAGGAAAAACAAATTTAATAATAGGCGAATCCGGATCTGGAAAAAGTGTTCTTCTAAAATGTATGTTAGGCTTATTTAAACCTGAAAAAGGAACTATTGAATATGATGGAAGTGCGTATTATTCTTTTACTGACGTTGAACAACGCGAATTAAGAAAAGAAGTTGGAATGTTATTTCAGGGAGGAGCTTTATTTGATTCTATGACGGTGGAGGAAAACGTGATGTTCCCGCTACGAATGTTTACCACCCACAGAAGGCGCGAATTAAAATCCAGAGTTGCCGAGGTATTAAAACGCGTGAATCTGGAAGGAAGCGAGAATAAATATCCTGCTGAAATTAGTGGAGGTATGCAAAAACGTGTGGCAATTGCACGTGCTATAGTTAATAAGCCAAAATACTTGTTTTGTGATGAACCTAATTCTGGTTTAGATCCCAAAACTGCAACTATTATAGATAATCTAATCCAGGAGCTTACTCGGGAAAACAATATTACTACGGTAATCATTACTCACGATATGAACTCGGTGCTGGAAATAGGCGAAAATATCGCCTTTTTAAAAGATGGAGTTCTTGCCTGGCAGGGGGATAAATCAAAGATCTTTAAAACAGATGATGAAACCGTAACCGATTTCGTTTACTCCTCTGACTTATTTAAAAAGGTAAGGAACGCTCAATTAAAAGGTCATTAATTTAGAGATCTCACTGCCAATGTATCCAGTTTTAATCTCAAAGATAGCCACTTCTGAATTTTTTGTGCGTCGGCAATCTTAGTAGCGTTCTTTGTTTTAGAATCCCAAGTAACATTAAATGTTGGAATGGTATCTGTTTTTTTAAAATTAGTAGATATTGTGTTTGCATAATTTAAGCTCTCAACCTCTTCGTAGTTGATTTTTAATTCCTTGCTTATTTCTTCAAAAGAAAAATCTCCTTGTTTATATTTTAATAGCTCGTTCTCTAAAAAGGAAATTTGCGCATCCTTATTTTCGATCACCTCTTGATTTTTAAGATATAGATCTTCTAAAATTCCACTTTTCACTTGAGAGGATAAAAGGCTGATATCACCAGAATCATTAGTTCCCTGATGAATGATTAACTTACTTCCTTTTAAGGCTTCGTAATTATTCAACCCATCTTTCCATATTTCAATAGTCTCTTTTGGAACTACTTTTCCAATTAAATAAACTTCAATTTCTTTTTTCTTAAAATCTTGTTCAGATTTAATAGTCTCTGTTCCGTTGTATTTTACCACTTTCGCTGTATATTCTTTGGCTTTCGATTCGAACACCTGAATTCTAAGTAAATTCACAAATAGAATAATACTTGGCACTATAACTACAATTGCTACAATTGAAGCAATTTGCGCGATGCGTTTTCTTCTTTTTTGGTTTGCATATTTAACCAACGGAAATCCTAAAAGCTTAGAAACTACAAATGTTGAAAGCGCAATAAAAACCGCATTTATGGAAAATAAGTATAGTGCCCCTCCGGCATACGCAAAATTCCCAATTGCTAGCCCATACCCAACTGTACACAATGGAGGCATTAATGCTGTTGCGATAGCAACACCAAAGATCACACTTGCAATAGTTCCTTTCTTAGTTTTAGCAACTATTAATGCTAAGCCACCAAACACTGCAACTAATACATCTAAGATGGTTGGAGCGGTTCGGGATAACAATTCCGGAGTTTCTTCTTTTATTGGAGAGATTAAAAAGTAAATATACGCTGTTAGCACACTTAAAAGAACCATCACCCCAAGGTTAATAAATGAGCGTTTAAGAGTGTCCACATCATTAATTGCAATAGACAAACCAATACCCACAATTGGTCCCATTAATGGCGAAATAAGCATTGCCCCAATAACTACTGCTGTGCTACCCACATTTAAACCTATAGATGCCACAAAAATTGAAAAAATAAGAATCCAAGCATTATGTCCTTTAAAGGAGATATCCTTCTTAATAGCCTCTACTGTAGACTCCCTATCTGTATCTGCCCGAATATCCAATAATTCGGCAATAAAAACTTTGATATTGGTCCATAAACCTTTAGCCGTGGACAATTCATTGTCTAAAGTCTCAGATTCCGGAGGCTTGGTTCCTATATTATCTTTGTTTGTCATTTCTAACCTAAATTCTCATCAAATTTTTCCATCACCTTGTTCCTAATCTCCTTGATATATTGTTCCTTTTCTTTTGGAACGATTAGCAAGACATCCTCATCATCTACTATTATAAAATCCTTCAAACCATCCACCACAACTACTTTAGAGTTATGCGTATAGATCATATTCCCAGTTGCTTCTTCGGGTATTAATTGTGCATTAACAACGGCATTCTCATATTCATCTTTTGCCAATTCCTCATATAAGGAGCCCCAGGTTCCCAGATCGCTCCATTTGAATGAGGACGGGATAACATAAACAGCATCCGACTTTTCCATGATAGCATAATCTATAGATATATTTTGAGCTTTTGGGTATGCCTCCTGAACAAACCCCTCTTCTTTTGAAGTGTTCAAGACCAGTTCTCCTTCATGAAATAAATTGAACATCTCTGGCAAATAAGCATTAAATGAATCGGCAATAAGGGACGCTTTCCAAATAAAGATACCTGCATTCCAAAAGTAATTCCCCTCCTCCAAATATTTTTTGGCGTTCCTCAGAGTAGGCTTTTCAGTAAACACTTCTACTTTCTGAAGATCTTTTGCTTCTTCCTTACCATATTTTATATATCCGTAACCGGTATTGGGAAAAGTTGGTTTTATTCCTATAGTGATTAAAATATCCGCCTTCATTGCAGCTTCAAAAGCTAAATTAATATCTGAAGAGAATGCCTCTTCATTATTAATAAAATGATCACTCGGTGCTACTATCATTACGGCATTCGGATTGCGCTTCTTGATCTTCAAGGCCGCCAATAAAATACACGGAGCAGTATTTCGCATTGCCGGTTCAAGAATTATTTGTTCTTGGGTTATTTTTGGAAGTTGCTCCTTTATAATGTCATTATAGGCTTCATTACTAAGAATAAGAATATTTTCATGAGGCACCACTTTGGTTAGCCTATTGAATGTACTTTGGAGTAAGGTTTCCCCCATCCCCAACATATCGTGAAACTGTTTAGGGAATTTTGCAGTACTAAGAGGCCAAAATCTGGAACCTACACCACCAGCCATTATAACTGCATAATAATCTTTATTGAAACTTGCCATTCTTTCTTTTGTTTTAAACCTAGCCCATAATTAATTCCACTTCGGCATTAGGTTGAAATAAATAAATTCTACCCGTATCTACCTCCACGCATTCATAACGCTTTCTTCTCTTTGCCCCTTTCTTAAAAATTTTACCATTGTAAATTCTAAAAACACCACCTGCAGGGAGTTCGAAAATAAAATTTTTATCGGTTTCGGGATCAAAACTTTTAAGGGCTACAGATAATTGTGCATCTGTATCGCTGCTCGCATTGGGATTTTTAAAATGTTTTGCAATTAAAGGTAGTAATTGCATCGGAAAGATCTCAGGCCTTATGAAGGGTAACATCATTTGCTGAAAAGTGAATTTCCACTCTCTTCCATGTGGTTTTATTGCTCCTCCAAATCTTTCAAATGCCAATAGATGAGCAATTTCATGAACCAAGGTGATTAAAAATCTAAATTTATTTAAATTGGCATTGATAGTAATTTGATGAACCCCGTTCGATTTTCTTCTATAGTCCCCATGCCTGGTAACTCTTTCATTCACGATCTTTAGATGGATGTTATTTTCCTCTATAAGATCGAAAATTGGAGAAACGGTATGACTCGGTAAATATTTCTCAAGAACATCACTCATTTATTCCTTTTTAAGGGGTGCTATTAGAAACCTGTAAAAGTTTACCATTATAGTATTTCTGACCTTTAAGGCTGAAATCAACTATATAATTAGCCATCTCCAAAGCACTTACAGGTGCTTTATAACCCGGGAATGCTTCTTCCAGCATTTCGGTTTGTACTGCACCTAAGGCCAACACATTAAATGATGGTCCATTTTCTTTATACTCCTCTGCTAATAACTCTGTTAAGGTGATTAAAGCACCTTTGCTGGAACTATAAGCCGAAAGACCAGAGAATTTCATGCTTCCTTGCACACCACCCATACTGCTTATATTAACTACGTGAGAATCTGAATTCATAAAGGGCAGTACTGTTTGCATAAGACCTGCCACTCCAAAAACGTTGGTATCATATATAGCCTTAAATTCAGACAAAGTAGCTTGGGCGAAGGGTTTATTTAAAATTGCCCCGGCATTATTTATTAAAACATCAACGTGTTTCCAATCTTTTGCAATGTGATCAGCAATTTTCTGAAGCTCCTCTTCCTTTGTAATATCGCAGGCAATAACCTCAACGTTTTTTAAATTCAAGACATTAATGGATTCCGGCTTTCTTGACAAAGCCATTACACGATGTCCTGCTTCAGAAAAAAGTTTAACCATTTCATAGCCTATTCCTCTACTAGTTCCTGTTATTATAACTTGCTTCATTTCTAGTTTAATTTAATTTCCTTTGTTAAGGTATTTGCCATCGTATAAATTCCGGGAATAATAGATTCTATTAGATCTGTCATAAACGAAACATCCATCTTGTCTGCCTCATCACCAACATGATGGTAATAATTATAGTTGGTGAAATCGAAAGAACTAATAGTTTGTGAAGGCACCTTAAATTCCTGATAGAAGGAATAATTATCGCTCCGTCTAAAAAGATCAAATTCCTTCGCTTTCGGAAGAAAGCCTAAAATCTTTTCATTAGAATATTCATTGAATTTTTGGGCTAGGTTAGATTCTTCAAATCCAGTTAAATATGCCTTGTGATCTTTTCCAACCATCGGCACACCAATCATTTCAATATTAAAATTCACATATAGATCTAACTTCTCATCCTTTAATCTTTTGGCTAAATGCTTCGACCCTAAAAGTCCCTTTTCTTCAGCAGAAAGAAAAACAAATAGCATACTCCTTTTATTCCTAGTTGTTGAACTAAAATGTTTTGCTAATTCCAGTACTGCAACAGAACCGGCAGCATTATCGTTTGCGCCATTTGCAATTGAATCCTTTGCAATTGGAGAAATTAGCCCAATATGATCGTAATGAGCACTTATAATTAAAAACTCCTTTTTCAGTTCAGGATCAGTTCCTTCAACCATCCCAATAATATTATACCCAGACGCTCCCTTTACTTCAAAGGAGTCCCTGTATGTAGTATAATGAGGTTTAATATTATTTTTCCTGAGAATGTTCTCGATATAGACTGCTGCTTTCTCTATCCCTTCAGATCCGGTATTGCGGCCCATTAAATCATTAGATGTTAGGAAATCCAATTCTTCTTTAACTGAAGACGGATTGATAGTAGCCTTTGCTATTTTTGCTTTAGACGAAGAGATGATTTCTTTTTCTTCGGTGGAGTTTTGCGTGAGGTTACACGCAGAAAACATAAACAGTAGTCCAAGGCCAGCTGTTTTCAAGATTGATTTTATCATAGTTATAAAGATAAAAAAATCCCGCAATAGCGCGGGATTTTCATATAGTATATTCCTATAAGTGATTGGATTATGCCAACATAGTTACCGGATTCTCCAAATAGGTTTTCAAAGTTTGTAAAAAAGCAGCTCCGGTAGCACCATCTACAGTTCTGTGATCGCAGGCCAGAGTAACCTTCATAGTATTACCAACAACAATTTGTCCGTCTTTTACCACTGGTTTTTCAACAATTGCTCCTACTGAAAGGATTGCTGAGTTAGGCTGATTAATGATACTTGTAAATTCGGTTATTCCGAACATTCCCAGATTAGAAACCGTAAAAGTACTTCCTTCCATTTCTGATGGTTGCAACTTTTTGTTACGAGATTTACCTGCTAGGTCTCTTACCTGACCTCCAATTTGAGTCATTGACAATTGATCTGCATATTTCAAGACTGGTACAACCAATCCATCATCTACAGCAACTGCAACCCCCATATGGATATGTTTTGCTATTTTAGTTGTGTCCCCTGTCCATTGAGAATTAACGCGTGGATGCTTTCTTAATGCCATCGCAGAAGCCTTAATCACCATATCGTTAAAAGAAACCTTTATGTCTGGAATCTCATTGATCTGTTTTCTGGATGCTATAGCAATTCCCATATTCACCTCTATCGTTAAATAGTACTGAGGCGCGGTAAATTTAGATTCTCCTAAACGTTTTGCAATAGTTTTACGCATTTGAGAATTTTTGATCTCCTCAAACTGCTCTTCTCCAGCCGGCATATATGCTTGAACCGGTGTTTCTGAAGTAGCTGCTGGTGTTTCAGATTTTGTTGAAGATGGCTGAGCCGATGGGGTAAAAGATTCAACATCTTTCTTTACAATTCGCCCATTTCCTCCAGATCCTTTAACATCTGCTAAATTAATCCCTTTATCTTCCGCAATCTTTTTTGCCAAAGGCGATGCGAATATTCTACTCCCGTCTTTTGCTTCGGTAGTATTTACATTCGGTTTTTCTTCGGCAGTATCTCCTGAAGCTTCCTGTTCTTTGGAAGAATCAACTTTTTTGTCTGAAGAACTAGCTTTAGATTTACCTGAACCAATTCCAGAAACATCTGTCCCCTTAGGCCCAATAATAGCTAACAACGTGTCGACTTTTACTGTTTCTCCCTCCTGAACCCCAATTTTCAATAAAGTTCCTTCATAAAAGGATTCAAATTCCATAGTAGCTTTATCGGTTTCGATCTCAGCTAAAATATCTCCTTCTTCAACTTTATCTCCTTCTTTTTTAAGCCAGGTTGCTACCGTCCCTTCTTCCATCGTATCACTTAACCTCGGCATGTTGATAACCTCAACACCTTCCGGGATCTCATTTGATGAATCTGAGTCTTTCTCTTCTGTTGTATCTTCTGAATCTGCAACTGGTGCTTTCTTGGAAGCATCTTTAGATTCTTTAGTGTTTTCCTTTTTTGAAGCAGTATCTAAGCGCTTCAATAATTTGGAAATATCCTCTCCTTTTTCACCAATTATGGCAAGTAGATTATCTACCGGTGCGGTTTCTCCTTCTTGTATACCAATATGTAATAAAACCCCATCATAAAAGGATTCAAATTCCATAGTAGCCTTATCGGTTTCGATTTCAGCTAAAATATCACCTTCCTCGACCTTATCTCCAACTTTTTTCAACCATTTTGCGACTACACCCTCTTCCATGG
>JAGXIJ010000097.1 GCA_024635675.1 Gillisia sp.
CTTAACAATTGTAAAATTGTATTCTCGATAGTTTCTCTAGCCTCTAATTGACTTAATTTATATCGCTCTTTTAATTGTTTGTAATTGTAAAACCTTCCTAAGCCATCAAATAGGGTATAATTCAAATTAACCGAGGCGTTATATCGTTTGGTTTCAGCCGCTTTTAAATTCTGAGATTCTCCATCCTGAAACTGTGCCTCAATATTTTCATTATTATAATTGGTTCCGGCATTTGCGGTTAGGCTAGGCAAGTATCCAGAGTTTAAAATACTTTGATTATTATCGGCTATTTCAATTAAATTTTGGGTGCGTAGAATTCCATAATTGTTTTCTAAGGTTTTAATGATCGCCTCGTCCTTAGTGAGCACCTTGGTTTGTGCAAATCCAATTCCGCTAAATAAGACCGAACAAATTAATAGAGACTTACTGATGTACTTCATGAACTTCTTTTTCTTTTTTTTCTTTTATAGCTCTTTCAACTTCTTCGTTCTCAACTTTTCTTCCCGTTGCCAACCAGATACTTCCCACCTTTATATTATTACTAATAGACAAGAATAAGGGTAGTAAAAGCAAAGTAAGCACTGTCGCAATTCCAATTCCATAGGCTATAGAAATTGCCATAGGTTTTAAGAACTGGGCCTGCCTGCTTTTTTCGAAAATTAGAGGAGCCAAACCTGCAATGGTAGTAATCGAAGTCAAAAATATAGCTCTAAATCTGGAACGGCCTGCCTCATATAGCGCCTTTTCGAACTTCATTCCCTCTACCAAAAACTTATTGAATTTTCCGATAAACACCAACCCATCATTCACCATAATTCCAATGAGGGCAATAATTCCTAAAGCCGATAATACATTAATAGGGAATCCATGGATCCAATGCCCCCAAGCCACTCCAATTACACTAAAAGGGATCATTAGCATTAATAATAATGGCTGACTGTAACTTCTAAAAGTAAATGCTATAGTTGCATAAATAAGAAATAATACAATTGGCAATACTTTATTAGCAGAACTAGTTAGTTTACTTGCTTCCCTATTTTGGCCTTCATAAGAAACAGACAACGAAGGATATTGTGCCAAAATATCTGGCATAATATTTTCCTGAATATCTTGTAAAATATCTGTAGCAGAACCATTTGGATCTTCCATATCTGCAGTCACCCTTATTTCTCTTTTCCCATCTAAATGACTAATAGATTCGGTGCCACGAACGATCTCATATATTGCTATTTCCCGAAACGGCACTCGACTGCCAGAAGGTGTGATTAATCTATAATCGTCTAACTGAGTGATAGAAGATCGGGCTTCAAGATCATACCTAACCCAAACTTTAATTTCATCTTGCCCTCGCTGGAATCGTTGTGCTTGAGCTCCAAAGAATGCGTTTCTAATTTGACGCATCACACTGTTAAGATCTAATCCTAAAGCATAGGCATTATTTTTTAACTTAATGTCGATCTCCTTGATTCCCTTCGGATCACTATCTGTAACATCCTTTAGCAATGCATTATTTTCCAGAATAGTTTTAAGCTCTTCTTTGGCGGCTTCTAATTCTGAAATATTATTACCCAGCAAGGAAACTGAAACCGGACTTCCTCCAAAATTCCCTCCAGAGCCAAACGTGAGACTTTCAACTCCAACCACTGGCCCTACTTCCTCCCTTATAGAATTAGTGATTTCCGGCGAACCAAAATCACGCTCCTCTCCAGGCAATAAGTTTACTTGTAATGATGCCTTATTATTTCCAGGTCCAACTCGCTTAATTATATTTTCTACTACTTGTTTATCACCAGATTGCTTGGCTGTATATTCTTCATTTACTCTCCAGGCAGCGGCTTCAACCATACTAATTATAGAATCTGTCTTTGCCGGATTGGTTCCCTCTGCCATTAAAAGATCTATGGAAACCTGATCACTGGCAATACTTGGGAATAAGGTAACTCGTATCCATCCTCCTCCAATTGCTCCTATTGTAAGAATAAGGAATACCAATAAAATTGAAAAACTTAAAATCTGCTGATTCAAAACGAATTTTAGAACAGGACTATAAATTCTATCTCGTAAATAAGACATTATTTTATCACCTGTCCTGTTGAATCCCCTTAGCTTATCAAAAACTTTGGCCATTCCTTTTTTCTCCTCCAATCCATTTTCCGTATCTCTTCTTAGAGCTTTTGAATGAGCGATGTGTGCAGGTAAAATAATTAAAGCTTCAATTAGCGAAACGCTAAGTGTAAGAATAACAACTGTTGAGACTTCTCCAAAATACTCTCCAATTCTACTATCCAGAAATAAGAAGGTCCCAAATGCCAAGATTGTGGTAATAATTGCCGAAATAATTGGCGGCACTACCTCCATTGTTCCATCTATCGCAGCTTTCACCGGAGATTTTCCCATTTCATAATGCTGGTAGATGTTTTCTGAGATCACAATTCCATCATCCACTAGAATACCAATAACGATGATCATCCCAAAAAGAGACAACACATTTATAGTAACTCCAAATTGTTGAGCAAAAATGAACATTCCCAAGAATGCTACAGGCAATCCAAAGGCTACCCAAAAAGCCAGTCTGGTATTCAGGAAAAAGGATAAAAAGAAGAGCACCAATATAATACCTATAAAGCCATTTTCCATTAATAGCATAGTTCGCTGATTCAAGGTGATGGAGGAATCGCTCACCACATCCAAATGGACGTTCGTGTTCTTCTCGTTAAACTCTTCTATATACAAGTGAACTTTCTCTGCAGTAGAAACAAGATCTTCACTGTTGGTATTGCTTATCTGAATATTTACAGAATTGTTTCCATTGAAATATGAGGCATTTGGAGTTTCAGAAAAACGATCTCTAACTTCAGCGATATCCCCCAATCGAACGGTTTGCCCGGAGGTGTTGGCTCGCACCACAAGATCGTTCAGGGCATCGCCATAATAGGAACGGTTATTAGCACGTATCAAATAATCTTCTGAAACGGTTTTTATAGTTCCTCCCGTAGAAAGTATATTAGCGTTCGCAACAGCTGTCGACACTTCTTCGAAAGTAAGATTATAAGCTAAAAGGTCTTCTTGGCTAACAGCAATTTCAATTTCTTCATCTGGAAATCCGGAAATGCTTATTTGAGAAATCCCATCTATCGCCCTAAGATCACTTTCAATTTGCTGACTTATTTGTTTCAAAGTAGCTAGCGGAATATTTTCCCCGCTCACAGCAAAACTGATGGTAGGTCTTATTTGTTCTTGTTTTGCCACCACCAAAGGCTCCATTCCCGTTGGGAAATTCGGCACCCTATCCACCGCGTTTTTAACTTCGGCTAAAAGAGCATCTATATTTTCACCCTTTTCAATTTCGACAGTTATAGATCCGCCACTTTCTCTGGCTGTAGAGGTTACCCGATCTATCCCTACCAATCCCTTTAAATTATCTTCGATTTTAAGGATAATCCCTTCTTCGATCTCTTCTGGGGAGGATCCGGGATAGGCTACACTTATTGTAATGATCTTAGAGTCTACTAATGGAAAAAAGGAAGATTTCATATTAAAAACTCCAATTACCCCGAAGATGACAAATGCAAAGATCAAGACATTTACCGCAACTTCATATTTTATAAAATAACTGATTATCTTTCTCACAACTATTTGGTTTCAGCTAGACTAGGATTATCACTTATTTCTACTGGCATTCCCACAAAAGCACCGGGAACAGGTGCGGAGATCAATTTTGTTCCATTTTTAAGTCCAGTGATCACAACAGATTCCGAAGAAAAATGCACAGGTTCTATTTCTGCTAATTGCAAAGTATTGTCTTGCACAAAATACACTTTGTTTTGATCTACTAATAAATTTCTAGGAATGGATAATGCATTTTCTACATTTCTTGCTTCTAAACTTGCCTCCAGATACATGCCTTCCTTAACCTTAGCATCTTTAATCTTTATAAACACCTGTACCGTTTGAGAATTTGCATCTATTTTGCTATTTACCCGACTTACTTTACCTTGAAATTGCTGAGTTCCTTCCAGGTTTTTAAGGGCTACATTCTCCCCTACTTCCAAAAGATCACTAAATGATTTTCGTATTGCAACTTCCAATTCATATTCAGAAGGATCTATGAATTCTCCCAGTTTTTGTCCCGGTCTTACCAAAGATCCTTCTGTTACGATCGCTTCTGTAAGCACTCCTTTATACGGTGCCAAAATGGTGAATTTATTTAATCTGGTTTCCTGATTCTTTATATTATAATAGCCGGCGATGATTCCCCGCCCGGATATAAAATATTTTTCCTGATCTGAAGAAGATTCAGGCAGTGGTGATAAACTTTTATTAACATCAAAATTATTTAAATAAGATTCCCATTTTGGATAGTCCTTGGGGTAATCCAGTCGAAGATCTGGCATTACAGAGGCGATCTTATTATATAATTCACTTTTTGCTGCACGAACATTGGCAGAATATTCTGCAGCGTCTATTCGCAATAGCACTTGCCCCTTAGAATATTCCTGCCCTGGTCTAAAAGGTTTGGAACTACTCCTAAAGATTCCTTCTACCTCTGAAAATAGAGAGGTTTTTTGAAGGGCTGTTACAGTACCGTTTGCAGGAATAACAATGGGAACAGTTCCATTATTTACCGTTTGTATATAAACAGTTTTAATCACTTTTTTGGCAGGAGGCCTTTCTTTTGTATTGCTTTCTATAATTGCAATCGCAACAAAAATGGCTGCTATAACTAGCACAACCCCCAGGATGGAAAGTATAATTTTTCGCATTATTGACTTTTAATTACTCTTTAGACTAGCAAAAGTATAAAGCGTTTAATCAATAATCTACTTAATTATTTTAAAAAGCTTAGGATATGAGCTCCAAATCCTCTTGGAGTTGCTCCCAGGATTTCATTAGGGTCTCTATTTCTTTTTTCTTTTTCTTATAATTCTCTAAAAAGTGAGGTTTAGCAATAGCCTTATTATAATCTGTAGCCATTTCTAAATCCTTAGATTTTATTTCTTTTTCCAACTTATTGATCTTCGCTTCGGTATTGCTTAATTTATTTTGAAGCGATTTGAATTTTTTCTGATCGTTATAAGATTGCTTAGAATTTGAATTATTTGATACTTCCTTCTGAACCTTATCCTTTTTTTCGATCGCACGCATATTTTCAACATTACGCTGATCTAGATAAAAATCTATATCTCCTAAATATTCCCTGATCTTTTTATCCTTGAACTCATATACCGAATGCGTTAAATTCTGAAGAAAATCTCTATCGTGAGATACAATTATAAGAGTGCCCTCAAAGCCTTTTAGGGCTTCCTTAAGGACGTTTTTAGATTTAATATCCAAGTGATTGGTAGGCTCATCCATGATAAGCACATTGAAGGGCTGAAGCAATAATTTACACAACGCCAATCTATTTCTTTCTCCTCCAGAAAGTACTTTCACCTTTTTACTTACTTCGTCTCCTCTAAACAAAAACGATCCCAACATATCTCTAACCTTACTTCGGGTAGATTCTGTTGCCGCATCTATCATAGTGTCTAGGACAGTCTTTTCTCCATCCAACTCGTCTGCCTGATTCTGAGCAAAATATCCTAACTGAACATTATGACCCAATTTCAACTTCCCGGTATGCCCGATCTCCCCAACAATTACTTTAGCAAGTGTAGTTTTTCCTTGTCCGTTTTGCCCAACAAAGGCGATCTTACTACCTCTTTCAATTAACAGGTCTATATCCTCTAATATTTGCGCAGTTCCGTATGCCTTCCCAATTCCCTCGGTCTCTACCACAATTTTTCCCGGCTGCAAGGAGATAGGAAAACGTAGGTTCATTACTGCATTGTCATCTTCATCGACCGCTATTCGATCTACCTTATCCAATTTCTTGATTAAGGATTGTGCCATAGAAGCTTTGGAAGCTTTAGCACGGAATTTCTCTATAAGTTTTTCTGTTTGCTCAATTTGCTTTGCCTGATTCTTTTGAGATGCCAGTTGTTGCTCTCTTAATTCCTGTCGTAAAACTAAGTATTGAGAGTAGGGTTTTTTATAATCGTAAATTTTTCCAAGAGAAATTTCAATTGTTCTATTTGTAACATTATCCAAGAACATCTTATCGTGAGAAACAATGATCACACAACCTGGATAATTTGTTAGAAATGATTCCAACCAAATAATAGATTCTATATCCAAGTGGTTAGTAGGCTCATCCAGCAACAAAATATCATTGCTTTGCAATAAAAGTTTGGCAAGTTCTATTCGCATTCTCCATCCTCCGGAAAATGTATCGGTAAGTTTATCGAATTTATCACGTTCAAAACCAAGTCCAACAAGCACCTTTTCGGTCTCTCCTTGATAATTATACCCTCCAATAATTTCATATTGATGAGTTATCTCACTAAGATCTTGGATAATTTGGGTGTACGCATCACTTTCATAATCGGTTCGTGTTGCAAGTTGTTCATTGATAAAGTCGATCTTTTTCTCCATCTTTTTGATCTCCACAAACGCTTGTTGCGCTTCTTCGATCACTGTTCGACCCTGGACAAAATCTATATCCTGTTTTAAGAAACCTATTTTAAGTTCCTTGTCTTTAGCTATTTGCCCAGTATCCGATTCCTGTTCCCCAGAAAGGATTTTAAGCATTGTAGACTTTCCCGCACCGTTCTTACCAATAAGTCCAACGCGATCTCCCGCGCCAAGTCTAAAGGTAATTTCATCAAACAAAGTCTCGCCTCCGAATGAAATAGATAAATTATGAATGTTAAGCATTATATTACTCTAAATTTTTTGCAAAGATGCCTATTTTTGCATTACTAAAAAAATAGAAATGCAAATCTTAAAGGGCTCAAAATCATATAGTATACTCACAGGGACTTGCCCGGTGTGTCAGGAGGAAAGTATGTACAAGGATTCCAACCCTTACAGGATGCAAAATATTTTTAAAATGCACGAAAAATGTTCTAATTGCGGGACTAAATATAAAATGGAGCCCTCTTTTTTCTTTGGCGCCATGTATGTGAGTTATGGATTGGGAGTTGCTGTCTCTGTTGCAGCCTTTATAATAGCTTATGTTTTTCTTGGAGGAGGACTTATGACGACTTTCCTGGCGATTACGGCAACCTTGATAGTTTTAATGCCACTAATTGTTAGATTATCTCGTAATATCTGGATAAACATGTTTTTGAGTTATGATAAGTCAGCTTGATATAATTTCTCATATCTCTTAACATCAATTTCTTCGGAAAGAGGAATAGCATCTTCTATAGATTTAATTAACTCTGAAGCTACCGTAGGTCCAATTAAAACTCCCCGACTACCAAAACCATTACAGCAATACATGTTCTTATGTTTTGGATGCTTTCCAACAAGAGGTTTCCTATCTTTTGTTGCAAGACGAATTCCGGCAACCTGATCGACTATTTCAAAATCACATTTCAAAAATGAATTTAATTTTTCAAGTAAATAATCCCGTCCATCCTGAGTAGGAACCTTTGTTTTATCCCAATTATTATAAGTTGCTCCAACCTTGTAAAGATCTTCCCCGAGAGGAATAATAAATACAGAAGATTTTACTGCTACTTCCAGTTTTAGGTCTTTTGCCTTAATAATTAGATATTCTCCCTTATTTCCACTTAAAGGCAAATAATTGAAATATGGATTTTTCTTCAATCCGAAGCCATCGCAAAATATAACCTTTTTTGCTTTCCATTTTTTATAATTACAGTGGTCGCTATTTAATTCGAAATCATCATAATTAAAAGATTCTTCCTGAAACGAATTTATGTGTAATAGGTATTCTCTATATTTTTCCAGTAAAAGCTCGGTATCTATTACTCCGGTATTTTTAACGTGACCGAATGAGTATGAAGACGGAATATGTGGGTTAATCGTTGAAACTAATTTTTCGTCTAAAAACTCACTCAAGAATGGTTTATCCATAGCTGAAAACCAATTGTTTTGTTCTTCTATAGAATGAAATCTTCTATAGATAGGCAATGACTTTATGAGTTTAACATTCAGCTTTTTTTCTAAATTTTCATAAAAAGACAAAGCAGTATCCAATTGTTCATTGGCATTCCATGCTAAGGTAAATCGTTTTAAGATTACCGGATTATAAATTCCCCCAGCCACGGTAGATGAAGCTTGCGAATTATCGTCGAATACCAATATCTTTTTACCTCTACTAAGTAAATGTTCTGCAATCGAGATTCCGCTTAATCCGGACCCTACAATGATATAATCTAGCATAGCTTATAATTAAAAAACGCCCCGGAATTTCCGGAGCGCTAAATCTATATTAATAAGGAAACCTTAATAGTTCCACATATCTTGTTCAAAATTTCTAATCTGTTCCTTGATCCTTTCAGATTCTAAAAGCTGCATAAAAGCATTCTCTGCAATATACTCATCTACTTCACGATCTCCTTGAACGTTATCTTCTTTATAGATCACTGCATTAAATCTACGCGAGTTAAGCAAATGATCGAAGGTAACAGACTGTGCTGTATTACTACCGTTAAAAGCATTATTGTCGAACAACACTTCTCTGGCATCCGGGAACCATACCCAGAATAATTCTACTAAATCTGGAATTTCATCATCTATAAAGTTAACATCGGGAGCTACCGGTGCAATTCCTAATAGTCTGTACTTCAATTCTGCTTGACGCTTATCGAAATACCACATTCCACGTATATGATACTCTGCAATATCTGCAGAGGTAATATCTCTCCTGTCAATAAACTGCTGATCAATTTCTTCTCCAGCGTTATATTGCTCCACCCCTAAATCTGTTGTATCAATTTTAGAGATCGCAGCACTAATATCACTTAAAGTTCTTTTTTCGTTGAAATAAGAATCTGCGTATATATTTTTGATCTTTCCAGATTTAATACCTGTCATTAGAACATCATATAGAGATCTTCTACTAGTACCAATATTATTGGTATCTATAGGGTAATAAAGCGGGAAATTTACACGTTCATCCAAATCGATGATCTCCCATGTGTTTTTAGACCACAAAACATCTCTATCATCCACAAATCCATAAGGCAATGGTTTGGTTTTCGCCTTTGCTTCCTTTTCTCTTTCAGACAACTTTCCAATTTCATCTGGAGAGCTAGCATTCAATATATTTGACTGCCCCATTACCGAACCGGTAATAAGCAATCCAAATACACCAATTAAAATCTGATTCCACTTCATTTTAATGAATTTATTAGTTTGTTAACTCCACAAATACGGGAGATACTTTCTTAAGTTTATATCCGCTATTGGTAGCTAATTGTGCTTCAATATCGAATATTTGTACTGTCTCACCTCTTCCGGCACGTCTTAACGCAGCTTTAGAAGAAGAATCTAATCTTCCGCCATTCACCTTGATGGTAGGCTGTCCTGATACTTTAAAACTAAATCCTGTTACTCGTAATCCTAACTCGAAATCGAAATCCGGCAATATTGCACCCACTTCAGAAATCTCTAAACTGCTACGTTGCATTTTCACAGCACCATCTTCCCCACGAATGGTTCCAACTGGTCTTGGAATATCCTTCACTCTAAACGATTTTTTATCTGAAACAGTTTCTCCTCCAGGTAATTTACCACTTACGGTGATAGTAACTTCTCTAGCTTGAAGAGTTGTTACATCCATCATATAATTTCCTGCACCTCCTGCTTGTCTAAGACCTGGAGCATTTGCAGTCACATTTCCAACACCTGGAATGGAAATGGTCATCGGGTTTTGTACTCCACGATACACCACATTCATTTTATCTGCAGAAATAACAGCAGAATTTGGTTTAGGAATTACGGCATAGGAACTCTTAATTGGAATTCTAACAACAGAATCTCCTTCTTTGAACTGAATTTCACCTTTTAACTCTTGCTCTCCAACGTTACCAGCCGGGAAATCTAAAACTACCTGCCCTGCCTGAGAACTTTCTACTTTTTTACCATTAACAATTACGTTGTCAAACTTAAGAGTGTTATCTACTCTTCCTAAAACAACTTTACCTTTAAAATTCTTTCCACTAAAAAATGCGGTTTTAGCTGGCACAACGATAGCTTCATAATTAGTAAGCGAAACCTCACTTTGTAATTGTCCAGATAACATTGCAGAAAGTATTTCACTTTCGGTAGATTTAATATCTGCCTGTGTTTGCGTTATCTGAGTTAAAGAAGCAACTAAAGGAAATCCTTCATAACGATATTTTAACCATTCCACATTCGCACCATCTACTTTAACAGTTGCTGCAGAAAATTCATCCTTAACATTCTGAATTATTTTTTCAAATCCCTTTTCAGTACCAATTGTACTAATTACACCATTCTTGTAATTACTCATTTGGTCTAGAAATTCTTTTCCTTTTGGGCTAATTACTCCGCTTTGAAAAAACAGCTCATCCAACTTGTTGGATTTATCCATTTCTTCATATTCCTTTTTATCTTCTTCATCAATATCAGCCAATAAATCTGATTTTAAAGTTTCTAGGTATAAGTTGAAATTTTCAGAAAGAACATGAATTTTATCCGCCTTCTCCTTTAAAGGAGCATATTTAGCCGGTTGTTCACTTACCTTCTCTTCTAATCCTGCTAAAAAAGCACTATTACGTTGCGCAGTAGTAGCATTAGATTCAGTTAATTTTTCATTCATTAATCCAAAAGCGGTAAGTACCTCTTTGGACATATTTAAAGCCAACATTGCAATGAATACCAAGTACATTAGGTTAATCATCTTCTGCCTTGGGGATTGTGTTCCAGACGCCATGTATAATTAGTTTAGTTTTTTAATAAATCCTATAGTCATTACAACTAATTAATTATCCTTTTCCATTCACATTCATTGCAGTTAACATACCACCATATACTCCATTTAAATTGGATAAATTGGCAGCCAAAGAACCCATCTGGTCTTTTAATTTACCAGCATTCTCAGCAACTTCTTCATTGATCTCTGCTTGTCTTGCAGAAGACTCAACCTGAACTTTATATAAATTATTCAATGTTTCCATTTGAGCAGCAGCCATACTTAATTCTTCAGAATATTTTCTCTGAGAAACCATAGAGTCAACTGTTGGCGCAATGCCTTTTGCCGCTCCTTCGAAATTACGAATGCTTGTACCAAGACTCTCCATTAAATTTGCGTCTATCTTAGCTTCTTTCAACATCACATCTAATTTCTTAGATAAAGATGCTTCAGTTTCTTTTTCTTCTTCAATCAATGCATTGTGTTTTGCAGAGGCAGGACCTCCATTTAATTCGGGATATACCAAAGACCAGTCAAGATCGTCATCCACAGGTTCAAAAGCTGAATAAGCAAATACCAATGCTTCTGTAATTAATCCTGCAATTAAGAATGCATTACCAAAAGGCCAGTGCATAATTTTGAATAAAGCTCCTAAAATTACAACTGATGCACCTAAACCGTACACCATGTTTGTTAACTTCTTTGTGGTTCTAGAGTTTGCCATGATATTAAATGATTATTTCTTTTTGGTTATTATTAAATGGGGTTCTTGTTAATTATTTTAATTTTTCGGTGATTGGTTTAAAGTAACATCGGTACCAAGATAATCTTGCACTGTTCTAAAACCAATATAACTTCTTGCTGTATCTGAATATTCATAATCTCGTGTACTAACTTGTAGGAAGTAAGCAACATCTTTCCATGAACCTCCTCGAACAACCTTACGCATATCATTTTCATCATTTACGGTTGGGTTCATAGAAGACATATATTCATAAGCTGCAGGATCGTAGGATGAATTCACCCACTCTGAAACGTTTCCTGCCATATTATATAAATTATAATCGTTTGGCTCGTAAGATTTTGCTTCTACAGTATACAATGCTTGATCTGCCGCATAATCTCCTCTCATTGGCTTAAAGTTAGCCATAAAACAACCTCTGTCGTTTTTAGCATAAGGACCTCCCCAAGGAAAAGTCGCAGATTGTAAACCACCTCTTGCCGCATATTCCCACTCAGCTTCTGTTGGCAATCTATAAAAAGGAACATCGTGATCCCCTTTAGATTTTCTAAAGGCATTATGGTATAATGTTCTCCATTGCGTAAAGGCTTTAGCTTGTTTCCAGCTCACTCCTACAACAGGATAATCATCGAAAGCAGTATGCCAATAGTAATCGTTATGCATTGGCTCATTATAAGAGTAATTGAAATCTTTGATCCACACCGTAGTGTCTGGATAAACATTTACCTCTTCGGTAACTATAAATTCACTTCTCTTTTGAGATTTTGCTCTTGCCGCTTTCTGGATATCCATCCAACGGTATTTAAATTTTAATTTCTTAACGTCAATAGTTCTTTGTCCATTATAAGACTCCTCTAATGGGATGTACATAGAATCCATTACACGAGCATAAGCCTCATCTGGATAATCTCTTGTATCCCAAATGATGTCTATCTCTTTATTCAACTTTCTTCCTTGATAATCTTCGGAAAACTGAGTGTAGTTATCGTACATGTATTTCTCATAAACCGTCATGTCCTCTTCATTAGAGTCTAAGAAAGCAAACTCTCCAATTCCTTCTTCCCCTGCCGTATTTCCCTCAAAATCGGCTTCTATTGCAAGACGCATTCTAACTATTGAATCGCGCACCCAATTGGTGAATTGTCTATATTCAGAGTTGGTGATCTCAGTTTCATCCATATAAAAGGAGCGTACCGTAACCGTTTTAGGTGGTGCATTTTTCGCATCTGCAATATCATCATCTGCCTTACCCATTATAAATGCTCCTCCAGGAATTAAAGTCATCCCAAAGGGTTTCTCCGGATTCCACTTCTTCCCTTGCGCACCTACAAGTTGCCCACGATCACCGCTGTTACAGCTTGCAAGTAGCGTAATTACAGCAATAAGCGAAAATAATTTCTTCATAATATCTCTCTGGTTATGACATATTTGATTTAGGAAGTAAACCTATCCAAATAAATTTTAAAAAACAATACTTTTGTCAAAAATACAGTAATTCGTGAATATGTTTACACAATTTTATACTTCGTTTTTCCGCTTTGTTTTATACCACCTTTCCGGAATAACTTGGTTGCAAGCCTCTAAATAATCTTCATGACTGCAAGGTAATAACGTATGTCGTTTCAATTTAGTATTTGAATTTGAAATAAAAGGTATTTCTATCCACCATCTACCGGTTCTCGGACTTTTAAAAAATACCAACACTTCCTCCTCTATTGGCACCTGATATTTAATAAAATCTTTTTTAGCCGATAAGGTATTTTCATTAGATCTATAATTTACACCTTCAATAAAATACCAAATCATTTGGGCTATTAACATGTTTCCCGTTTCAGAATAGCTGGAAGTGTACTCATAGATCCCAAAAGAGGAAACTTTATCGCTTATTCCGGCATAACGTGCCAAGGTGCAAATCTCCTTACCATCGAACCCATTAGGGGAATTATTTGGTGAACTATTAATAGAAAAAGCATTAATAGAGTTAAGATCTATTCCAACTAAATTAGCATCTCTCATTACCGGTTCAACGATCTTTATATTATTTGAAACCTCTCCTATTCTAAAAGCATCAAAGAATAATCTTTCCATTAATCCTATTTCCTCTTGAGAGTTGTAGTAGGTTTGATAACCAACATTAGAATAGTTGAATAAATTATAGGGCTTATTAACTACGATCTTCCCAATATACGACTTATTACTTATAGGCTTTTCAGCATCTCCCAAATCAAATCTTGAATCTATATTTACCAGATTCACCATTTGCTCCACAAAATCGTAAGCCCTGTATTGCGCATAGATAAGATCTTGACTCCCTCCCAAGATTACAGGAATAATATTTTTCTTAAGCAACTCTTTTACTAAAGTTTGAAGCGCAAAGTAGGTATCCTCAACGCTTTCGCCTTTCTCTATGGATCCTAGATCTGCAATTTTCAAATGCCAGTTCCCGGGAAAAAGACTATAAAACGACCTTCTAATTTTATTAAAATTTAGAAACTCATCTTCATTCCCTTCAGCCAATCGGTTCTCATGAACAGAAACTATAGCTATTTGTACACCTTCCAGCTCTGGGATTCCATCGCTTTGAGAATGTACCAGTAGCTGACTTCCTAAATTATGAGCTTCTGCTGAAACAATTTCCTCTAATAATTCCTGATCTACAGGTCTTAAAAATTCAAAATCCATCAATTATTTCTTTTTTGGAGCTGGTTTCTTTTTAGCGGCAGTTTTCTTTGCTGGAGCCTTTTTCTTAGCGGCAGCTTTCTTTTTCGCAGGTTTTTTCTTAGTATTCTTCTCTATTATTTCCTGTACTTCTGCCAATGTTAATTTAGTAGCATCTACAGTTTTTGGTAACTCGATCTTGGTTTTACCCTTTATAATATTAGATCTTCCCCATCTTGCCTTTTCTACTCTAATCCCTTCATCTTCCCAATTATGAAGGACCTTATCTATTTCCTTCTGAATCTTATCCTCAATAAGCTCCTCTATATTGGCATCGGTTAAATTATCGAAATCGTATTTCTTGTTCACATTGATGAACATATTGTTCCATTTTAAAAATGGTCCAAATCTTCCAACTCCTTTTTGTACCGGAAGCTCCTTGTATACATATATAGGCGCATCTGCTTTTTCCTTAGCTGCAATTAGCACCAGCGCACGTTCCATATCTACACTCATAGGATCTTCACCCTTATCTAAGGAAACGAATTTTCCAGCATATTTTACATAAGGTCCAAATCGTCCGTTATTCACCTCAACCGGCTCACCTTCCCATTCCCCAATTTCTTTCGGAAGTTTAAAAAGTTCCATCGCTTCTTCATAGGTAATAGAGCCTAAAGATTGATTTGGAGTTAATCCTGCAAATCTTGGTTTCTCCTCGTCTTCTACAGATCCAATTTGCACCATTGGTCCAAATTTACCTAAACGCACACTCACAGGCTTTCCTGACTCCGGGTCTTCACCTAGAATTCGCTCCCCTACCTCTCTGTCTGCATTTTCAGCCACGTCCAATACTTGTGGATGAAATTCAGAATAAAAGTCTCTCAACATTTTAGTCCATTCCTCATTCCCCTCAGCAATATCATCGAAACTCTGCTCTACTTTAGCTGTAAAATTATAATCTAAAATATTTGAAAAGTGCATCACTAAAAAGTCATTCACCACCTGCCCAACGGCCGTAGGTACTAACTTTCCTTTATCACTTCCAATATTTTCAGTTAATTCACTCTCACTGTACTTATCGTTCTTAAGTCTTAACTGGGTATATTTTCGCTCTATACCATCTACAGAACCCTTTTCTACATAATTTCTGTTCTGAATGGTAGATATTGTTGGTGCGTAGGTAGAAGGTCTACCAATCCCTAATTCCTCCAATTTCTTAACCAAAGAAGCTTCCGTATACCTATAAGCTGGTCTGGTAAAGCGCTCTGTGGCCGTAATATAATTGTTATCTAATTTCTCACTCACTCTTAAAGCCGGAAGCATTCCTTCTTGCTCTTCATCTTCATCATCACTTCCTTCCAAATAAACCTTCAAGAAACCTTCAAATTTCAAAACTTCTCCATTGGCAGTGAAATGCTTATCGTGTTTATCTGCCTCAATCTTCACATTTGTACGTTCCAATTGTGCATCACTCATTTGAGAGGCGATCGCTCTTTTCCAAATAAGGTCATATAAACGCTCTTGATCTCTATCGGCATTTACGGTATGATTGTCAAAATGTGTAGGACGAATCGCTTCGTGAGCTTCCTGAGCTCCTTTAGATTTTCCTTTAAATTGACGAGATTTTGCGAATTTCTCACCATATGCCTTCAGGATTTCATCGTTCGCTCCTTTTCTGGCATCATCAGATAAATTCACACTATCTGTTCTCATATAAGTAATATGCCCCGCTTCATACAAACGTTGCGCCATGGTCATGGTTTTACTTACTGAAAAATATAACTTTCTAGACGCTTCCTGCTGAAGCGTAGATGTTGTAAATGGGGGTGCAGGAGATTTTTTAGCAGGCTTAGTTGTAAGATCGGCAACCTTAAAATTTGCTTGCTGATTCTCTAAAAGGAATTTTTCAGCATCCTTTTTTGTATCAAAATTACGTGGCAATTTTGCTTTAAAGGTCTTCCCTGCTTCCGTTGTAAATTCCGCATCTATTCTATAAGAGGCCTCTGCAGTAAATCCTAGGATCTCTCTTTCTCGCTCTACTATTAAACGTACAGATACAGATTGTACTCTTCCAGCAGAAAGTCCACCTTTAACTTTTCTCCATAAAATAGGAGAAAGCTCGTATCCAACCAAACGATCTAATACTCTTCTTGCTTGTTGCGCATTCACCAGATCGTAATTAATATCACGAGGGTTTTCTATCGCTTTTAAGATCGCTGTTTTAGTGATCTCATGAAAAACTATTCTTTTCGTTCTATCCTTATCAAGTTTAAGTTCTTCAGCCAGATGCCACGCGATCGCTTCTCCCTCCCGGTCCTCATCACTCGCTAACCAAACCATTTCAGCATTTTTTGCCTGCTTCCTTAATTTGCTAACTACATCTTTTTTATCCTTAGATACTATATATTTAGGTTTAAAATCCCCTTCCGTATCCACTCCTAATTCTTTGGTAGGTAAATCTGCAATATGCCCAAAACTAGACATTACAGTATAATCCTTCCCCAAAAACTTTTCAATGGTTTTGGCTTTGGCCGGAGACTCTACAATCACTAAATTCTTTGCCATGTTTGTTTTTTTTCTAGTTGCAAAAGTAGAGCAATTTTTAAATATGTTGTCAAAATCCCCAAATTTCCGCTAGACTTGATAAATTAAACTCTCGAAAATATAGTTCTGTCACTTTGTCATAACATAACGAAAACCTATCTTTGCAAGCTAAATTACCTATTGGACACGATTGACATATGGAGAAGATCATAGATGAAAAACTACAGGGAAACACCCTAATTATAGAGCCGAAAGCCGAAAACAAACGGAAATTATTCATTGAGAGCTATGGCTGCGCAATGAATTTTAGCGATAGCGAAATTGTAGCTTCCATCCTGGAAAAAGAGGGTTTTAATACTACACAAAATCTTGAAGATGCAGATTTAGTTTTAGTGAACACCTGTTCTATTAGAGATAAAGCTGAACAAACCGTTCGAAAGCGCTTACAAAAATACAATGCCGTAAAGCGAATAAACCCAAAAATGAAGGTTGGCGTTCTGGGTTGTATGGCGGAGCGTTTAAAACACAAATTTTTAGAAGAAGAAAAAATTGTAGATCTGGTTGTTGGTCCAGATGCTTATAAAGATCTTCCTAATCTTATTGGGGAAGTGGAAGAGGGAAGAAATGCCGTGAATGTTATTCTTTCTAAAGATGAAACCTATGGTGACATCTCCCCGGTTCGCCTGCAAAGTAATGGAGTTTCTGCCTTGGTTTCTATTACCAGAGGTTGCGATAATATGTGTACTTTCTGTGTGGTGCCTTTTACTAGAGGTCGAGAAAGAAGCCGAGACCCACAAAGTATCTTAGAAGAGATCAATGATCTTGCTACGAAGGGCTTTAAAGAAGTCACTTTATTAGGTCAAAATGTAGATAGTTATTTATGGTATGGGGGCGGACTTAAAAAAGATTTTAAGAATGCTTCTGAAATAGAAAAAGCTACAGCCACCAATTTTGCAACACTATTAAAGATCGTTGCTGAAGCACATCCTAAATTACGAATTCGATTTTCTACTTCCAACCCTCAAGACATGACGATGGATGTTGTAGATATGATGGTGAAACATCCAAATATCTGCAAACATATTCATCTTCCGGTTCAAAGCGGAAGTGATTCGGTTCTAAAAAGAATGAACAGATTACATACAAGAGAAGAATATTTTACACTTATAGATAATATAAGAAAGAGGATTCCAGACTGTGCCATTTCTCAGGATATGATCGCAGGATTTTGTGGGGAGACAGAAGAAGATCATCAAGACACTTTATCTTTAATGGAACATGTAAATTATGATTTTGGTTATATGTACTCTTATTCTGAAAGACCTGGGACATTAGGTGCTAAGAAATTTGAAGATGATGTGCCGGAAGATGAAAAACAACGAAGACTTGCTGAAATTGTAAAACTACAACGGGGACATTCACTTCTTAGAACACAAGCATATATTGGCAAAACAGTAGAAGTACTTATTGAAAGAGAATCAAAAAAATCTGACCAACAATGGAGCGGAAGATCAACCTATAATACTGTTGCTGTATTTGATAAGGAAAACTATAAGGTTGGAGATTTTGTAAATGTAGAAATCACCGATTGTACCAGTGGAACGCTAATTGGAAAGCCGGTTGGTTACAGCATTCATAATTAGCAGTTCTATATCATTAAATTAGATAAATTTTAAAGTTGTTAAACGGTGCAAACCAAAAGCAATAGTCAAAAAATATATGGAGTCAGTTCAAGCAATAAAACAACGATTTGAGATCATAGGGAACGATCATGTATTAAATCGTGCAGTAGAAAAAGCGATTCAGGTTGCCCCAACAGATATCTCTGTTTTGGTTACAGGAGAAAGTGGTGTTGGGAAAGAAAGTATTCCTAAAATAATCCACTCCCTATCCCACAGAAAACACGGGAAATATATCGCGGTAAACTGTGGCGCAATTCCCGAAGGCACTATAGACAGTGAGTTGTTTGGTCATGAAAAAGGCGCTTTTACGGGTGCTACCCAAACCCGAAATGGCTATTTTGAAGTAGCCGATGGAGGAACAATATTTTTAGATGAAGTGGGAGAACTTCCTCTTACTACTCAGGTAAGATTACTTAGAGTTTTAGAAAATGGCGAGTTTATAAAGGTGGGATCTTCAAAAGTTCAAAAGACCAATGTTAGAATTGTAGCAGCTACGAACTTAAATATGTTCGATGCTATAAAAAAAGAGAAATTCAGAGAAGATCTTTATTATAGACTAAGTACTGTAGAAATTAATCTTCCACCATTACGAGATAGGAAAGATGATATCCATTTGCTTTTTAGGAAATTTGCTGCAGATTTTGCAATTAAATATAAGATGCCTACCATTAGATTAGAAGATGAGGCAGTAGAGCTTATTCAGAAATACCAGTGGGGTGGAAATATTAGACAATTAAGAAATGTTGCAGAGCAAATTTCGGTCTTAGAACAGGAAAGAAATATTAATGGCCCATTGATAAAGGCCTACCTCCCAAATATAGGAAGCAACTTACCGGCAGTTATTGCAGATAAAAAGAAAGAAAGCGATTTCAGTAATGAAAGAGAGATCTTATACAAGGTACTTTTCGACATGAAAAGTGATTTAAACGATCTCAAGAAACTTACCATGAAATTGATGGAAAGCGGGAAATTGGAGGATGTTAAAGATGAGCATGAAGGATTGATCCAAAAAATATATGGAGATAATGATGACGAGCAAGATATCGAAGATCTAAACGAAGAAGAACGCAATATTTTGCAGATCCCTCAAAATTCTTCTCAAGAAAAAGAAGATAAATATTACTTTGCTGAAGAAATTGAAGAAGAAGAAACCCTTTCTTTACAAGACAAAGAATTGGAGCTTATTAAAAAATCTTTAGATAGACATGGCGGGAAAAGAAAAAATGCTGCTGAAGAACTGGGGATAAGTGAACGAACATTATATAGAAAAATAAAGCAATACGATCTGTAACTTAAAATTGACGTTTCGGAAATTATACAGATATTAAAAAAATATATTCAATGAAGAAGATTGGTTTAATTATATGTGCCTTGCTAATGTTTACTTTCCAGTCTTGCGGAGTATATTCCTTTACAGGAGCTGACACCGGAGCCGCATCTACTTTTCAGGTGAATTATTTTCAGAATGAATCAGACATTATAGAGCCGGGTATAGATAGGCTATTTACCTTGCAGCTTCAAGACCTTATTCAAGGGCAAACTAATTTAAGTCTCACCAATTCTGGAGGAGATCTTGTATATGAAGGAGAAATTATAGATTATTATGTTGCCCCTATTACAGCAACTGCTCAAAATACCGCAGCACAAAACAGATTGACGATCGCCGTGAATGTTCGCTATTTCAATACTTTGGACCCGGAAAAAGATAATGAAAGAAAATTTTCTTTTTATTATGATTATCCTGCGAACGCTCAATTGATTGGGGCCACATTAGATACAGCCCTCGAGGAGATTTATTCAAGAATTACTCAGGATATTTTTAACGCAACGCTTACAAACTGGTAATGAGTTCTAAAGATTTAACTTCCTTATTTGAAAACTCTGCTTCTGTTACAAATTCAGAAATAGCAGGGCTGGAACATATTTTAGAAAAATTTCCATTTTTTCAGGCAGCTAGAGCTACGTATCTAAAAGGACTTCATTCTTTGGATAGTCCGCGTTATAATTCTGAATTAAAAAGAACTGCTGCCCATTCCTTGGATAGAAGTGTTTTGTTCGATTTTATCACCTCAGCAAATTTCATTCAGGATAAGGTTGCTTTACAAATCAAGAATCAGGAAGAACATCTTAGAAACATTACTGTTTTTGAGCCTCAAGAAGTTTTTGGCACAAAAAGCCTCGCTATCAATGAGGCAATAAAAATGAAGCAAATCGAATCGGATCAAGTAATGAATCCATTTTTATTTGAAAAATTAAAAGTACAACCTAATTTAAAACCCAAACCCGAACCAATCTCTAAGGAAGAATCTTCAATTGGAACCGGCAAGCCTTTAGAATTCAATTCTAAGGAAGCTCATTCCTTTTCAGAATGGTTGAGTTTAACAAAAGCTACTCCAATTGTTAGAAATACTTCAAGGCAAAAGCAGGAATCTTCTTTAAAATCTAGAAAATCACAACTAATAGATAACTTTATTTCGAAAAGCCCAAAGATAAAACCCAATAAAACAGCATCTAATTCCAATGTAACATTGGACCGAACTGTCCTGCCAGAAGCCATGATGACCGAAACTTTAGCAAGGGTTTATCTGGAACAGAAAAACTATAAAAAAGCAATTCAAGCTTTCAAGATTTTAAGTTTGAAAAATCCCGAAAAAAGTGGTTTCTTTGCAGACCAGATTCGGGCAATTAAGAAATTACAAGAAAATAATACAGGAAAAGAATGAGCACATTCACTATTTTTTTAGCATTGATAATTATTGTAGCATTTTTGCTAGTAGTAGTAATTATGGTACAAAACCCTAAAGGTGGCGGACTTTCATCTTCATTCGGAGGTGGCGGAGGTCAGCAGATTGGTGGGGTAAAGAAAACAGGAGACTTTTTAGATAAAAGTACTTGGACACTTGCCACTTTAATGTTGGCATTAATATTATTATCTAACATTACAGTTATGGACGGAAACGGAATTTCTGAATCTCGAGTAATTGATAATGATGGGACTATAGAAAATACTGTTCCGGAAGCTACACAAACTCCAGTTCAAACAGAACAAAAACAAGAGCAGGAATAATACTTTTCTCTCTTACATAATACAATGCCAGCTTGTCATAAGCTGGCGTTTTTTGTTTCATAATGTCAGTATAACTGGCGTGGCATAATTTTGGTCATTTAGGCTCTGTACAAAATAAATTAATTAACTAAAATACATTACATAATGGCTTTAAAAATTAAACCTCTTTCAGACAGAGTACTTATCGAGCCTGCTGCTGCCGAGACTCAAACAGCATCTGGTCTTTACATTCCTGAAACCGCAAAAGAAAAACCACAAAAAGGTAAAGTAGTTGCAGTTGGAAAAGGGACTAAAAAACATGACATGACCGTTAAGGTTGGTGATGAAGTACTTTATGGTAAATATTCTGGTACCGAACTAAAATTGGAAGGGAAAGATTATATTATTATGAGAGAAGATGATATTCTTGCAATTGTGTAAACCCTTACACATTCAAAATGCATTCTGCATTTTGAATTAAGAACCTATAATATATTAACTAAATAGAAATTTGCTTTGATGCCTAGCATCTTAAAGAAGTAAAAATTTCAAAAACTAAAAAAAATGGCAAAAGATATTAAATTTAATCTTGAAGCTCGCGATGGAATAAAACGCGGAGTAGATGCA
>JAGXIJ010000098.1 GCA_024635675.1 Gillisia sp.
CTCCATTGATGCCTGAACGATATTTGAACAGGTTTGATTCTTCTATTGGTAGGGCATCCAACTCACAGCGAATTAATATTACAGGCCCTTCGTCACCAAAAGAATAAATTGCTGCAAGGCCATGTCCTCCAATACCTTCAATTAATTTTGATGGTGGATTATGGGACAGGAAATTTTTAATACGATGTGCCGTTTCTATCTCCTCTCCAGATAATTCAGGATGTTGATGGAGATCCTTTCTTAATGTTTTTATCTTTTCCAACATTGCACTTGTATATTTATGATTAGTTCAAAAGGCTTGCTAAAATACAGATTTTTCAATCCGGAATATGTTTTTAGTAGAACGAATGGTTTGTAATTAGGTGCTTGGAACAAGCTAGATTTTTAAATGATGCTCAAGCTATTTTGAATCACCTTTTTTTAAAATTAATTCATTAATTATAATAACAAAAAAAAGCAGATGGATTTAAATCCATCTGCTTTCTATAATTAATGAGGTTCTGTTTATTTAGAACTGATAATTTAAACTTAAGCTAAAGTTAGCTCCTAATTGACCTATCTGTTGTACTTCAGAAGAATATGGGAACCTACCTCCAGCTCCAGCTGTGTTAGTAGATGCTTTAGTAATATCTGGATATACATCAAATATGTTATTCAAGTTGGTAGTTAAAGAGAACTTATCTGTAAACTTATAACTCGCAATAACATCTGTTGCTATTTTAGATGCTAATTCTTGATTTTCACCACCAGATTCAGGAGCGGTAATAGTTACCTTTCCGAACATTGTGTTGTTTAAACCAAAATACCATTTGTCTAATTCCTGAGATAATCCTAAGATTACTTTAGATTTAGGTCTTGAATTTGTAATCAATCCTTTTTCTTCCTTTGCAAAAATGTTATAACCATTTGCAGCTAATGGGCCAGGAGTAGAGATCGCATCAATAGTAGTTTCATTGAAGTTAGCAGCTAAACTTGCTCCAAATCCGCTATAGTTTTTATAGTTTAAAACGATATCTGCTCCTTTTGTTTGAGTATCTCCTGCGTTGATAAAGAATTGCACAGCAACAACATTGTTGTCTTCTAAGATTTGTTCTACTGGGTTAACAGTAGCATCATCACCATCTGCACCAATTTGAGAAGAGAATAATACTCTATCATCAACATTTATTTGGTATAAATCTATTGAACCATAGAAGTTATTTGAGAATTTATAAGTTACCCCAGCAGATATGTTTTTAGAAGTCTCTGCAAATAAACTAGGAACTCCTAAAGCTTGTACAGCAGGATTGTCATTTGCTAAAGTACCTTGTAATAAAGGCTCACTAGATCCGGCAACAATGATGTACTGGCTGTTTGTTAAATAACGTTGGTGTAATGTAGGTGCTCTAAATCCTGTAGAATAAGACCCTCTTAAAGCTCCTTTTTCACCTAATTTATAACGCCCGTTTACTTTCCAAGAGAAGTTATCCCCAAAATCAGAGAAATCTTCATATCTACCTGCAACTCCTAATAGAAGTGCATCGGTAATATCATAATCTACTTGCGCATATGCAGCAACACTATTTCTTTCCCATTCTCCTGCCTCAGCTGGCTTAACTCCTGCAAAAGAATCAGATCCACCTTTATAATATGAACGCGGGTCACCTTCGTAAGCAGAGAAATACTCTTGTTTAACTTCTAAACCGGCTGCCATGCTGATGTCTTCGGTTAATAAACCAGTCACATCTAAGTTTCCTATTAGATTTTGTAATCTATATCCACCTGGGTGAAAAGTAGTAGGAGACGTATTATTGTCTGCTAAATAATCTCTATTTACAGAGTTGTTCACAGTATAGGATACAGAGTTAGCACCATAGGTTCCAGAAAGATCTGCAGTCCAGTTCTCTTTAAAGTCCCATGTAAAACCTGCAGCATTTATATGATCATCTATTGCAGTTTCAAAAGTTGGTTGGTACCCTATAAAATCTTCTTTTCTAGTTAAGAATTCAGCTTCTCTAACTCCAGGTCTCCAATAAGGAGCACGGTAGTAAGCAAAACTTTTCCCGGTTCTTGTAGTGAAACCATGAAAAGAGTAAAATTCAGCATCTTCTCCTATTGGATGAGCCATATTCACGAATATGTCTTTTTTCTCCATTTCTGGTTGACCAACATTCATTCCTAAATCTGGATTGTCTAATTGCCATTGAACTTCTTGAGGTGTGGATGCTCCAGGATCATTAGTTCCAGGAGTTCCAGCTCTATTAGTTGGATTTTGTTTGTAGTATCCAAGTGTTAAATTAACATAACCACCATCTCCAATATTAAATGCTGTATTTAAATCGGAAGCAAAGTTAAATCCGTCACCATCAGCGGTGATTCCTGTTTGAGCGCTAAAAGTTGTGTATTCAACATTCTTTTTCAATACCATGTTGATAACTCCTGCAATTGCATCAGATCCGTACTGTGCCGAAGCACCATCTCTAAGCACCTCTACACGCTCTATAGCTGCAGTAGGGATACTCTTTAAATCTACTCCAACTTCTCCTTTACCAGGAGTTCTGTTCAAGTAAACCTGCGCACTTTGATTTTTACGCTTTCCGTTAACCAATACCAAAGTTCTACTTGGTCCTAATCCACGAAGATCTGCCGGGTCATAGTGAGCGGTAGCATCAGAGATCGCTTGGTTGGAAGAGTTGAAAGATGGAACTTTAAAAGTTAACATCTTGTCTATAGTAGGTTGTCCAGTTCTCGTTAATTCTTTTACTCCAAAATTGTCTATTGCAACAGGAGAATCAAGAATAGTTCTTGACTTCGTTCCCTGTCCGGTTACAACAATTTCATCTAATCCAAAACTGTCTTCAGCTAGAGTAATAGAAATGTTAGCTGCAGATGTTACATTTTGTTTTTTAGTTTTAAAACCAATGTAAGATGCTACAATAGTAGTTGGAAGTTTTTCAACGTTGAATTCGAAATTTCCATTTTCATCTGTTGTAGTTCCATTGGTTGTTCCTTCTTCAAGAACAGTTGCAAAAGGAACACCTTCGCCTTGCTCATTTAATATTTTACCAGAAATGGGAGTTTGTGCCCATATCGCAATTGGTAGGAATAGCATGAATGTTAGTATTTTCACACTCAAAATTGTTTGTTTCATCTGTTAATTATTTTATTGGTTGCGCCAAATATTAACAAAATATTATTATTATACAAGTTTATATATTAATGATTACGGAAATATTAGTTATATACAAGATTATATTTAGTTAAAATCATTTGTAAGTAGTTTTAATGATGTTGTTAATTTGTTAATTAATTATAGATATCATTATTTATAGTTATTGATAACCCCGATTAATGACGTTATATTAAAAAATACACTAAAACTGTTGTATTTTTCTATTTCGAAAATTTTAGTTTAGAATTATTCTAAATTAGGATTAGGGGTGTAAAATTAATTACACAATTAACATATTTACATATGGTAGTGAGATATTTTTTCTATTTAAAACCTTTGTTATCAGATTTTTAGATAAATTTTAAATAAATTAAATCCTAATATTTTAATGAATAACCAGGGAATAGAAGTATGTAAGATTAGTAATTCTCGAGGAACTCAATTAGGAGTTTTAAACCTTGGGGCCAGCCTCTTCAATTTTAAATTAAGAGATAGGAATGTTGCACTAGAAAATACTAAACAATAGAGACTTTAATTTGAATAGGGCAGAGGCACTGCAAATTTCTGTGGGACCGGGTTTATCTTCTTCAGAGCAAAAAGTAGAGCACGCCTTTGTAATTGAAAGTGTGAGGCTGGAATAATAATTATAAAAGAAAAAAGCCGACTTATAGGGAAGTCGGCTTTTCAAATACTATCATGAAAAAGTTATTCCATGATAGAGTAAATACTGTACGAATTGGCGGGAGCCTCTATACTCACAGAGCCATTTGTCCCAACTATTGGGGAATAAGAACTTTTGGAACTATAATCCATAATCTGTTTTCCATTCCAAGAAGTAGAGATCTCTCTTCTTTGTTTTGTGTTGGCTATATTAATGTATAATATCAATCCTGGGTTTGTAGCATTTCCGCTTCGCTTCATGATATATTCATCCTTATCTATATGAAGTATTTCAACACTTCCTGTAGCCAATGTATTATGAAGCAGCATTAATTGTTTTAATTCTTTTTGAAAGGTCCCGTTCTCATAATCTGAATAGAACATGGTAGGATATCCATCATGCGTTAAGATATATGCGTAAGCTTTCATTTTATTAGCATACGAAATGAAATTATCCTGATTGCTATCTTTTTCTGTGTCATGATTGGCCACAAAGGTTACAGCATTATCTGGCATTGTTTTTCGCAACATATCTCTGTCAAGATAAGTTAGATCCTTATTTCTATCGAAAGCCTCATCCATTTTATAGAAGCAAGCAAAATCGAAAGCATCAATTCCGGAATCCTTTACGAACTGCTCTAAAGCAGGTCCATATCCATCCCAAAATTCACCAACAGCAAAACCACCAACCGAAGCCATCCATTCTTTTATTACCCAAGGTTCGAAACCTTTAACGTAATCAAATCTCCAGCCATCAAACTTCATTACATTCTTGTAATATTTAGCTACAGAATTTGCATCTTTCCATAACCATTTTTGAACATGTTCTTGATCGTGGCACAGATCCTGTTCATCAAAGAATAAATCTCCCGCATCTCTTTCATGAAGGCTATTAGGATGATAATCTTCAAAAGTTCTATTGAATAATCCGGAAGCATTCCCGTTTTGCTCATTAAACTTGGTGTAGGTTTGCTTATCCCTATATGGATTGTATTCTTGTCCTCCACCAGAATTATGGTTTAAAACGATGTCTGCAATTACCTCTAAATTCATGGCATGTGCATTAGTAATTAAACTTTCTAACTCTGTACGACTTCCAAATCTGGTCTCGGTAGTTCCATGTTGATTAAAATTCCCAAAATCGAAATAATCTGAAGGATCATATCCCATAGAATACCCGCCAGACTGTCCTTTGCTGGCAACGGGTAGCCATAATCTGTCAATCCCAGCTTCTGCCCAGCCTTCAAGTTTATCATTAAGAATGTTCCACCATTCTCCACGAGGCTCTACATCCCAATAGAAGGTTTGCATCATCACCCCGGAGCCATTTTTGTAATTCTCTAAATTTAGAGCTTTTGGACCAGTTGGAGTAGGAGTTTCTTTACTAGGTTCTTCATCTTTTGAACAGGAGGTAAACCCTAACAAAAGAACCAAAGCAGTGGAAGTTATAAATTTTATTTTTTTCATAGTATAAAAAAAGGGCTGTAAAATTTACAGCCCTTTAAACTTTTTTAGTTCATGGTAATTGTCATAGTATATTCTCTAGGATTACTAAGATCTAACTCGATATGGTAGTTACCAGCTGCATCTACAGCAAAGTTATCTCCGCCAAAATTTAAAAACCCATCTCCATCATTATCTTTTCCAATATTATAATCCCAAGCATCATTAGCTCTAAATTTGTATTCCCCGGAAACCAGATCAACATCAATTTCCCAAACCTTAGCATCTGCATTATAGGTCATGTCTTGATCTGCAGTAGCTACTGCATCATCACCAGGCCATCCATTAGGAGTAGCAGATCCGGTTACAGCCCATGAAGTTGGATTGAATTCGAAAGTTAAAGCTTCCGTATCAGCTTTTACATAATAGTAGGCCGCTGCATTATCTGGAACACCTACATCTTCTCCACCAACTACAAGAACTTTAGTATAAGCACCTTTTTCGTCAGTTCCAATTTTACCATCCCAACCTGAATCATTATTTACAGGTAAGAACAAGAAATTTGCATTCTCAACAGCAACATTTACGAAACCTTCAAATTTAGTTTCTCCATAACCTGTTGCAGCTATTGGCACTCCATTAGCAGTAGTCCAGTCATCTCCATAACCACTAGCAGCTAAGAAATTACCTACTAAGTATAATTTAGGAGTTTCTGTAGAGTATGCTGTAATAGTAACAGGAATGCTATTGCTTAGCATTTCCATCGAACCTACACTCGCTTTTACTCTTACTTCATATGGAGTTGCTTCAAAAGGTGTAGCACCTAAAGAAAGAGCAGCACCATTTAAGGATTCTACACTTACAGCTAATTGATTTTCACCATTTACTGAACCTAATTCACCGGGAGCAGCAAATTCATTCCCGGCAATATCTATTTGAATTGCGTAATTTATCTCCACATCTCCACCAAAATTGGCATCAGACCAAACAAATCTTTCTGCTAAACTTGCGCTATTTTCAACGCTTAAATTATAAATAGCACCATTGGTTGGAGATACAAGTACTGGAGCATCTATAGCTTCAATAACCGGGCGATCCTCAACATCGTCTGTGGTACAAGAGGCAATTAAAATTGCACTAAAAAGGACTAATAAACTTTTTATAGATTTCATTTTATATTATTTTATCTTAATTAATAACCTGGGTTTTGTTGAAGTTTTGGGTTTCCTGCAATTGCATTTGCCGGAATAGGGAAAAGATTTCTGAAACTAGAAGTAGGAGCACCATTGGGTACATTCCCTTTCCAAGGCCAGATATAAGATCCACCTGTGAATTTTCCAAATCTTATAAGGTCTGTTCTTCTATGTCCTTCCCAATGTAATTCTCTAGCTCTTTCGTCAAGAAGAAAGTCTAAGGTTAATCCACTGCTGCCAATGTTTTGTGATGTACCACCAAAAGCTCGCGTTCGAACTTGGTTCACATAATTTAATGCATCGGCGGCATTTCCTCCGCCATCTCTTACGTAAGCTTCTGCATACATTAAATAGGCGTCAGCTAAACGGAACATAGGAAAATCAATATCTGTAAAGTTTCCGGTAGCATCAGATCCAGCCACACCATTAACATCTACGTTCTTCCATTTTGAGATCGTGTAACCATCTGTAAAAGATGCAACATCTGCAATTTCTAAGGATTGCCCATCTGTATAGAATTGGTCTCTAGAATCTACACCCAATTGGAATTTGCTTACTAATGCAGAAGTTGTTCTTATACCAAACCAACCTCCGTTGATACCAAATTCTTCAGGATCCATAGTTCCTCCTACCGGGGCATGAGTTAAAAAAGTAGTTCCCCCATAAGTTTGAGTACGCAACCCGTCGAATGCTACAGAGAAAATAAATTCATTTTGTGAGCCATTCGTGTTGTTGTCTGCAAGGAATAATTCTTCATAGCTGTCATGTAACCTATATCCGGCAGTATTGATCTTAGTTAAATAAGTAATAGCATCGGTATATTTTGGAGTTCCAATATAAACTTCTGCATTCATATATAACTTACTCAACACCATCCAGGCCGCACCTTTATCGGCTCTAGGATACTCATTAGTGCCAACTTCAGGTAAAGCATCTGCAGCAGCAATAAGTTCTGATTCAATAAAATTAAAGAGTTCTTGTTGAGAAGCTTGTTCTGGTAAAAAGAAATCTGTAGGATCATTTTCATCTACCAATCCTACGCTTCCAAACATGTCAAGGAAATGCCAGTAACTAAGCGCTCTTAAATATCTAGCTTCTGCTCTAAAGCCTTGAATTTCGGTAATTTCTGAATCAGATAACCCACGAGATTGCAATTTTTCATCTGTAGTTTGGCGCAAGAATTCGTTGCAATTCTTAACTTGAAAATCAAGTCTACTAAAAGTTGCATTTATAAATAAGTCGCCAGAACTCCATGTTTGGTAATGAAAATCCTTAATGGATTTATCATTCCAGGCAATAATTGCTTCGTCGGTTGTAAGTTCCTGCATTACCCAATATCCTCTAATATACTGGCTTTCTCCTTCATCTATTCCAGAAATATCAGGATTTCCTGCAGGTCCTTCTTGTCCTGTAGTTGCTAATCCTGCATAAAGTTTTGCAAGAAATCTAACATAAGAGTCAGAATCTTGAAAAAACTCTTCAGAAGAAAGCAAGCTCTCACTGTTAGGGTTAGACTGATCTAGATCTGCAAAACAAGAAACCATTGTCAAGGCAAAGACAGATAGGGTCAGTTTTAAAATATTATACTTCAAATTTTTCATAGTCTATTAATGTTAAAAATTAAGATTAACTCCTAAAACAAATGTTCTTGGTCTTGGATAAATATTGTTATCAATTCCGTAAGTCTCAGGGTCAATCCCTTTGTAATCTGTAATTGTAAGTAAATTTTGTCCGGTTGCAGTAACAGTTAATGAGGTGTGATCATTCAACAATTCATTAAAGGTGTAGCCTAAACTTGCATTGTCTAATTTTACAAAGGCAGCATCCTGAATATAATAATCTGACAAGTATTGTGCATCTTTGAAGTTGGTAACTAACAAGTCGGTTACACTGTTTCTAAGAACATTATCAAATACAAGGGTGTTATTACCAAATCCAGAGCTAGAGGCTACGTTGTTATAGTTATAATTACCCCAGCTACCTCTCCAAGACATATTAAAAGAAAAGTCTTTATAGTTTAGATCGGTGTTTATTCCATAATAAATGTCTGATGCAGGTTTTCTGAATCTATATTTATCTGCTGAGTTAATAATACCATCTTGATTTCTATCTACATAGACTCCTTCCAGTGGATTTCCAGCTACATCATAAGCTTGCTCAAATACAAAAAATGAGCTAGGCGCAAAGCCTATCTGGTGATTTTGAACTTTATTTCCAGTTCCTCCAGATATATCATCTCCCGCATCTATTCCGTTATAATTTGGATCTGTTACCAAAGTCAATTTAGTGATCTTAGATTCTTGAAAAGTGATATTTCCACCAACTCTCCATTGCACATCCTGATTTCTTATTGGGTATACGTTTGCGCCAAGTTCTAAACCTTTATTTTCTAAGGATCCAATGTTATAATCATCTGCATTAGAAAATCCAACTCCTTGAGGGTTGTTTGTAAATACAATAAGATCATCTGTTATTCTTTCGTAAGCATCTATAGTACCATCGATCCTTCCGTTCAAGAATCCAAAGTCCAAACCTAGGTTTCTAGTTTCCGTTTCTTCCCAAACTAGGTTCGGATTATAAGGCTGAGGCCGCACAGTTTCCACATAACGATCTCCAAATTGGTAACTCGAAGTGCTGGTTCCTGTTTGGTAAAGCGGAACAGATGGGTAGATGTCTCCAACAGCTTGTTGACCTGTAATACCCCAACTTGCTCTAAGTTTAAATTCACTTATTATATTGCTGTCTTTTAAGAAGCTCTCTTCATGAATTTTCCATCCTAAAGCTGCAGAAGGGAAATTTCCCCATCTGTTTTCTTCAATAAATCTTGAAGTAGCATCCCTTCTTAAAGATAAGGTTAATAAGTATTTATCATTATGAGTTAAATTTAACCTACCAAAGAAAGATTGTAAATTCAATCTTGTTTCATTGTTAATTGTTACAAGAACACCAGCACCATTATCCCGAGTAAAACTTGTAGGATATGTAAAATCTTGATAGTTGTAACCACCTGTTAGATCTACTAAGGTATTAATGCTTTCGAAATTCTTGTTATAATTAAGGTACGCATCCATTACTTTGTTGCGTTTTTCATCTCGATCATTATAAGAGGTGCCTTCTTGATCTGGACTAGTAAATTCAGGATCTTGAGAATCATAATTTCTACCTACAGAATTATCGTATCCTAAGTTAAGGACAGCTTTCAATTCCGGTAAGAAATGCATTTTATATTCGGTTTGAATATTTCCAATACTTCTAAATGATCTTCCCAAATTTGTAGTTTGATTTAAAAGGGCTAAAGGGTTTGCCGGAGCTAGCGGATTTAAATCACCATTTGCTTGTGTCCATCTAAAATAACCACCATAAGTTTGATCTTCTACCGAAACTGGTTGTGTTGGATCGAATGCTACAGCTGCACCAATTGCACCTCTATTGCTGTAATTATTTTCAATTATAGAAGTATTGTTATTTATATCAATCTTTAAATGATCTTCTAAAAACTTAAGAGTTAATACTGCAGAAAGTGTAGTTCTTTCAAACTGATCTCTTTTTAAAATTCCATTATAATTAGAATACCCGGCAGAAGCTCTAAAAGTGTAAAAATCTTGACCACCAGTTAAAGAAACGTTTTGGTCTGTTCCAAAAGAATCTTGGTAGATTAAATCTTGCCAATTGGTATTATTATCTCCTAATAAACCAACTTGCGCATCATTCCCGTTAGCTGTTACGTAATCTGTATATTGACTAGCAGAAAGAACATCTGTAGTTTCGTCTATAGTAGAATAAGAATAGCTTGAATTATAATTCACTTTTAATTCTCCTGTTTTTCCTCTTTTAGTGGTAATTATTACCACCCCGTTAGAAGCTCGTACTCCATATATTGCAGTTGCGGAAGCATCTTTAAGAATGTTGATAGAGGCAATGTCGTTTTGATTGATGTTAGCTAAAGGATTTCTACCTCCTTTAATTCCGCCGCTATCTGTTGGCACTCCATCAATTACATATAACGGATCGTTGTTTGCGTTTAAAGAAGACCCACTTCTTATTCTAATTTGGGCTCCTTCTCCAGGTGATCCACCGCCGTTAATAACTTGGATCCCGGCAACCTTACCTTGTATAAGTTGATCTGCAGCTACCACTGCTCCTTTATTGAATTCTTTAGGTGTTATCGAAGTAACAGATCCGGTCGCGTCAGATTTCTTAACAGTACCATAACCAATTACAACAATTTCATCTAATGCATTTTGATTCTCTTCCAGTTGAACATTTAAAGACGTTTGTCCGGTATAAGGGATTTCTTGACTAATAAATCCTAGATAGGAGTAAACAAGTACATCGTCACTTTTCACGTTCGAGATAGTGTATTTACCATCAAAATCTGTAGAAGTTCCATTGCTGGTTCCTTTTACAATTATATTCACTCCGGGCACCGGTAAGCCGGTTGCAGTCTCGGTGACAGAGCCGCTTACGCTTTGTTGGGCAAAAAAGCTCATCGGCAGCATAAACAGCATAAACAACGAACTTTTAAAAAATTTTTCCATAAATAATTTGATTAATTTGAATAAAATTTAACTGTATATTCTCACTTCCTGGTGTTAAATGTATGTAAACGATATGTTAATTTCTTGGCTAATCCCTTGATTAGACTAACGAAAACGTTTTCGTGTTGACAACTTTTGTATTTAATTGATATAAGGGGATTTTTCTAATTTTGTTGTAGATTACAACAAACTACTAAGTGCCTACTATTAATATCATATGAAGAAAAGATTAACCCTAAAATTAATTGCAAAAGAGCTGGATGTATCTGTGTCAACGGTGTCCAAAGCTTTACGTGATAGCGCTGAAATTAGTGAGGACACTCGCCAAAAAATTAAGGCCTTCGCAAAACTATATAATTACAAGCCAAATAATATTGCTCTAAGTCTTAAGAATAGAAAAACCAAGACTATAGGGGTAATTATCCCTGAGATAGTTCATCATTATTTTACAACAGTTATTAGTGGCATAGATCAAGTAGCCAATGAAAAAGGCTATCATGTTATTATATGTACTTCCAATAATTCCTTCGATAAGGAGGTGATAAATATGGAGATCCTTGCAAATGGAAGCATAGATGGTTTTATTCTGTCTGTAGCCAAAGAAACCCAACAAAAAGGGGATTATCATCATCTTACGGAAGTTATCGAGCAAGGAATGCCCTTGGTGATGTTTGATAGAGTGATAGATGGGATTAATTGCGATAAAGTAATAATAGATGACTATTTAGGCGCTAAAAAAGCAGTGCAGTATTTGATAGATAAAAATTGCCGAAAAATTGGGCTAATTACTACCATAGATTACGTAAGTGTAGGAAAACTTAGAACTCAAGGCTATACCGAAGCTCTGGAGGAGAATAATATGCTTGTAGATGAGGAGCTTATTTTGAAGGTGGAGGATTTTGACCGAAGTGAGTTTGAAATTGAATCCTTTTTAAAGAATAAACAAATGGATGCCGTGTTTGCTGTGAACGAACATTTTGCAATATATGCCATTAAAGCCTTTCAGGAACAAGGCCTAAAAGTGCCGGATGATGTGCAGGTAATAGGGTTTACAGATGGAGAGCTCTCTAAAAGATTTATTCCTAGTCTTACTACCATAAATCAACATGGTGAAGAAATGGGAGCCCAAGCAGCACGCTTACTTATTAGAAAGTTAGAGAATGAAGATGCGGAGGATGAACCCTTTGAAACTGTAATAATAGGAACTAGTTTGGTCGAACGAAATTCTACAAAAGGCTAATTTATCTTTGAACATTTAAAATTTTATATATCTTTACTGCCTTATAAGTTTAGTCAAAACTGATATTTTCACTTCCGTTAATACGTTTTGACGAGTCATAGTGCTTGTCGTAGTAAAAATTAATCTTCGATATGCAAAAACGCAACCTTAGTTTTTGGGAGATCTGGAACATGAGTTTTGGATTCCTGGGTATTCAATTTGGATTTGCTTTACAAAATGCCAACACCTCAAGAATTTTTGAGACGTTAGGTGCAAATGTAGAAGACATTCCCATTTTATGGATTGCCGCACCGGTTACCGGACTAATTGTTCAACCTATAGTTGGCTATTTTAGTGACCGAACCTGGACAAAATTGGGTCGTAGACGACCTTATTTTTTAGTTGGTGCAATTCTTTCTTCAATTGCTTTATTTATTATGCCTAATTCCCCCACGCTTTGGGTAGCAGCAGGAACCTTATGGATCATGGATGCTTCTATAAATATATCTATGGAACCATTTAGGGCCTTTGTTGGAGATAATCTACCTGAAAGGCAACGTACTCTTGGTTTTTCAATGCAGAGTTTCTTTATTGGAATAGGAGCCGTTGTAGGTTCTTTGCTGCCATATATGTTTACTAATTGGTTTGGATTAAGCAATACAGCTCCCGAAGGGATCATCCCGGATTCAGTAAAATGGTCTTTTTATGTAGGAGGGGTAGTGTTTTTACTGGCGGTACTTTGGACAGTTTTTAAATCTAAAGAATATTCTCCTGAAGAATTAGCTGCCTTCGATAAGGCAGATAAGGCAATTTCTACTGCAAATCTTGAAATTAAAGACAAACAGAAAAACATAAAACAACAATTTAAATCCGGGTTAATAATGGCCGGGATTGGTACATTGGTTTCGGCAGTGATCTTTTATAATGGGCTAACAAAAGAATTATATATCCTCTTTATTGGGCTTCTAATAGCAGGGGTGTTATTTATGATTGTTTCTCAACTTAGAAAAAAGGAGGTTAGAAACGGATTTACGATTATCATAACCGATATGTTGAATATGCCAGAGGCTATGAAACAATTAGCCTGGGTGCAATTCTTTTCCTGGTTTGCACTTTTTTCTATGTGGATCTATACCACACAGGCGGTAACCGGACATGTGTTTGGGACATCAGATCCCACATCAGAACTTTATAATGATGCAGCCGATTGGGTAACAGTAATGTTTACTGTTTACAATGGAGTTGCAGCAGCTGTAGCATTTCTACTGCCGGTTTTAGCAAGAAGAACAAGTAATAAATTCACGCATTTATTGGCACTTTGTGCAGGAGGCTTGGGATTAATCTCAGTTTATTTCCTTTCAGATAAAGTTGGGTTATTATTAGCAATGGTAGGAGTAGGGATTGCTTGGGCCAGTATATTATCTATCCCTTATGCGATGTTATCTGGATCTCTACCATCCAATAAAATGGGTTATTATATGGGAGTTTTTAACTTCTTTATTGTGATCCCTCAAATAGTTGCAGCAACAATTTTAGGATTTCTAGTTAAAGAAATGTTTGGAAATCAACCGATCTATGCACTTATCATCGGTGGTTTTTCTATGATCCTTGCCGGGGTTCTAACCCTAAGAGTAAAAACACAACGCAAAATAAACATCAGTGAGCAAAATTAAAGGAGTAATATTCGATCTGGATGGAGTAATTGTAGATACTGCAAAATTTCACTTTTTAGCCTGGCGTAAATTGGCTAATGATCTTGGAATTGATTTTACTGAGACCCAAAATGAAGAATTAAAAGGAGTTAGCAGAGTACGCTCCCTGGAGAAAATTCTAGCATGGGGAAATGTTAGTTTGTCTGAGGAGGATTTCAATGAAAAAATGGCGGTTAAGAACGAAAATTATTTGTCTTTCCTTACAAATTTGAACAGTGAAGATATCTTACCGGGAGTATCCCGAGTAATAGATTTTCTTATAGAAAACAATATTCCAATTGCCTTAGGATCTGCAAGTAAAAATGCACGTCCAATTTTGGAGAAAACGGCATTAATCGGGAAATTTCAGGCTATTGTAGATGGAAACGATGTAAGCATAGCGAAACCGGACCCGGAAGTATTTATTTCCGCAGCCAAAAAGATTGAAATTCCGCAGGAAAATTGCCTTGTTTTTGAAGACTCTGTAGCGGGAGTTCAGGCAGCAAATAAAGCCGGAATGTTAAGTATAGGTATTGGAGACAAAGCGGTTTTGCATGAAGCAGACCACATCTTCAGTAGTTTTGAAGAAATAGAAATTGAATTTATTAAAAAATTAATGATACTATAACAATGAATCAGGATTATATAAAACCAGATAATTGGTCTATCATAGAAGAAGGATTTGATAAGGATCTTGTTGAATCTTCAGAAAGTTTATTCAGCATTGGAAATGGGGCCATGGGCCAACGTGCTAATTTTGAGGAAACCTATACAGGAGATACTTTTCAAGGAAGTTATATTGCAGGAGTCTATTATCCGGATAAAACCAAAGTAGGTTGGTGGAAAAATGGCTACCCGGAATATTTTGCAAAAGTTTTAAATGCTCCAAATTGGATAGGAATAAATGTTTTTGTGAATGGGGAAGCCTTAGATCTTAATACGTGTAAAAATTTAGAAGATTATAGGCGGGAACTTAATATGAAAGAAGGCTGGTATCAAAGGAGTTTTGTTGCTAGCCTTCAAAATGATAATGTAATTAAAGTAACCGCTACACGATTCTTATCTCTCGATCTGGATGAACTTGGCGCGATAGATTATCAGGTAGAATTATTGAATGGAAATGCCGAAATTGCTTTTCAGCCTTATTTAGATAGTGGGATTACCAATGCCGATGCCAACTGGGAGGAGAATTTTTGGGAAATTCTGGAAGTGAAATCTGAGAGTGAACAAGGTTTTATAGTTTCAAAAACCCTGAAAACAGAATATCATGTCTGTACTTTTATGCAGTCTGAAATTAATTTGAATGGTGAAAAAGTAAATACTGAATTTTCCGAAGAAATTCTGGAAAGCAAGATCTTTTTCAACTATAAGATTTCAGCAGAAAAAGGTGATGTTGTTAGTCTGCAAAAATATGCGGGTTATGTAACAGATATGAACCATGACCGTGAAAATTTAATTCAGCCTACTAAAAACGTTTTGGCAAGTGCTTTAAAACTGGGCTTTACAGGATTACTTCAGCAACAAAAAGAAGATTGGGCGAAGATCTGGGAAATGGCAGATATCTCTATTACAGGAGATGTTAAAGCGCAACAAGGAATTCGATTCAATATTTTTCAACTTAACCAGACCTATTCAGGGAAAGATGAACGTCTGAATATTGGGCCAAAAGGATTTACAGGTGAAAAATACGGAGGGAGTACCTACTGGGATACAGAGGCTTATTGTATTCCTTTCTATATGGCAACCAAAGATCAGCAGGTAGCAAGAAACTTACTTTCTTATAGATATAATCATTTAGATAAAGCCATTGAAAATGCCGAAAAATTAGGTTTTTCTAATGGTGCAGCATTGTATCCAATGGTGACCATGAATGGGGAAGAAAGCCATAATGAATGGGAGATCACCTTCGAAGAAATTCACCGAAATGGTGCTATGGTGTTCGCTATTTACAATTATGTGCGATACACAGGAGATTTCGATTACATTCCCGAAAAAGGACTGGAAGTAATGATCGCTATTGCTCGTTTTTGGCAACAAAGAGCAACCTTCAGCAACGATAAAAATAAATTCATGATTCTTGGGGTTACAGGCCCTAATGAATATGAGAATAACGTGAACAATAACTGGTATACTAATTTCCTTGCAAAATGGTGTATAGAGTATTGTTTGGATACTATCAAAAAGGTAAAGGACGGACATGCTGAAGATCATGATCGTGTGATGGGACTTACTGGTCTTACCGATGCGGAAATGATGAAATGGAAAGAAGTTTCAGATAACATGTACTTCCCATATTCTGAACATTTAGAGATTTTCCTCCAGCAGGATGGATTTTTAGATAAAGAATTAATTCCGGTTGAAAATTTAGATAAGAAGCACAGACCAATAAACCAGAAATGGAGTTGGGATCGAATTTTAAGATCTTGCTATATCAAGCAAGCAGATGTTCTACAAGGATTCTACCTTTTTGAAGATCAATTTGATGAAAAGGAATTGGCAAGACATTTCGATTTTTATGAACCATTAACGGTACATGAATCGTCACTTTCTCCTTGTGTACACAGTATTCAGGCTGCGAAATTAGGGAGAATGAACCAAGCTTATGATTTCTATGTTAGAACTGCTAGATTAGATCTGGACGATTATAATAATGAAGTAAAAGAAGGCTGTCATATTACAAGTATGGCGGGTACCTGGATGAGTATAGTAGAAGGATTTGGGGGAATGAGAATAGTAAATGATCAACTTTCCTTTGTGCCTAGAATTCCGGATGAATGGGATGCCTATTCCTTTAAAGTAAATTTCAGGAACCAGGTTCTAAAAGTAGAGGTAAACAAAGAGAAGTCTACCTTTAAATTGGAAGGGACTGAGCCGATAAATATTTTAGTAAGTGGAAAATCTATAGAAGTTCATCCTAATAATTTGGTAGAAGTATAGATTAATTTCTATATACTAACGTATATAACAAAGTAATATGAAGCAGTTATTTATTCTTTTTTTGGTTGTTTTTAGTCTTTCAGCAACGGCACAGATAGACCGGGTAGAACCTCCTTTTTGGTGGAGTGATATGCAACAGGATAACCTACAAATCATGTTCTATGGAAAAGATATAGCACAATTTGAAGTGTCTGCTCCCAAAGAGGTGGTTATAGAAAATGTGCTTAAAACAGAGAATCCGAATTACTTATTTGTAACCATTTCAACTCAAGGCCTCTCTTCAGGTTCTTATAACTTCAATTTCAGTAAAAAAGGAGCTAAAGGATTCACAAAAGCATATGAGTTGAAGAAAAGGAGAGAAAAGTCTGCTTTTCGAAAAGGATTTGATGCCAGCGATGTGATGTATCTTATTATGCCCGATCGTTTTGCGAATGGAGATCCTAATAATGATTCTAACCCCGCATTAGCTGAAAAAGCGGACAGAAGCAATCCCGGTGGGAGACATGGAGGAGATATTCAGGGAGTAATAGATCATCTGGATTATATCAAAGATTTGGGAGCTACTGCCCTTTGGAGCACGCCTTTATTGGAGGATAATGATGCTACCTATTCTTACCATACCTATGCCCAAAGCGACGTATATAAAATTGATCCCAGATATGGTTCTAATGAAGATTACAAACGTTTATCTGAAGAGATGCATAAAAAGGATCTGAAATTGGTGATGGATTATGTTACCAATCATTGGGGTGCAACTCATTGGATGATAAAGGATCTTCCTACCTACGATTGGATCCACCAATTCCCGGGTTATGCAAATTCAAATTATAGAATGACCACTCAGTATGACCCTAATGGATCTCAAAGAGATTTGAAATACTGTGTAGATGGTTGGTTTGTGAGCTCTATGCCAGATCTAAATCAAGGTAATCCATTGGTATTAAATTATCTTACTCAAAATGCTATCTGGTGGATAGAATATGCCAATTTAGATGGCTTTAGGGTAGATACTTATTCTTTTAACGATAAGCAGGGAATTGCAGCCTGGACTAAAGGAATCATGGATGAATATCCTAATTTCAATATTGTTGGGGAAGTTTGGATGCACGATCAGGCGCAGATCTCTTATTGGCAAAAAGACAGTCCAGTTGGAGCTATCCAGAGTTATAATTCCAATTTGCCATCTGTAATGGATTTTACTTTACATGATGCTTTAATGACGGTTTTTGATGAAGAAGACTCCAGTTGGGATAAGGGAATGATCAAAGTTTACGAAAATTTCGTGAACGATTTCTTATACGCCGATATCGATAATCTGCTTGTTTTTGCAGGAAATCACGATACTAATAGGATCAATGAGATCTATAAAAGTGATTTAGATAAATATAAGTTGGCAATGACCTTGGTATTTACTACTCGTGGAATTCCGCAAATATATTATGGAGATGAAATAGGAATGATTGGCAACAGAGACACAAGCGGAGATGGGGATATTCGTAAAGACTTTCCTGGTGGCTGGAGCGGTGATCAACAATCTGCTTTTACGGTAGCGGGAAGGACGGAGACTCAGAATAATTACCATTCTTTCACTAAGAAATTGCTGAATTACAGAAAGAATAAAGAAGTGCTGCATTTCGGGAAATTGCTTCAATTTTTACCTGAGAATAACGTGTATGTTTATTTTAGATACAATGAAAAGGAACGCGTAATGGTAGTGATCAATAACAACCCTGAAGCTCAAGAATTGGATCTTGCTCGTTTCGCGGAAGGATTAGCAGGAAACACTTCCGGAAAGGATGTGCTTTCAGGAGAACAAGTTTCTCTTGTTAAGACCATGAACATTAAAGGAAAGTCATCCTTAGTGATCGAATTGAAATAATTTTTACTGATTGTTCGGTTTTGTGACAATGATTATTTTTGATTTGGTGAACTTATGTATTCGTCATGCTGAACTTGTTTCAGCATCCCAGTAAATTGAGATAAGACCCTGAAACGAGTTCAGGGTGACGGTATGGTCAAATCATCATCGAATATAAAACATATATATATATATATTAAATTTATAAATCTGAAATAGATAATATGAAGATCCTCCCAAAATATATACTGAGTTTTTCAATTCTGATCTTCTTCGGAATGAACTCTCTTTTTATTTCTGCTCAAAATACAGAGCGATCTTTCAAGAGTTTTGAGAATAAAGGAGGAGTGGTCTCTGTAGTCACCAATGATGGGTATTATAGATTTCAAGCTTATTCTCCGGAGATCATGGAAACCAGTTTTATTCCAACAGGAGAAAAGTTTATACCAGAATCTTATTCGGTTGTTTTAGAGCCTTCAATTGTAGATCTTAAGGTTTCAGAGGATCCTTCGTCCCTTAAAATGGAAACTTCAGGAATTACGGTTGTTGTCTCAAAAAAACCTTTTCAAGTGAAATATTTCTACGAGGGCGAAGAGATCATTTCAGAAAAAAAGGGATATTCTAAATCTGAAACACATGAGAAGCTCGACTTCAATATAGCTGAATATGAAATGCTTTTTGGAGGTGGGGCTCGTGCTTTGGGGATGAACAGAAGAGGTAATAAACTAGAATTGTACAACCGTGCAGATTATGGTTACGGTACAAAATCCTCTTTATTGAATTATACTTTACCAATCGTCTTGTCTTCAGAAAAATATATGTTGCATTTTGATAATTCTCCCATTGGATTTTTAGATCTGGACAGCAATCATTCGAATACGCTTAGTTACGAAACTATTAGTGGGAGAAAGACCTATCAATTAATCGTAGGAAAGACCTGGGAGAAGATCACTGAGAATTACACGCTTTTAACAGGACGGCAGCCTTTGCCTCCAAGATGGGTTTTTGGAAATTTTTCAAGCAGATTTGGATATCATTCCCAAAAGGAAGTAGAAAATACAATTACCAAATTTAAAAAAGACAGTATTCCGGTAGATGCCGTGATCCTGGATCTGTATTGGTTTGGGCATGACATTAAGGGGACTATGGGGAATCTGGAATTTGTGAAAGATTCTTTTCCGGAGCCTAAAAAAATGATCGGCAAACTAGCAGATCAAGGGGTGAAAACTGTTTTGGTTACCGAACCGTTTATACTAACAACTTCCAAAAAATGGAACGAGGCGGTAAATGAAAATGTGCTGGCTAAAGATTCTTTAGGGAATCCTTATAAATTCGATTTTTACTTCGGAAACACCGGCTTGGTGGATATCTTCGATCCAAAAGGAAAAGAATGGTTCTGGAATATTTATAAAGACCTTAAATCCTATGGGGTGGCCGGATGGTGGGGAGATCTTGGAGAACCAGAAGTACACCCAACTAAATTAAAGCATAAAACAGGAACTGCAGATGAGCTCCATAATGTATATGGTCATTACTGGGCCAAATTAATTAAAGAAGGGTATGAATCCGATTTTCCGGAGGAGCGTCCTTTTATTTTAATGAGAGCCGGAGCTGCCGGATCCCAGCGATTTGGATTAATACCTTGGTCTGGGGATGTAAATAGAGGATGGAATGGTTTAAAACCGCAACCTGAGATTAGTTTACAAATGGGATTACAAGGATTAGCTTATATGCATTCAGATCTTGGTGGATTTGCCGGCGATCTGGAAGATGATGAGCTTTATATAAGATGGTTACAGTACGGTGTTTTTCAGCCAATATTTCGCCCACATGCACAGGAAGACGTGGCATCGGAACCTGTGTTTAAAAATGAAGAAACCAAAGCTTTGGCTAAAAAGGCCATAGAATTGAGATACAAATTATTACCATATAATTATACACTGGCATTTGAAAACAACCAATCTGGAAAGCCTTTAATGAGGCCTTTGTTCTTTGAGGAGCCTGATAATTATAAAATGTATGCCGTTTCCAACACCTATTTATGGGGAGATAGCTTTTTAGTTTCTCCGGTTCTAAATCCTGGGATTACTTCTAAAGAAGTGATTTTTCCCGCAACTAATAACTGGTTCGATTTCTATACCGGGAAAAAGTATGCAAAAGGAACAGTAGCAAATGTAAAGATAGAAGAAGATCATATTCCTGTATTCGTAAGAGGTGGTTCTTTTATACCTATGGCAAAACCAATGCAAACTACTGCCAATTACGATCCTTCAACATTAGATGTTTATTTCTACTATGATGAGCAATCCAAAAAGAGCGATGCTATTATATATAATGACAACGGAAAAACTTCGGATGCCTTCGAAAAAGGCATGTTCGAAATGGTGAAAATGGAGTCCGTATTAGATATGGATACTGTAACTATTAAAATAGCTAAGGAAGTAGGGGAAAATGCAACTTCAGAAATTAATCTTATAGAGCTACATGTAGAGAATCTTGGAAAGGAAGTGAAGTTCGTTTGGGTGAACGGAATAAAATATACAGGTAAAAATTACATGCATTTAGGAAAATTGAATATCCCGGTAAGATTCGATCAAAACGAAACAATTATAAAAATAGAATTCAACTAATTAAAACCTAATTACCTATGATTAAGAAAATGGCATTTGCATTTTGCATGCTCGCAGTATTGGCAGCTTGTAAAGATGAATCGAAAGAAAAGAAAAATTCTGAAACTGCCACCGAGGTGGAAAAATATAGTATTGAAGACTCCGATCTTGAAAATGCTGTGATTTACGAAGCGAATATTCGTCAATATTCTCCGGAAGGAACTTTTAATGCTTTTACTCAAGATATCCCTCAATTAAAGGAGTTGGGTGTAAAGGTGATTTGGGTGATGCCAGTATATCCTATTTCTGTGAAGAACAGAAAAGCTACTGGAGATAAAATGGCTGCTGAAATTGAGGATGAAAAGGAACGTGAGAAGTATTTAGGAAGCTATTATGCTGTTTCAGATTATACTAAAGTAAATCCGGATCTTGGAACTATTGAAGATTTTCAAAAAATGGTAGATGTAGCTCATGAGAACGGAATGTTCGTTATTATGGATTGGGTTGCTAACCATACAGGTTGGGATCATGCCTGGATCACAGAGCATCCTGAATATTACACCCAGAATGAAGCGGGAGAGATCGTAGACCCATTAAACCCGGAAACCGGAGAATCTTGGGGATGGACAGATACTGCCGATCTTAATTACGACAATAAAGAGCTTTGGGCGGCCATGACTAAAGACATGAAATATTGGGTAGAAAATCATGATATAGATGGATTTAGAGCCGATGTTGCCGGAGAAGTTCCAACTGAATTCTGGAATCAAGCAGTAAAAACTATCAAGGAAGTAAAGCCTGTATTTATGTTGGCAGAATCTGAGAAGAAAGATCTTTTTCATGAAGCTTTCGATATGGGTTATAACTGGGAAGGTCACCATGTTATGAATGAAATGGCTCAAGGAAAACAAGGAGTTAAGGCTTGGGATGCTTATATGACCAAGATTGATAGCCTTTACCAGAAAGATGATTTCTTGATGAATTTTGTAACTAACCACGATGAGAATTCTTGGAATGGTACCGTAAAGGAAAGAATGGGGGATGCGGCAGAAGCTATGTTGGCTCTTTCATATACCTTACCGGGAATGCCTTTAATTTATAGCGGCCAGGAATATGATCTGGATCACAGATTGTTATTTTTTGAGAAAGACAGCATCCCAAAAACAAAAGGAAAAGTTTGGCCTGTTCTTGTGAAGTTAGGGAAACTTAAAAATGGCAACGAAGCTTTGGCAGGAGGAAAAAATGCTGCCGGATATAAAAGAGTGGAAACTTCTACTAACGATAAGGTGTTAGCATTCATAAGAAACAATGGAGATAAGAAAGTAATTTATGTTGCGAACCTATCAAAAGAGCCGGTAAAATTTAAAATGGAAATAGACGGGAAATTTCAAGATTATATGAGTTCTGAAGCGTTGGAACTTAAGAAGAATCAGGAAATGAATTTCAAGCCTTGGGAATACAAAATATTGATAAACAACTAAGTGTTTTTCAGAAATCTTTAAAAAAGCCTCATTCGTGAGGCTTTTTTTATGAGTTATTAACCGAAAACGTTTTAGTAAATAATGGAATTAGGATTTAAGAATCAAATCGAATAGCTTTACGGTAATGCAAGTAAAAATCAAAAAAATTGGAGTCCTTACTTCAGGAGGTGATGCCCCTGGAATGAATGCCGCAATCCGAGCGGTGGTAAGGAGTTGTGCCTTTCATGAAATTGAATGTATCGGTATTTATAGGGGATATCAAGGCCTTATAGAGAATGATTTTGAAGAACTTAATGCAAGATCTGTAAGAAACATTATAAGTAGAGGAGGTACCTTTTTAAAATCTGCCAGATCAAAAGAATTTCAAACTTCAGAAGGTAGAAAAAAAGCCTACGATAATTTAAAGAATGCTGAAATCGACGCCTTAGTGGTTATTGGTGGAGACGGAACCTTTACCGGAGGACTAATATTCGATAATGAACACGATTTTCCTGTAATAGGAATTCCTGCAACTATCGATAATGATATTAAGGGTACGGATTATACGATTGGGTACGATACAGCTTTGAACACCGTCGTAGAAGCAATAGATAAAATACGTGATACCGCCAGTTCGCATAACAGGTTGTTTCTGGTTGAGGTAATGGGAAGAGATGCAGGAGATATCGCATTAAATAGTGGGATAGGCGCCGGTGCTGAGGAGATTTTGATTCCTGAAGAAAATAGAGGGATCGAACGCTTGGTAGAATCTTTAAGAAAGAGCAGAAAATCTGGAAAAACTTCCAGTATTATAGTTGTTGCTGAAGGCGATAAAAGTGGAAAGAACATTTTTGAACTAGCCGAATATATTGAGGAAAACCTGGAAGATTACGAAATAAGAGTTTCTGTGCTTGGTCATATTCAACGAGGGGGATCTCCAAGTTGTTTTGACAGGGTATTGGCAAGTAAATTAGGAGTTGGCGCTATAGATGCGCTAATAAATGGAGAACGAACTATTATGGTTGGAATTCATCATCAAAAAGTAGTTTCAATCCCCTTGGAAGTAGCCATAACAAATGGCGCGAAATACGATAAGAATTTAAGAAGAGTGGCTGATATTACTTCAGTATAAAATTTAAAATTTAAAATTATGAGTACTAAAATCGGAATTAACGGCTTTGGCCGAATTGGAAGAATAGCATTTAGAAATGCTATATTAAATGATGCTGTAGAAGTAGTAGCCGTTAATGATCTCTTAGATGTAGAACAACTTGCTTACCTTTTAAAATACGATTCTGTTCACGGAAGATTTGACGGAGAAGTGACTGTAAAAGATGGTCAATTAATAGTAAATGGGGAAACCATTAGAATTACAGCAGAGCGTAATCCTGAAGATTTAAAATGGGACGCAGTAAATGTGGATGTAGTTTTGGATTGTACAGGAATATTCACCACTAAAGAATCTGCTGGTGCACATATCAAGGCGGGAGCAAAAAAGGTTGTGATCTCGGCTCCATCTAAAGATGCTCCAATGTTTGTAATGGGAGTAAACCATATGGATGTAAAAGCAGAAGATACTATTGTTTCCAACGCTTCTTGTACTACCAACTGTTTAGCTCCTTTGGCTAAAATTATAGACGATGAGTTTGGTTTGATAGAAGGTTTAATGACCACTGTTCATGCAACCACAGCATCAGAATATACAGTAGATTCTCCAGATAAGAAGAACCATAGATTAGGAAGAAGTGCCTTAAATAACATTATCCCTACTTCTACCGGAGCAGCAGTAGCCGTAACTAAAGTGATCCCTTCATTAAAAGGAAAACTTACAGGTATGGCTTTTAGAGTGCCAACTGTAGATGTTTCTGTAGTAGATCTTACTGTAAGAACTGAAAAAGCAGCTACTTATGAGGAGATAAAAGCGGCATTTAAAAAGGCTGCAGAAGGAAAATATAAAGGGATTGTATCTTATACAGAAGACATGGTGGTTTCTCAGGATTTCGTATCTAATCCTTACACTTGTAACTTCGATGCTGAAGCGGGGATTGCACTAAACGATAATTTCTTTAAATTAATAGCATGGTATGATAATGAATATGCATATTCTGCTAAATTAATAGATCTTGCAGCACACGTAGCTTCAATATAAATTATTAAAAGCCATTTATTGAAAACCAAAAAATTGGAAATAAATGGCTTATCTTTTCATATAAAGAAATTCAAATGATATTAATTGCTGATGGAGGTTCCACCAAATGTGACTGGATCCTTCTAAATAATAAAGGGGAACTGGTATTTCAAACACGTTCAAAGGGATTAAATCCTGCAGTATTTCCGGAAGCGATGCTGGAACAACGAATTGAAGAAAATCCTGAACTTTTTGAAGTTAGGGATAAGATTGAAAGAGTTCATTTTTTTGGTGCAGGTTGTGGCACAGAAATCCCTAGGAAACTCTTGCAGGACATAATTGCTAATTTCTTTACAAATGCTTCAGAGGTATTGGTGAAGGAAGATATGGTGGCAGCAGCATATGCCGCTACCACCGAGCCTGGGATTGTTTGTATTCTGGGGACAGGGTCAAATAGTTGTTATTTCGACGGAAAGGAAGTTCACATGGCAGTGGAGTCTTTAGGTTATGTCCTCATGGATGAAGCCAGCGGGAATTACTTTGGGAAACGTTTATTAAGAGATTATTATTACAAAAGAATGCCCCCGGATATCGCTGCGAAATTTGAAAAAGATTTCGATGTAAGTGGCGATGAGATCAAAAAGAACCTTTATAAGAAAGAAAATCCAAACACATATTTAGCTTCTTTTGCGGAATTCATTTTCACAAATGAGCGTAATGGATATTTTTATAAGTTGGTACACGAAGGTATTAAGGAATTCATGCACACCCGAGTACTTTCTATTAAGCACGCTCAAACAGTACCAATCCATTTTATAGGAAGTATTGCATATTTTAGTCAGGATATTATTAGAGCAGTTGCCCAACCTTATAATCTTGAGATAGGGAATATTATTCGTAGGCCCATAGATGCACTTATAGAACATTACCGAAAAAATGTGTTAAAAGGCTAACAGTCAATCTGCCATAAATTTTCACTACATTTAATTAAAATGATAATTAGATGCTGGTAAAGGTTTATGGTAGTGCTGTTTTTGGAGTTGAAGCTACCACAATTACCGTAGAAGTAAATGTAGCTGCCGGCATTGGGTATCACCTGGTGGGACTTCCAGATAATGCTATAAAAGAAAGCAGCTTTCGCATAGCTGCTGCACTTCAAAATAATTCCTATAAATTCCCGGGAAAGAAAATCACCATCAATATGGCGCCTGCCGATCTCAGGAAGGAAGGCTCAGCCTACGATCTTACCTTGGCTCTTGGAATTCTGGCGGCCTCCGAACAAATTAAAGCAGAAAATATAGGGGATTTTCTCATCATGGGAGAACTTTCACTGGATGGAAGTCTTCAGCCTATTAAGGGTGCACTGCCAATTGCCATTAAAGCTAAGGAAGAAGGATATAAAGGATTTATTCTGCCAATTCAAAATGTAAAAGAAGCAGCTATAGTAAGCGGGTTAGACGTATATGGTGTTTCAAATATCCTGGAAGTGATCCAATACTTCGATAAGGGAACTCCGTTGGAAAGAACTATAATAGATACGAGACTAGAGTTTTATAATAACCTGGATCATCTGGAACATGATTTTGCAGATGTAAAAGGACAGGAAAGTATAAAACGCTGTATGGAAATTGCCGCCGCAGGAGGTCATAATATCATTCTTATTGGCCCACCTGGAGCAGGAAAAACCATGTTAGCAAAAAGATTACCGAGTATTTTACCACCAATGACCCTTCATGAAGCCTTAGAAACTACGAAGATACATAGTGTAGTAGGTAAAATTAAAGAACATGTGGGCTTAATGTCTCAACGCCCTTTTAGAAGCCCACATCATACCATTTCCGATGTGGCCTTAGTTGGCGGTGGGACGTATCCACAGCCGGGTGAAATCTCCTTGTCTCATAATGGAGTATTGTTTTTAGATGAATTGCCCGAATTTAAAAGGGGAGTTTTAGAAGTTTTGAGGCAACCTTTGGAAGATCGGGAAGTAACTATTTCCAGAGCAAAGTTTACGGTCACCTATCCCTCAAGTTTTATGCTTGTAGCCAGTATGAACCCGAGCCCAAGCGGATTTTTTAACGATCCAAGTTCACCAATGTCCTCTTCTCCGGGAGAAATGCAGCGGTATCTTAGTAGAATAAGCGGGCCCTTACTGGATAGAATAGATATTCATATAGAAGTAACGCCGGTGCCTTTCGAGAAACTAAGTGAGGAACGAAATGGAGAAAAAAGTGTAGACATCAGGAAAAGAGTTACCAGAGCCCGACAGGTTCAAACAGACCGTTTTAAAGAGAATGAGAAAGTTCATTATAATGCTCAAATGAATGTAAAGCAGATCTCTGAATATTGTAAGCTCGAAGATGCTTCAAAACAACTTCTAAAAACAGCTATGGAACGTTTAAATTTATCTGCAAGAGCCTATGATAGGATTTTAAAAGTCTCCCGCACTATTGCAGATCTTTCAGAAAGTGAACATATACAAGGAAGTCATATTAGTGAAGCAATTCAATATAGAAGTTTGGATAGAGAAGGCTGGTTAGGTTAAAAATTTCTTACTTATCAATCGCTTACCGAAGATTTTAATACATTTGGGTATTATACATAAGTTACACCTACTTGAAAATGAAAATAACACTAATGACCTTGTTACTTGTCTTAATGATGGGTTGTAAAGGAGATAATCGCAATAGCTTAGATAAGGAGGGAAACCCGGAATCTGATAGTACCTCTGCGACAGACATTTCAATTGAATCTATCTTAGGGCCCGAAGTTATTGAGCTTAATTTAGAGAAGGCTAATAAACTTGTGGAATTGCCACTGGCTTGTATAAGCACTGAATACCCTAATAAATTAAATCAGACCTTAGGAAGTGCGAAAGATCTCCAATCTCCAAAAGAACTGCACCCAGCATTTTATGGCTGTTTCGACTGGCATTCTGCCGTTCATGCACAGTGGGCTTTAATTAAATTATTGAAACAATTTCCAAAACTGGAAAAGGCAAATGAGATAAAAGCCAAATTAGAAGCATCCTTATCTAAAGAAAATATTGCAGCTGAGGTTCGCTATTTTCAAACTGAAAACAATAAGGATTACGAACGTACTTATGGATGGGCATGGGTGTTGAAACTTTCACAAGAACTTCACACATGGGACTCTGACCTAGGGGAGGAGCTATCGGAAAATTTAAAGCCTTTGTCTGATCTTATGGTTGCTAATTTCACAGAATTTCTTCCCAAGCTTGTATATCCAATACGAGTTGGAGAACATACCAATACCGCATTCGCATTAAGCTTTGCCTATGATTATGCAGAAGCCGTTAAGGATACAGCATTTCTAAGTTTAATAGATAAAAGAGCAAAAGAATTCTATCTAAAAGATGACAACTGCCCTGTATCTTGGGAGCCAAGCGGATTCGATTTTCTCTCCCCTTGTTTACAAGAGGTAGATATTATGAGAAAGATCTTGCCAAAAGCAGCTTTCCCGTTGTGGATAAATGATTTTATGCCGGAATTAATGAATAAGGAATTTGATATGGCCGTGGGCAGAGTTTCAGACAGGACCGATGGTAAGTTGGTGCATTTGGATGGTCTAAACTTTAGCAGAGCTTGGGTTTTATACGGTCTTGCGAATACATATCCAGATAAATTTTCTCATCTAAAAGCAGTTGCAGATCGTCATGTAGCAAAATCATTCCCCAACTTGGTAGGAGATAGTTATGAAGGCGGGCACTGGTTAGGGAGTTTTGCATTATATGCCTTACAGGAAGCTAAGGTTAAGGCAAATAAGTGAGAAATTGGTTTAAAAATGTTGGCCCAGGAGTTTTAGTTTCGGCTGCATTTATTGGACCAGGAACGGTTACCGTTTGTACACTGGCTGGAGTGAACTTTCAGTTTGCTTTATTATGGGCGCTTCTTTTATCTGTTTTAGCTTGTATCATTCTTCAGGAAATGGCGGCAAGACTAGGTCTTATCTCTCAATCGGGTCTAAGTGAAAGCATTAGAAAGGAGATTCAACACCCAATTTTAAGAGGATTAGCGATCATATTAGTCCTTTCTGCCATAGTATTAGGTAATGCAGCTTATGAAGCCGGTAATATCACCGGTGCTGTATTGGGTATTACCGCGGTGTTATCTCCTTTAGAATTTCAGCTAGGATCAGCATTTAGTCTTAATTTATGGAGTTTAATGATTGGGGTCGTAGCCTTTGTGTTGCTTTATATAGGAAATTATAAAGTGTTGGAACGAGTGTTTATTGGATTGGTTGCCTTAATGAGTATTTCCTTTATAATCACTGCCTTTCTTACTCAACCTGATTTTTCAGCTATTTTAGAAGGATTATTTATTCCAAAACTAGGTGCCGATGGCATCTTAACGGTAATAGCGCTGGTTGGAACCACCGTAGTGCCTTATAACTTATTTCTACATGCATCACTGGTTAGTGAGAAATGGAAAGATCCTACTAAGCTTAAAATGGTAAGGAAGGAACTAATAGTGGCAATTATTCTGGGAGGGATCGTTTCTATGGCAATAGTGATAAGTGCAGCAGCTCCAAATCTAGAAAATGTCTCATCGGCTGCAGATCTTGCAGCCGGACTTAATCCTTTGTTTGGGAAATATGCAACTTGGTTTATAGCGATTGGTTTATTAGCCTCAGGAATTACCTCGGCGATTACAGCGCCTTTGGCTGCGGCATATGTTGTTAAGGGGTGTTTTGGATGGGAGAGTGGATTGAAATCTAAGAAATTTAGAGCAGTATGGATAAGCATACTGGGGATGGGAGTACTTTTCTCGTCTTTACAATTTAAACCTATAGAAATAATAAGATTTGCTCAAATAGCCAATGGCTTACTATTACCCATTATAGCGATCTTCCTTTTTTGGATCGTTAATAAAGCATCGGTGATGGGAAAACACAAAAATTCCTTGTTCCAAAACATATTAGGAATGATAATTATTTTAATTTCTATTTTCCTTGGAGCCAAATCGATATATTCGGTATTTCAGAATTTTTAAAATCTAATTTTATGAAAACAATTCATATTAACTGCGATCTAGGAGAGGGCGGAAAATATGATGCGCAATTAATGCCCTTGATTTCTACATGCAACATTGCTTGTGGAGGACATGCAGGCGATGCTAAAAGTATGCTTAAAACTGTGCTGTTAGCGATGGAGAACAATGTTGAAATGGGAGCCCATCCTTCGTATCCGGATAGTGATAATTTTGGAAGACGATCTTTAGTTATTCCCGATTATGAATTAAAAAAGTCTTTGCTAAACCAGATTCAAAACCTTCACGAAATAGTTAAAGTTCAAGGTGGAAAACTAACGCATTTAAAACCTCACGGAGCTCTTTATAATGATGCGGCAAAGGATGAAAAAATCGCCCAAATTGTACTGGATTCTGTTTTAGAATCCGGCCTGGATCTTTCACTCTATGTACCTCAGAATTCGATTATTTCGAGCTTGGCAAAAGGAAAAATACCGGTAGTTTTTGAGGCCTTCGCAGACCGTAATTATAACTCAGATTTTAGTCTTGTTTCACGAGCCAAAAACAATGCATTGATCACTCAAAAAGAAGCAGTTTTTAAGCACCTTTTGTCGATGTTTTCTAAGGGTGAAATTGTGTGTGAAAATGATGTCAAAATACCTTCTGTAGCAGCTACTTATTGTCTTCATAGTGACACCCCAAATTCCGTAGAGATCATCAAATTTCTGGATAAGGAATTCAGTAAAATGAATATCAAAATTGCAAAGAGATGAGCGCTGATTATCCACAAATAAAACCGATGGGGGACAAGGCCATTCTTATAGATTTTGAACCTAATATCGATGAAAAGTCACTCGAAAAGCTGCTGAATTTAAAAGAATTTGTTGAAAATGAATTAGTTGAAGATAAGGTTGAGGTAATTAACACATTTTGCTCATTATTAATTATTTACACTCACACTATAGAAAACGTCTATGATAAGGTTTTAGCTATTAAAGACCTTGTTTCCAGAGCTAATATAGTAAAAAATATCGATTCAAAGATTTTTGATATCCCCGTGTGTTATGAGGAAGAATTCGGACTGGATCTGGAGTATATTTCCAAAGATAAAAACCTTAAAATTCCTGAGATAATTAAAATTCACACGGCACCGGTTTACACGGTTTATTTCATCGGATTTCTGCCCGGATTTTTATACCTGGGAGGCCTTGATGAGAGGTTGGTAATTTCAAGAAAAATTAGCCCTAGAATGAAGGTCGAAAAAGGTGCTGTTGGGATAGGTGAAAATCAGACCGGAATTTATCCAAAAACCAGCCCTGGAGGATGGCAAATTATAGGAAGTTCTCCAGTGTCTTTTTTCGATAAAAATAGCAACCCGCCATGTGAGATTTTAGCTGGAGATAAGGTGAGATTTTATTCAATTTCAAAACCGGAATATCTTCAAATTTCGAAGAAAATAGAACAAGGGAAATTTCAATTAAAAAGTGAAAAATATCATGGGTGAGATAGCCGTTTTACTCCCGGGTTTATATTCGACTATTCAGGATATGGGAAGACTTAATTTTAGAAAATTTGGAGTGCCTCTAAGTGGAGTTATGGATTCTTTTGCTGCCAAAAAAGCTAACCTTCTTTTATCGAATTCAGAGTTTTCTCCTGTCATGGAAATAACCCAACTGGGTCCTAAATTAAAATTTTCCGGGCCTACGCTAATTTCAATTTGTGGTGCGTTCTTGAGCCCTAAAATAAATGATGAGCTTGTTAATAATAATAAACCACTTTCAATTTACAAGGGAGATGTACTATCCTTTGGGAAAAGAATTATAGGATGTAGAGCATACCTTGCTATATCCGGTGGTTTTAATTCTGAAAAGGTGCTGGGGAGTGCCAGCTGGTATCATGGAATTACAGAGAGGGGACTATTACAAAAAGGGAGCCTACTTAAATTCACTAATTTTAATAGCCCATCTTATAATTTAAACTCGAGTATAAAAGTTGATACCAAATATATAAGTGATGTGAAGGTAAAGGTTTTTAAAGGGCCGGAATATGAATTGCTTACAATTTCTCAGCAAAAATCCCTTTTAGGGTTGGGGTTTAGTATAGATCTAAATAATAACAGGATGGCCATTCAACTAAAAGAAGTTTTAGAAAACGAACTTAAACCTATAATTACCGGTCCGGTACTGCCGGGTACAGTTCAGTTAACGCCATCGGGAAAAATAATTATTTTAATGCGCGATTGTCAAACTACAGGTGGCTACCCAAGAATATTGCAACTTAGTGAAAATGGAATGAATACACTGGCGCAAAAAGTTGTTGGGGAAGCTATCAAGTTTCAGTTAATTGAAATAAATTGAAGAAGTTCACGTTTAAGAAATGACACAGGGTTAAAATAAAAAAAAGTGTCAATTAAACGTGGTTCAAAGATCTAAAGCCCTACCTAAAAATCGATTTACACTTTTAACGACACTTTTTTAACCCTAACTTTTTAAGCTAATTAAATTAATACTCAAATTTAGGTGTGAAACGGAGGTTGTACAAGGGGAAAAACCCCCTTTCTTGATGGTCTCATTTTTGATGAAACCTATTAAGTAAACTACTATTCCACAACTTATATTAGGAATGAAATAAAAAGGGTGTCGTTTTTGTGTATTTAGATCTTTTATCGACCCCACCCAATAATAGATCACACATCTACGACACTTCTTTTTTTTAACACTTAAAGCGTTTATTTCAATCCAAAAGTACTTTCCTGCCAGAAGCCTTACAAGGGGCTTTTTCCCTTTTTTAACGGTCTTAATTTTGACGAGACCTATTAAGAAAGAATTATTAACCTATAGCTTATGTTAGGAATGAAATAAAGAAGTGTCGTTTTTGTGTTTATAATTTTCTTATCGGCCCCACCCAATAATAGATCACACATCTACGGCACTTCTTTTTTTTAACACTTAAAGCGTTTATTTCAATCCAAAAGTACTTTCCTACCAGAAGCCTTACAAGGGGCTTTTTCCCTTTTTTATAGATTTATATTATAATCAAATTAAAAATTTTATTCAAAAGAGTTTGAAAGAAAAGTGCCGACTTGCAAATTGAATTATTAAAAGCCCTATCTAATAATAACTCACACAAAACCAGCACTTTTTAGTCTTTATCACTTTAGATAAACTAAAATGTTAGTACAACATTAAATTTAGCTTTACAGTTCCTCAAGGGGATTTTTCCCCTATTTGACTTCGTTATTCCAATTTTGTTACATAAAAAATCTATTTTTAACAAAAATTATTGACTAATGAATCTTTTATTAATAGAAATTCAATAATATGGGTAAAAAAATTACAGTTGCAAAGGCAAAACAATTACAAAAAAAATGGTGGAATACCAGATTAAATGTTACCACAAATGGTAAAAAACATGAAGATACCTGCCAGTTTTATTTTACAGTAGATGAACTTCAAACATTCTTGGCCGAGGTAAAGACCAAGTCTTTACAGCAAGGTGTGGAAACTCCAGGAATAAATATCTGGTTTGGGGCTTATGATGCTACCGCAACAGAACCTAGTTTGGCTACGGTATTTTTTGCGGCAACCAAAAGAGTAAAGTCTGATGATCCTGAGTTGGAATACGAAGATGTTGCTAATGATGAGATAGAACCCTTTAATGATGGTAGCGGATTATGGCCTCCTGGAGAATATTAAATTCCACAAAATAATATGCTGGATTTTATAATAGAAAACAAAATTTATGTTACTTATATATTTGAATTAATTGCAGCCTTAAGTGGTAGTTATTATTTAATTAAAACTCCAAACGCACGAAAGGAAATTATATATTTCTCATGGTTTTTATGGTTTGTGCTTCTGGTAGACCTTAGTGGGGCATACGCTCTATGGGCTTATTTTGATGATTACAAAACCTTTCCTTTTTTGGAAGATTCATTATTTACTCGAAATGTCTGGTTGTATAATTGGCTTAATCTTATAAGCATTTCATTTTATAGTTATCTTATTATCAAACAGATTATAAGAATTAAGTATAAAGGAATTTTAAAATTCGCTTTAGTTGGTTTTATACTGCTTGGGATATTCAAACTCACAAGTTCAGATCAATTATTCTACCGCTATGATATGTCCATTAAATTCGTGGGAGCATTGTTACTAATAATTGCAATTGGCATCTATTATTTTGAACTACTAATGAGTGATCAAATTTTGGATATAAAAAAGAATTTACTTTTTTATATTTCTGTTGGTGTTATTATTTGGCATCTGTGCGTATTACCAATTCAACTTTATAGCGTTTATTTTTCCGTCGAAAATGTTGACTTTATCATGATGTATGCTGCTATTTTAAGGTATTGCAACATATTTATGTATGGAATATTTTCATTTGCATTTATATATTGTGCGAATGGGAAGTCCAATTCAAAAAACTTAGGAGGTGTAAAAAATGCGGAAAAATAATTACGATATAGAGCCAATGAATATAACTAGTGGAGGTAATCCTCCCAAAGAATTTTAATGGATATAAATATTTTTCTTACTATTCTGCTAGAAGGTTGTTGTGCGATTGCGGGATTTTATTACATAAATAAAAATTCAGAAAATAAGTCAAATAAACTTTTGACTTATTTTTTGCTTTTCATCAAAAAATGGAGTTGGAATTTAAACATATTACCAATGATACTATAGAACCATTTAATAAAGGTGGTGGATTATGGCCCCCAGGAGAATATTAAATTATAGAAGAAATACATGCTGGATTTTATAATTGAACACAAAATATATGTAGGTTATATATTTGAATTAATTGCGGCCTTAAGTGGAGGTTATTACTTATTGAAAACACCAAATGTGCAGAGTGAAATTAAATATTTTTCTTGGTTTTTATGGTATGTCTTTTTGTTAGATTTTAGTAGTTTGTATGCATTGTGGGCATTTTTTGATGATTATAAAACATTTCCATTTTTAGAAGATTCTTTATTTACTCGAAATGTATGGTTACACAACTGGAATCATTTGATAAGTCTTTCATTTTATATTTTTCTATTTATTAAACAACTTAGGATACTTAGTTATAAAAGAATTTTAAAGTTTGCTTTGCTTTTTTTTATACTATTTGGAATATTTAATTTGACAAGTTCTAATCAGTTATTCTTTACCTACGATATGTCGATTCTTATTGTAGGGGTATTATTGCTAATTATCGCTATTGCCAGTTATTATTTTGAACTGCTAATGAGTGACCAAGTTTTAGATTTTAAGAGGAATTTATTGTTTTACACTTCTGTGGGCCTTCTCATTTGGCACCTTTGTGTGCCACCAATTCAAATTTATAGTGCTTACTTTTCATTTGAAAATGCAGATTTTATTAAAATGCATAACACTATTTTAAGGTATAGCAATATTTTTATGTATGGCATGTTTTCATTTGGGTTTATTTATTGTGCGCAGCAAAAACAACTTTCAGAGTTTGCAAAAAAAAGAATGCTTGATAAACCAGAAATCAGAGATTTTTGAGTTTCTAGAAGAAAGGATTAAGGAAATAGTTATAGGTTCGTCTAGGACTTGAGTATGGTTTTTCTAAAAATATACTTATCAGTACTAGTTCCTGTATTGGGATAAAATAAAATCCTTAAAAAAACCGTAAACTTGTATAAAATTAACAGGATTACATGCTTGCCAAAGAAGAACTTTTACTAATTGTTTACTTTATCGTGGTTATTTTATTCCTGACCAGTTTTGCGATTATTTTCTTTATTACTTTCCAAAAACGTAAGAATAAATTGCTCCAGGAAAAATTTGAAGCCGAAACCCGTTTCGAAAATGAGTTGGCACAATCTAAAATTGAGATCCAGGAACAAACCCTTAAAAATGTAAGTTGGGAACTTCATGATAATATCGGGCAACTCCTCTCTGTTGCAAATATGCAATTGAATATATTGTCGGGTTCCATAGATGCTTCAGCTAAACAATCTGTTAAAGATATTAAGGAAGTGGTGGCCAGTTCCTTACAAGAAGTGAGATCCTTATCTAAATCGCTTAATAATGAAGTGGTTGGATATAGCGGAATAGAGGCTTCTATAAAAAATGAATTATTGCGATTTGAACGTCTTAATAATCTTGAAACTGAAATTAATAGTAGTGGGGAACCCTTCGAAATTATCGACAAAGATTCTATTATACTCTTTAGAATAATTCAAGAATTTTTCTCCAATGTCATTAAGCATGCCCATGCCACTAAAATTCAAGTGAACATACAATACTTTCATGAAGAGTTACAAATTGAGATAAGAGACAACGGGCAAGGTTTTAATACAGAAGAAGTTACTAAAAGTTCTGGTTTGCTTAATATGGAAAGTCGGGCAGCACTTATAAATACTAAGTTTAGCTTAAATTCTATACAAGGAGAAGGTACATCCTTAATTCTAAATCACCCATTAAAGCCCTCGCTATATGAAAAAAACGATACTAATCGTTGATGATCACACTCTGTTCGCACAATCGCTTCAAGGCCTTTTAAATTCCTTTCAGGAATATGAGGTGATCAATGTTTTTAAGCATGGACAGGAATTGGTGGACTATTTTAATGCAAATAAAAAACGCCCCGATATCTTGTTGTTAGACATTCGAATGCCGGTAATGGATGGATTGGCTACTATGTCCTGGTTAAAAGAAAATTTCCCTAATCAAAAGACCTTAGCCTTAACAATGGAACATGATGAGGAGACCATTATTAAAATGATAAGGATGGGATGTAGAGGATACTTGTTAAAAGATATTGAACCAGATGAATTCTTGTATGCCTTGGAATCTGTGGCTACCAGCGGGTATTATTTTAGCAAGGAAGTTGTAGAAGTAATGGACCATCCATCCCCTAAAAATTATGGAAATCTAAGTGATCGTGAAATGGAATTCTTAAACTATTCCTGTTCTGAGAAAACATATAAAGAGGTTGCCGAGGAAATGAATTTAAGCCCAAAGACTATAGATAACTATCGGGAAAGTGTTTTTTCTAAACTTCAAGTGAAAAGTAGGGTAGGAATGGTGCTTTTTGCCGTGAAGAATGATATTGTAAGGCTTTAAGTTTTTTATCATTCAGATCTCGATTACTATTTGAACAGAATGCAATTTAACTTTTTTGTCATTCCGACGGAGGAGGAATCTCTAACATGAGAATCTTCCTTTGCTGAGATTCTTCAATGCACTACGTTCCATTCAGAATGACAGATACGTTTTTGTCATTCCGACGGAGGAGGAATCTCTAACACGAAATTTTCTCCTTTGAGATTCTTCAATGCACTACACTACTCCCGATAACTTTCGGGACAGAATCGCATCGTGTTCGTTTGTCATTCCGACGGTAGGAGGAATCTCTTATTAATGAGATTCTGCTTCATTGAGATTTTTCACTTCGCTGCTCTCCGTTCAAAATGACAGTCTTTTACTTCCTTATTGTTTGTCATTCCGACGGAGGAGGAAACTCTTATAGTGAGATTCTGCTTCATTGAGATTTTTCACTTCGCTGCTCTCCGTTCAAAATGACAGTCTTTTACTTCATTATTGTTTGTCATTCCGACGGTAGGAGGAATCTCTAACTTGAAATCTTTTTTTGCTGAGATTCTTCCCTTTGCTCTGAATGACACTAAATCTTCTTCATCTTTTTTACTCACTGCTAAATTCATGTTATTCATTTTCGTGATAAATGTAAACTACTGTATCTTCGTGTAAAATTAAATTTAAATCCCGTGTTAGATTCAGCCACTATAGAATTAAGAAATTTAAGAGTTAAAGATTACGTAGAGTTAAAAAAATCCATGGTGCAGGTATATAGTGCAATGTCCAATTCCTATTGGAGCAAAGCAGATATTTCTACCTTGGTAAAGAAATTTCCCGACGGGCAATTTTGCATTGTGATAGATGGTAAAATTGCGGGCTGTGCCTTATCTATGATCGTGGATTACGATAAGTATGATGACGATCATAAATACAGCGATATTATTGGGGGCCATGAATTTGCCAATCATTCCGAAGATGGAAATGTACTCTATGGGATAGATGTTTTTATTCTTCCCGATTATCGCGGAATGAGGCTTGGACGCAGGTTATATGAAGCGCGAAAAGAACTCTGCGAACAACTAAATCTGAAATCCATCATTTTTGGAGGCAGAATTCCAAATTATGGGGAATATGCAGCAACGCTAACTCCTAAAAAATACATAGATAAAGTGAAATTGAAAGAGATCCATGATCCTGTGCTTTCATTTCAGTTATCTAATGATTTTCATGTAAAAAAAGTGATCAAGGGCTATTTACCCGGAGATCATGAAAGTATGGAATTTGCTACTTTATTAGAGTGGCATAACATTTATTATACGAAGCCA
>JAGXIJ010000099.1 GCA_024635675.1 Gillisia sp.
AAAGTAAATTTATAAATAGATCAAGTTAAAAGAAATAGCCTTTTTTCAATTAAAGTTTTAATGATATGAACGAGGAATTAAGTTTTATTCTAGAAAGTACAGAAGAAAATATGCACAATGCGATTAAGCATTTGGAAAAACAACTTCTAAATATTCGTGCCGGAAAAGCGAGCCCTGCTATGCTTGGAAGTGTAATGGTGGAATATTATGGCAGCATGACCCCTTTAACGCAAGTTGCGAACATCAATACTCCAGATGCAAGAACACTTACCATTCAGCCATTTGAGAAAAATACGATTCCGGATATCGAAAGAGGGATTATGTATGCAAATCTTGGTTTTAATCCTATGAACAATGGAGAAAGTGTTATTATTAGCGTTCCTCCGTTAACTGAAGAAAGACGTAAGGATTTGGTAAAACAAGCGAAATCTGAAGCAGAAGATGCCAAAATCGGAATTAGAAACGACAGAAAAGTTGCTAATAACGATATCAAGAAATTGGAAATCACTGAAGATGAAACTAAAATCGCTGAAGAGAATATTCAGAAATTAACCGACACCCATATTAGAAAAGTAGATTCTATTTTGGATGTTAAAGAAAAAGAAATAATGACCATCTAAAACCTAAGATCGTCTTAAAACATATACTAATCGGCTTTAGAATATTATATTTGGTTCATTCTAAATATTATAAATATTTTAAAGCCGATCTTTTTTTAATTAAAAGCTAAGACGAATTAAAAAATATATGCGAATACTACTTACCCTGGCTTTATTTATTTTTTCATGCTTCTCCATTACCAGCCAAAATATAATTAGTGGTAAAGTAATAAATGCGGATAATGGTTCTCCATTAGCATATGCCACGGTAAAGGTTTCAGAGAAAAAGCAAATTCTCACCAATATAGATGGAACTTTCAGTTTACAATTAACCGCAAAGGATTCCTCCCTTACAGTAACCTATATAGGGTTCTCCAAAACAACAATAGCTCTTACAAAATTCTCCGATTTTTATCTAATAAAATTGGATCCCTTCGCAGAAAATCTATCTGCAGTAATGTTATATTCTGAAGAAAACCCCGCAAATAAAATCGTACGGAAGGCGATAGAAAGAAAGGGGCAAAATGACCCAGAACAAGCTTTGAATAGTTTTCAATATAAGAGCTACAATAAATTCATCATAGACAATGAATCAAAAGGCATTGCCAACGAATCTGACACTTCCAGTTTGGAAATTAGAACTATCATAAATCAAGGTCGCGCTTATCTTTCAGAAAAAACTTCAACCCATTTATTTACTAAGCCTAATCAAAGGAAGGAACTTGTTGAGGGGATTCAAACTGCCGGTTTTAATAAACCCGTTTACGATGTTTTGGCATTAAAAGCGGAACCTCTTTCATTATATAACAACAACTATCAGTTATTTGATACAGATTATGCAGGACCACTTGCTAATGGAGCCTTTAGAAATTACTCGTATAAAATTTTAGATACTACATCTATAGAAGGCAGATCTTCCTTTGTGATCTATTTTAAACCGAAAAGAGAGAAGAAAGTAGCTGGTTTGGAAGGTGTTTTATATCTGGACACCCTAAGCTTTGCTATTCAAAAAGCAACAGCTAAACTCCTTGGGGCGGTTAAATTAGAAGTAAACCATAACTACAAATATTATGCGCAACAAGATCTGTGGTTTCCAAGTAACCAATCTATCACTTTAAAACCGGGGACTGGCGGGAGAGACATTTCTGTTTTTGGAGGAAGTGTCTCCCTTGGAACCGTACAACGTAACAAATCTGTTTTAAATAAAGTGATCGGATCAGGAGAAATTGAATCAGATCTTTATTTAGAATCTACTACTGTAAATTACGAACTTCAATTTAACAAGGAAGTATTGATACCCTGGGAGGCTGCTGCTATCACTGTGTTGAAAGACGCAAATGAAAGATCTATTGAATACTGGGAAGCCAATCGTCAGATTCCATTTTCAAAAAACGATGAGCTCACCGCTCAAAAAGTAGACAGCATAATTAAGTCCCGAAACATAGAACGCCAGATCAGGGTTAAAAAAGCCATTGCTAACGGACATTTACCTGCGGGGATGTGGAATTTTGATCTTAGTAAATTTATAAAGTATAACAATTACGAAGGCTTTAGACTAGGTGTAGGTGGAACTACAAATGCCGGTTTTTCTGAAAAAATGAGACTTCACGGTTATCTGGTCTATGGATTTAAAGATACTGAATTCAAATACGGAATTGGAGCCGGCACCCGACTTCACAAACGATCTGACACTTGGCTTGATGTAAAGTATATTGATGATATTAGAGAAGTTGGTAGTTTTAAATATTTAAAAGGAATTAATGATTTTTCCATCCTGGAGCCTCGTTTCGTGAATATTAGTTTCTATTACAAATATAAATCCCTGCAGGCAGGTTTAACACATAGGTTTACTCCAAAACTAGAAACAGAATGGGTTCTAAATAGAAGTGATATTTCTCAAATAGGAAACTATGGATTTATAAACGATGGCGTACTTTATGAAGATTATACCGTATCTGAAGCTACTGTAGGATTTTTATATCGTCCTTTTAGCACTTTTTTAAATACACCATCAAGCAATCAGATAATAAATAAAGGCTATCCGCAATTCACGGGACAAGTATCAAAAAGCTTTTCAGGTATTTTAGGTGGAGATTTCGATTTTACCAAAGTTGGGCTTAAAGTAGAATACCAGGTAAACAGACTAGATCTTTCCAATACCCAGATCACGATAGAAGGAAATTATGCTTTTGGGAACCTCCCACTTACCCATGCTTTTCACGCTTCCCCAAATAACCCGAATAAAACTGAAATTTTCAATCGGTTCTCCATAGCAGGAAAAATAAGTTTTGAAACCATGTATTTTAATGAGTTTTTTAGTGATAGGCAAGCCGCATTGCATATAAGCCACCAGTTTAGTCCGTTTCGAATTTCCGATACTTATAAGCCTGAACTCACCCTGCTTAACAGATTTGTAATTGGAAGTTTTGGGGATATTGAAGCACATCAAAATATCGAGTTTAAATCCTTAAGGCATGGTTTTTCTGAAGCTGGCTTAGAACTAAATAAATTGTTTGGAGGTTTCGGACTAAGTTTCGCGTATAGATACGGTGCTTATCACCTGCCTTCTTTCAAAGAAAATTTCTCTTTTAAATTCACATTGAAACTTAAAATTTAAGAAGGAGATTAGTTTACACCCTCAATGAGTGTTAATTTCCTGAGACGTGCCTTGAATCTTTACAAACCATTTTCTAATTCATACCTCATGGGATTGTTACGAGGTTCTTGATTTTAAGATCAATTAATACCATGGCTTTTCTTAACTTTGCCCGCGCTTAAAAAACAGGCATGTCAAAAATATTTAGTTTTGGATTTTGGAATTCAATAGCTCGGGTAATTCTTAGGAACAGACTCACAATTATCGCTATTATCTTCGGTATTACCGTATTTCTTGCCTCTCAGTGGCAACATATGCAGTTTTCTTATACCGAAGCAAATCTATTGCCAGATGATCACGAGATCAATATTACCTATAATAATTTTCTAGACAAATTCGGGGAGGAAGGAAATATAATAGTTTTAGCGGTAAACGACTCCACTCTTTTTACACCAGAAAAATTCACGGCTTGGAATAAACTTTCAGAAAAATTGCAATCCTATCCAGAAGTAGAGAATGTAATTTCCCTTGGAAATTTAAAAAAACTACAAAAATTCAAGGATCCCAATAGATTTGAGATGGTTCCTTTACTTAAAAAGGGCCAATTGGATAGCGCACAAGTTGCGGGATATAAAGATGAAATTTTTAATAAGCTTCCTTTTTACGATAATCTGGTTTACAGTAAACACACTAACACTGTTCAAACCGCACTATACATTAAGGAGGAAATAGTTAATTCTAAAGAGCGAAAAATCTTTGTTATAGAGGTGCTTGATCCCCTTATAAAAGAATTCGAAAAGGACAACAACATCAATGTTTATGTGTCTGGGATGCCATACATACGAACATTGAACTCTCAGAATATTATAGATGAAATAGGGTTGTTTATTGGTGGAGCATTACTGGTAACTTCATTGATCTTTTTCTTTTTCTTTAGATCTATTAGAGCAACCGTAATCTCAATGATCACAGTTCTTATTGGTGTAATGTGGGCTTTTGGGGTCATTGGATTATTGCATTATGAGATCACCGTGCTTACAGCTTTAATACCTCCGCTTATAATTGTTATTGGAGTCCCCAATTGCATTTTCCTGATTAATAAATACCAACAGGAGATAAAAAATCACGGAAATCAAGCGAAATCATTACAACGGGTTATTACTAAAGTTGGAAATGCAACCCTACTAACCAACCTAACAACGGCCTCTGGTTTTGCTACGTTTATTTTAACAGATAGTTCTTTATTGAAGGAATTTGGTATCGTAGCCTCCATAAATATCATTGCGATATTCATCTTAAGCTTAGTGATAATCCCTATTATTTATAGCTATATGCCTGTTCCAAAGGATAAGCACCTTAAACATCTCAATAAGCGATGGATTGGAGGCTTTGTAGATTGGGTAGAACGAATGGTTCGGGATCACCGAATTGCTATCTACATAGGTTCTATTGCGTTATTAGTGGTGAGTATTTTAGGGATCTATACTATTAAGACCTCTGGGAGTTTGTTGGAAGACATGCCTCAGCAGGCAGATTTCTTTAAAGATATAGAGTTTTTTGAGGAGGAATTCAATGGGGTAATGCCTTTAGAAATCTTGATTGATACGAAAAAACCAAAAGGAGCTTTAAAACTTTCCACACTAAAGAAAATGGAAAGATTGGAAAATACCATAGATGAGATTCCCGAGCTATCTTCTCCCCTTTCTCTGGTAAGATTGGCAAAATATTCGAAGCAAGCCTATTATAATGGAAATCCGAAGTATTATCAGTTACCAACTTCGCAGGAACAAAACTTTATTGCCCCCTATTTAAAAGGAATTGCATCTGAGGGGAACCTCCTTAATTCTTATGTAGATACAACCGGGAGATATGCGAGGATGACCACATTCATGAAGGATATTGGCACCGAGGAGATGGAACGTATAGAAGCAGGATTATGGCCGCAAATCAACAAGATATTTCCTCCAGACAGATTCGATATTTCGCTAACCGGGAAGGCCCTTATCTTTCAAAAAGGAACCACCTACTTGGTAAAAAACCTAATTATATCCCTTTCTCTTGCAATCTTGTTAATTGCATTATTAATGGCTTGGATGTTTAGATCGTTTAGGATGATCTTGATCTCACTTATACCAAACTTATTACCTCTTATTGTTACCGCAGGAATGATGGGCTTTTTGGGAGTACCAATTAAACCCTCAACAATATTAGTGTTTAGTATTGCCTTCGGAATATCGGTGGACGATACTATTCATTTTCTGGCAAAATACAGGCAGGAATTAAAAGCTAATAACTGGAAAATAAAACGATCGGTATTTGCTGCCTTAAGGGAAACAACAGTGAGCATGTTCTATACATCTATAGTATTGTTCTTTGGGTTTTCTGTATTCATGATAAGTAGCTTTGGAGGAACAGTGGCGTTGGGAGGGTTGGTTTCTGCAACACTTTTATTTGCAATGTTGTCTAACCTATTACTCTTACCCTCTTTACTGCTGTCCTTAGAAAAAAGCATTGCCAACAAAGAGGTTCTAAAAGAACCATCTATGCAGATTATTGTAAATGAAGAAGATGTGTTACCGGAAGATGAAAACGAATTAAAATAAAAATGGGTTCTTGCTAAGCTAACAAGGAAAATTTATCTTTGAATCCCTAAAAAAATATAACGAAAATGATAAAAGCTAAAATTGCTGAATTATTAAACAGCGATCAATTCTTACAGGAAGTTGAAGTAAATGGATGGGTACGATCTTTTAGAAGTAACAGATTTATAGCATTAAATGATGGGTCTACCATTAATAATATTCAATGTGTTATAGATTTTGAAAACACCCCTGAAGATATTCTTAAACGAATTACTGTAGGAGCTGCTTTAAATATCAAAGGAACTTTAAAGGAAAGTTTAGGTAGTCAGCAAAGTGTTGAGGTAGAGGTGACTTCTTTTAATATACTAGGAGACGCTAATCCAGAAGAGGTTAAATTAACTATTTTATCTCCAAAAAGACATTCGCTTGAGAAATTACGGGAACAAGCCCATTTAAGAATTCGCACCAATACTTTTGGAGCTATTATGCGAGTGCGTAGCAAATTGTCTTTTGCCGTGCACAGTTATTTTCAGCAGAACAATTTCCATTATGTAAACACACCAATAATTACCGGTAGTGATGCAGAAGGTGCAGGAGAAATGTTCAAGGTTACAGGAATGGATCTTAACAATCCTGAAAGAGATGAAAAAGGGAATATAAATTATAAAGAAGATTTCTTCGGAAAAGAAACAAACCTTACTGTTTCCGGTCAGTTAGAAGCAGAAACTTATGCTATGGGTCTTGGCCAGGTATATACTTTTGGACCAACATTTAGGGCTGAAAACTCGAATACTTCAAGGCATTTAGCTGAATTTTGGATGATAGAGCCGGAAATTGCATTTTGTGATCTGGATGGCAATATGGATCTGGCTGAAGATTTCATTAAATATGTGGTTTCTTACGTATTAGAGAATTGTAAAGACGATCTGGAATTCCTTGAAAACAGATTGAAAGATGATGAAAAAACAAAACCTGCAGCAGAACGAAGTGATCTTGACTTATTAGCAAAATTAAAATTTGTTACTGAAAACAATTTTAAAAGAGTGAGTTATACAGAGGCAATAGATATTTTGAAAAATTCTAAGCCTAATAAAAAGAAGAAATTTCAATACCCAATTGAAGAATGGGGACAAGATCTTCAAAGTGAACATGAACGTTTCTTAGTTGAAAAACACTTTAAATGTCCAGTAATCCTTTTTGATTATCCTGCAGATATTAAGGCTTTTTACATGCGTCTTAACGAGGACGGAAAAACCGTAAGAGCTATGGATATTTTATTTCCCGGGATTGGGGAAATTGTTGGAGGTTCTCAAAGAGAGGAACGTTTAGACGTTCTTAAAGAGAAAATGAAGGCATTAGATATAGACGAAAAAGAACTTTGGTGGTATTTAGACACCCGTAAATTTGGAACTTGTGTACATAGTGGGTTTGGACTTGGTTTCGAAAGATTAGTTCTTTTTGTAACCGGAATGACCAACATTAGAGATGTGATCCCATTCCCAAGAACGCCACAAAACGCAGAATTTTAAATTCAACTCATTGAGAATAATCGAATCGCATATTGTTCCTGCAATCGCTGAAAAAATACGATTGCAGGAATATGCGGTTGGAATATTTAAAATGTTACCCTCCAAAAGCGGACTTAAAAAAGCCATCAAAAAACAAGAAATTCTTTTAGATGGGAAAGTTGCTCAAACTTCAGATTGGATAGAAGAACATCAACGCATAGATTTTATTCAAAAGGAGGCACCAGTTTTAAAAGTGTTTAAACTGAGTTTAGAGGTGGTTTTTGAAGATGATCACTTAGCGGTGATTAATAAGGTATCAGGCTATCCTACAAGCGGTAATTACTTTAAAACTATAGAACACGCCCTTCCCTACAATTTAAAAATATCTGCCCTATCCGATGCACTGCAATACCCTCTTCCTGTTCACAGACTAGATAATCCTACTAGTGGATTATTGATAGTTGCCAAAACTAAGTCGGCGCAATTAAAGCTACATCAGGATTTTGAAGAAATAAAGATCCATAAAATTTACCTGGCTTTGGTTACCGGAAAAACGCCTCTTCAGCATAGCATTCTAACTAAGATTGAAGATAAAGAGGCCGAAACTGATTTTACAACCTTAAAATCATTTCAACAAAAAGGTATTTTCTATTCATTATTGGAAGTTGCTCCAAAAACCGGTAGAACGCATCAAATAAGGATCCATCTTTCTACTATTGGTTATCCAATTGTAGGTGATAACTTATACGGTTCTGGTTTGGATCCCTTCAATAAAAAAGGTTTGTATCTCGCAGCTATTGGCCTAGAATTCACTCATCCAATAGAAAAGAATAAAATAAATTTAAAATTACCACTTCCCTCAAAATTCAGTAAAGCAGTTAATTAGCTAACAAATTGGCTATTCTTAACAAAATTTTACGAAAGCAATGTTAATGCCAAAGCGACTATAGCATGCTTTTTGCTTATTTTTGTTTAATATAATTTAATACCTATGCTAAAGCAGCAATTAAATTTTAAGTTATCACAAAAGCTATCCCCTCAACAAATCCAGTTGATGAAGCTTATCCAGTTGCCTACGCAGGCTTTCGAGCAGCGTATTAAACAGGAATTGGAAGAAAACCCAGCGCTTGAAGACGGAAAAGAAGATCTTGATGCTGAATTTGATGATGAGTTTTCAAATGATGAATACGATGATGATAACGATACGGCAGATTCCGATATTAATGTATATGATTATCTAAGTGACGATGAGGTTCCAAATTACAGACTTCAAGCAAACAATTACAGTGCAGATGATGAGGAGAAGAATGTTCCGTACGCTTCAGGCATTTCCTTTGCACAACTTTTATTAACTCAACTTAGTACATTTAGGCTGACGGAAGTCGAAAATGATATAGCCTATTTCCTTGTGGGGAGTGTAGATGAAAGCGGATATATTAGAAGGTCTCTCCAAGACATTGTAGATGATCTTGCCTTTACACAAAACATTTATACAGATGAAGAAGCTGTTGAAAAGGTTTTAAAAAAGGTTCAGGAATTAGACCCTGCAGGCGTTGGCGCACGTTCACTTCAGGAGTGTTTATTAATACAGTTGAAGCGAAGAGAACCAACAAAAGAAGTTTCTCTGGCAACAGATCTTTTGGATAAATCTTTCGATCACTTCAGTAAAAAGCATTATACCAAATTACTTGCAAAACATGATATCACTGAGGACGAACTAAGAAGTGCGATAGATGTTATAGAACATTTAAATCCTAAACCAGGCGGTGCTTTTTCAGGAAATCTAAGAATGGCAGAGCACGTAATTCCAGATTTCACGATTAAAATTGTTGATACGGAATTGGAATTAAGTTTAAACGGAAGGAATGCTCCAGAAATGCATATTTCTAATGACTATAGCAATATGCTTAAAGGGTATAAAGAATCTAAAGAGAAAAC
>JAGXIJ010000100.1 GCA_024635675.1 Gillisia sp.
ATTTATAAGCATTTCTATTCTGTTTCTTCTTCCCTATCTGGAGAATCCCTTCTTCTTTTCGGTTTCGTTTTAGCGGCAAGGTTTTTAGCATTCTTCTCCTTCATAGCTTCTCCAATCTGGTTGGAAGCAGTAAAAGAAGCGATCATATTATTCAGCATATCGCTTCCAGCTTGAGGGGAATTAGGTAAAAGAATCAAGTTGCTGTTTGTGTGTTCTCCAATAGACTGCAACGTATCATAGTGTTGAGTTACCACAATAAGGGCAGAAGCCTCTTGAGAATTGATCCCTACATTATTCAGTACATCTACACTTTCTTCCAGACCTCTCGCGATCTCCCGGCGTTGATCTGCGATTCCTTGTCCTTGTAATCTCTTGCTCTCTGCCTCTGCGCGCGCCTTAGCAACGATCTTTATACGTTCTGCCTCTCCTATATACTCTGCAGCGACTTTTTCTCTCTCGGCAGCGTTAATTCGGTTCATAGCAGATTTTACCTGTGCATCCGGATCTATATCTGTCACCAATGTTTTAATAATATCATATCCATAATCGGACATCGCCTGATTTAGCTCTCTTTTAACTGCGATAGCGATATCATTTTTTCTTTCAAAAACATTATCGAGTTTCATTTTTGGAACTTCTGCACGAACTACATCAAACACATAAGAAGTAATTTGATCATGCGGGCTTTCTAGTTTATAGAACGCATCGTAGACATTCATTTTTATTACCTGAAACTGAACAGAGATCTTCAGTTTCACAAAAACATCATCTTTGGTTTTTGTTTCTACCAGTACATCCAGTTGTTGCACTTTCAAGTTTATTCTTCCTGCAATCTGGTCAATAATAGGTATTTTAAATTGCAATCCGGAATGCCGAATGTTTCTATATTTTCCGAAGCGCTCTACTATTGCTGAAGTTTGTTGTTTTACCGTAAATATTCCGGTAAAGAGAATAATTAAGCCAAGAACTATCAAAATGGGAATCAAAACTGTTGTTATCATGTAGATTGTTTAAAATTTAAGAGCTTAAGATAGTAATATTTAAGCTACATTTACTTTTAAAGTTTAACAACATGCACCATTTAAAACTAGTCATCTTCATTTTTATCTCAACTCTTTTAAACCCCTTAACTGCCCAAAACCGTAATTACGGAGGAGATAGTTATAACCGATTAGGGATTCAGGCCGGAGTAACTCATGGGGGAATTGAAAGCGACAACTTTACAACCACAAAAAACACAGGATTCATGGCAGGTTTAACAACCCGAGCCAATGTTTGGAATAATTTCCTGGTGGTTTACGGGGTTAATTTTTATTCGATGAAAACCGGAATGATGGGGCATTCTGTTGCAAGTACACAAATGGAGAATATCGATTTTAAGACCACTGGAGTGCCATTAAATTTATTTGCAGGACACAAGATAATAAACGAACATTTAAGCATAGAGGCGGGGCCTATTCTACAAATAAACAGCAAGTGGGAAGTAGATAAGGAATTTGAAAATTATTTAATTGAAGATTATATTATTACAGCTAAAGACCTTGAGGAAGTTTCCAGAGTGAATTTAAATGTTGCGGGAAATATTTCTGCAGGATTTCCAGATGTGAAGATCTGGGTGCAATATCAATATGGCGTAAGTAATTTTTTAAAGAATTTGAATGAAAGTGATCTTCAAACAAAAGAACCCCGCGCCGCAAATCTAGAGGGTCATTTAGGAATGGCCACCGCGGGAGTTGTGTATTATTTTTAATCTATTTCTTGAGATCTAAGATCGCTTGAATTCTATTTACTGTTTCTTCCTTACCAACAGAAGATGAAATTTCAAATATATCTGGTCCTTGTAGAGATCCTACCAAAGCAAGTCTAAAAGGCTGCATTACCTTCCCAAAACCTATTTCATTGTCTGTGATCCATCCTTTAATTGTATTCTGAAGATTCTCTGCAGTGAAATCTTCGGTTTCAGAGATCAATTTTATTAAAGTATTTAAAATTTCCGGGGTTTCCTCTTTCCAGACTTTTTTCAAAGCCTTTTCTTCATAAGTAGCAGGAGTTACAAAGAAATAATTACCTAATTCCCAGAAATCGGTTACAAATACTGCGCGTTCTTTTAATAATGCAATTACTGAAGTAGTATAGTCTAAAGTTGTGGAAACACCTTTACTTTCCATGATCTTCATGAAATCTATGGCTAGTTTTTCGTTATCGGTTTTCTGAAGATAATGTGCCTGAAACCATTTTGTTTTTTCAGGATCGAATTTAGCCCCTGATTTATGAACTCTGGAAACCTGAAAAGCGTCGATCAGTTCGTCTAATTCGAAGAATTCCTGCTCTGTTCCCGGATTCCAGCCTAAAAAACTCAACATATTAACTACTGCTTTTGGGTCGTAATTTTCTTCTCTATAACCCGAAGAAATTTCACCAGATTTTGGATCTTTCCATTCTAATGGAAATACAGGAAATCCCATTTTATCTCCATCTCGTTTGCTCAATTTTCCTTTTCCCTGAGGTTTTAGAATTAACGGCAAATGAGCAAATTTAGGAGCATCCCATTTAAAAGCACGATATAGTAAATAATGCAAAGCTAAAGAGGGCAACCATTCTTCACCTCGAATTACATGAGTTATCTCCATTAAATGATCGTCTACTATATTGGCTAAATGATATGTTGGCAGGCCATCGCTCTTGAAAAGAACTTTATCGTCCAAAATACTGGATTCTACCTGCATATTCCCTCGTATCTCATCTGCTAAATGCAAAGTTTCAGATGCCGGTATCTTAAAACGGATTACATAATTCTCGTTAGCATCCAATTTTTTCTGAACCTCTTCTGCAGAAAGCGCCAAGGAATTCTGAAGCTTTAACCTGTCATGCCAATTGTATATAAAGGTTTTCCCTTTTTCTTCATGGTCTTTTCTGTGTGCGTCAAGAGCTTCAGAGGTATCAAAAGCATAATAGGCATCTCCACTGGAAATTAGCTTTTCAGCATATTCTTTATACATATGTGCTCGTTCACTTTGTCTGTAAGGACCAAATCCACCATCTTTCCCGGGCCCTTCATCGAAAGGAATTCCACACCAATTTAAAGCTTCAATAATATATTGTTCTGCACCTTCAACAAATCTGTTTTGATCTGTATCTTCAATTCTTAAAAGGAAGTCTCCTCCATGTTTCTTCGCAAATAAATAATTATATAGGGCTGTTCTTACTCCTCCAATATGTAAAGGACCTGTTGGACTTGGCGCAAAACGAACTCGTACTTTAGCAGACATAAAATTGTGATTTTAGCCGCAAAGGTAATAGATTCTTAATGGAAAAACCACCAATTTAAATAGCTCATATTAAATGCCATTAGAAATTGTAGTTGGTTAAAACTGCTCTAGATAAAGTAAAATGAAATTTGTAGTTTTAATAGTAGGAAAAGTAGGGGAGTAATCATGGAGGAATTTAGTGTAATAAAACAAAAACTTACAGCATTTATTAGGCGGTATTACGTAAACGAATTGTTGAAAGGCACTATTTTGTTTTTTTCTGTTTGGTTATTATACAGCATTCTTATCTTACTAATAGAACATTTTTTCTGGCTTTCGCCACCTTATAGGAGTTTGTTGTTTTGGGTTTTTATCGTCTTTTCCATCATTCTCCTTTTTAAATTCATCCTTTGCCCTTTGGCAAAGCTTTTTAAATTGTCCAAAGGTCTAGATCTCACAGATGCTTCAATTCTAATAGGAAAGCACTTTCCGGAAGTAAATGATAAACTCCTTAATGTTCTTCAACTTCAAAACTCTAAGGAACAATCGGAGTTACTGTTGGCAAGTATCTCTCAAAAATCTAAGGAGCTAAGTCCGGTGCCGTTTAAATCGGCAGTTAATTTCAATAAAAGTTTAAAATATTTAAAATATGCTGCCTTTCCGATTTTGATAATTTTAGCAATTCTATTTACCGGGAATTCTTCTATTTTTTCTGAAAGCTATACCCGAGTAATCCATTATAATACTGCTTATGAGCCACCGGCACCATTTTCCTTCCTGCTAAATTATGAAGACCTTGTTGTTGAAGAAGGAAAAGACTTCAATCTGGAGGTTCAAACTATTGGAAAATTTATTCCAGAGACTGTAGTTATCCACTTTAATAATGAGGAATATTATTTAAAGAACCCTTCCCCAAACTCGTTTTTATACTCTTTTCAGGGTTTAAATAAGGATGTAGAATTTTATCTAACGGCAAATAATGTCACTTCCAGATCTTATAAAATAAAAGTGATTCAGGTTCCAAAATTATTGGATTTTGAAATGAAACTCAATTTCCCGGGATATTTAAAAAAGGCTAATGAAAACGTAAAAGGAACCGGTAATGCAACAGTTCCTGAAGGCACAAAAATTTCCTGGGCCTTAAAGACTCGATCTACAGACGAGGTATCTTTTCAAACAGTAGATACCATTATTGACTTCATAAGAAATGATTCAGATTTTGAATTTATAGATAAGATCTATGCTCCACTGCAGTATACTATCAACACTTCTAATAGCAAGGTGAAGAATTATGAGTCTTTAAAATATACTATAGATGTTATCAAGGACCAATATCCACTTATAAAGGTTCAGCATAAGCAGGACACGGTGACTTCAGAAATTAATTATTTCTTCGGAAAAGCATCAGATGACCATGCTATTACTAAGGTAATAATGGTTTACTTTCCTGAAAATGAAATAGATAAGAGTAAAAATATTCCTATTCCAATTGCTAATCAGAATATTGGAGAATTTTTATATACGTTCCCCGGAAATTTAGAATTGGATCAAGGAACTAACTACACTGTTTATTTTGAAGCATTCGATAATGATGGAGTTAGGGGTTCTAAATCGAGTAAAACAGAGCACTTCAATTTCAGAATAAAATCTGAAAAGGAATTAAACACCGAAAAATTAAAGCAACAAGGAGAGTCTATTCAAGGTATGTCTGAAAGTCTTGAAGAAATGAAGGAATCGCAGAAAGAGTTAGATGAGTTGTCTAGGTTTCAAAAAGAAAAAAAGCAATTGAACTATAATGACAAGAAAAAGGTAGAGGAGTTCATAAAAAGGCAGAAACAGCAATCGGAGATGATGATAAATTATTCTGAAAAGCTAAAAAAGACCATGGAAGAAAAAACCGGTTCCGAAGAAAATAAGGAGATGGAGAAGGAGCTGAAAGATAGGTTGGATAGGAATGAAGAGAGATTGCAAGAAAATGAAGCCTTGTTAAAAGAGCTGCAAGAACTATTCGATAAAATTGGAGAAGAAGAGTTAATGGAAAAGTTAGAGAAGCTTTCTAAACAAAACACTTCTGAACAACGAAATCTTGAACAATTGCTGGAACTTACCAAGCGATATTATGTTCAAGAAAAGACTCAAAAATTGGCCAGGGATCTTGAAGAAATGGCAAAGAATCAGGAAAAATTGGCTAAACTGGACTCCTTGAATTCTCTTGAAAATCAAGAAAAATTAACTAAAGAATTTCAGGAATTCAAAGAAGAAATGGATTCTTTAGAGAAGGAGAACGATGCTCTTAAAAAACCATTCGATATGGATAGAGAGCAAGAGAAGGAAAAGGAAACCCAAGAGGAGCAGAAGAATGCAGAGGAGGAACTTAAACAAAACAATAAACAAGGCGCAAAATCTCCACAGAAAAAGGCAGCAGAAAAGATGAAGGAAATGAGCAAGAAGATGAAATCTGCTCAAGCTGGTGCACAAGGAGAGCAGCTAAATGCCAACATTAAAACTATGAGGCAAATATTGGATAACCTTATGGTGTTTTCCTTCGAACAAGAGGAACTCATGCTTAAATTTAAGAGCACCAGGATTAATAATCCGGCCTATCC
>JAGXIJ010000101.1 GCA_024635675.1 Gillisia sp.
AAGTACAGCGATATCTGGTCTAAAATTCACTATTCCATCCAACTGAAAACTGCTTAGCTCCAACACGAAATAATCTACCGGGTCTCCAGCTACTTGCTTTGCGAAACTATCTCCCACATTCCCCGCCATCGATACATTCAAGCCGGCATTTTTCAGGGTATGATGCACCCATTTTGTTGTTGTAGTTTTTCCATTACTACCGGTAATTCCTATAATTTTTGCTGAAGTATATTCTGCAGCAAATTCAATTTCAGAAATAACAGGAATTCCTTGCTCCTTGATCTTTTTAACCAAAGGCGCATTATCCGGAATTCCGGGACTTTTCATAACTACTGAAGCATCCATGATCTTGGATTCGGTATGTCCAGATTCTTCCCATGCTACTCCTAGCTTTTCAAGCTCAGCCTTGTATTTATCTTTTATCTTTCCATAGTCTGACAAAAAAACGTCATAGCCCTGCTTTAGTGCAAGAATCGCAGTACCTACACCGCTTTCTCCACCTCCCAGAATTGCTATTTTTTTGTTTTTGTTCATCCTAATCTTATTCTTTTACTATCTAACTTTTAAAGTTATTATGGTCACGATCGCAAGGAAAATCCCAACGATCCAAAACCTAACTACGATTTTGCTCTCATGTAATCCTTTCTTCTGATAATGATGATGCAAGGGAGACATGAGAAATATTCTTCTTCCCTCCCCATATTTTCTTTTCGTGATCTTAAACCATCCCACCTGTAAGACTACGGAGAGATTTTCTAATAGAAATATTCCACAGAGTATAGGGATCAATAATTCCTTTCTAGTTGCTATAGCAATTACAGCTATGATTCCACCAATAGTTAAACTCCCTGTATCTCCCATAAAAACTTGTGCAGGAAAGGTGTTATACCATAAAAACCCAACCAAAGCTCCCGCAAACGCAGTAATGAATATGGTCATTTCCCCAGATCGTGGGATGTACATAATATTTAGATAATCTGAAAATATGATGTTACCAGATACCCACGCGAAGATCCCCAGTGTAAGTACAATGATTGCTGAAGAGCCGGCGGCGAGTCCATCTATCCCATCGGTTAGATTTGCGCCATTAGAAACCGCGGTAACTATAAATATTACAATTGGAATAAAGATCAACCATGCATAATTAACTAAGGATGGATTAATCCAGCTTATTAAACTGGTATAATCGAATTCGTTATTTTTTACAAATGGAATGGTCGTCTTAGTAGATTTCTCTTCAACTCCCGTGCTAACTTCCTTATCATTATTTTCAACAAGTTCAGTTCTAAAGGAAGGGATATTAACATCTTCTTTAATTGTAATTGCCGGATGCAAATACATAGTTCCACCTACAATAAGCCCAAGGCCTACTTGTCCTAGCACCTTAAAAATTCCTTTTAAACCTTCTTTATCCTTTTTGAAGGTTTTTATATAATCGTCTATAAAACCAATAGTACCCATCCATAGGGTAGTGACTATTAGTAAAATAACATAGATGTTATCTAATTTCGCAAACAACAACACCGGAATAAGAGTAGAAATAATAATTATTAAACCTCCCATCGTTGGAGTTCCCGCTTTCTCACTTTGTCCTTTTAAACCAAGGTCACGAACACTTTCTCCTACTTGTTTCTTTAAAAGATAATTGATAATCTTTTTTCCATAAATGGTAGATATTGCAAGCGATAAAATTATAGCCATGGCAGAACGGAATGAAATAAATTCAAACAGACCTGCTCCAGGAACCTGGTAGTGTTTATCTAAATAGTCAAATAAATAGTATAACATATCTTTTTCTCTAATCCCTTCTTCCTAGATGGGAATTGCTATTTTTCCAGTTGGCTTAAAAATTCTTTTACAATTTTATAATCATCAAAATCCGATCGCACTCCATTTACTTCCTGATAGGTTTCATGACCTTTCCCGGCAATAAGAATAATATCATTTGGATTAGCCAGTTGACAAGCCGTTTTAATTGCCTGCTTTCTGTTAACCACGGTCATTGTTTTCTTAAAATCCAGAGGATCTACACCGGCTTCCACCTCTTTTAAAATTTCTTCCGGATCTTCTGTTCTTGGATTATCACTGGTAAATATCACTTTCGTGCTTAATGCTGCAGCGATGCTTCCCATAATGGGTCTTTTAGTTTTATCACGATCTCCTCCGCATCCAACAACGGTTATTAACTCTTCGTTCTTGGTGCGAATGTCGTTGACGGTCTCCAATACATTTTTTAAAGCATCTGGCGTATGCGCATAATCTATAATTGCCGTAATTTTTTGCTTTGAAACCAAATATTGAAATCTTCCGCTTACCGAATTCAATTCGCTAATAAGCCTTAGGTTTTCTTGCTTTTCCAATCCTAATAAACTCCCAGCTGCATAGATTGCAAGAATGTTATACGCATTAAAATTCCCTATCAACTTGGTCCAAACCTCATCCCCATTAATCTTTAGGAGTAAACCGCCAAATTGGTTTTCTAAGATCTTTGCATTGAATTCTGCATAAGACTTAAGTGCATAGAAGTGTTTTTGGGCCTTTGTATTCTGAAGCATTACCGCTCCATTTTTATCATCTCCATTTACTAAAGCAAATGCAGAAGCTGGCAACTGATCGAAAAATAGTTTTTTTACATCGCGATATTCTGCGAAGGTTTTATGATAATCTAAATGATCATGTGATAAATTGGTGAAGATCCCACCGGCAAAATTGAGTCCGGCAGTTCTATCTTGTGCGATCCCGTGGGAACTCACTTCCATAAAGCAATATTCTACACCCTCGTCATTCATCAACTTTAAATAAGAATTGATGGTCAATGAATCTGGTGTAGTATGAGAGGCAGCATAAGTTTTTTCTCCTACCATAATATTTACAGTAGACAATAACCCAACTTTAAATCCTGCTTTGCTAAATAAATTATATAATAAGGTGGCTACCGTTGTTTTACCGTTTGTACCCGTAACTCCAACTAATTTTAAATTATCCGAAGGAGCATCGTAATAATTGGCAGCCATGATTGCCAAGGCTTTCTGTGAATTTGCAACCTGTACATAGGTAACACCGTTTACAATAGTCTCTGGCATTTCCTGACAGATCACTGCAAGTGCACCTTGATTAACTGCTGATGTTATAAATTCATGCCCATTAGAAATTGTTCCTTTTATTGCGACAAAAACATCATTCAATTCAACTTTTCTTGAATCAAAATGAATGGAGTTCACAGTTACCCCGGTATTGCCAATTACGGCTTCCATAGGAACTTTGTACAATATGTCTTTTAACATCTTCAACTTAAACTAAGTGCTACTTGTTGATTATTCTTTATTTTTTGTCCGGCAGGTATAGATTGATTTTTAACCTTTCCCTTACCGTTTATACTTACAGATAAGCCTAAATTTTCTAATAATGAAAGAGCATCCATCGCAGGCATTCCAACCACATCGGGCATTAGGGATTTGTTGCTTTGGGCAGTTGCAAAATATTTTTCAAAATTCTTAGAGATCTTATCATTTTTAATATTCAAAGATTCTAATTCATACTCAATTGGAGTATCTGTATATATTTTTTGAGCGATTTTTTTAAAGACAGGCCCACTAACATCTGCACCATAGTACCCAATTTTATTATTGGGCTTATGGATAACCACAATGCTGGTATATTTAGGGTTTTCAGCAGGGAAATAGCCCACAAACGATGAAATATACCGAGGGTTAGAATCCCAGTCTTTCATCCAGTATTCGGTTTGGGCGGTTCCTGTTTTACCGGCCATGGAGAAATTTGGCGAGTATAAACTTTTAGCGGTTCCTCGAACCACCACATTCTTCAACATTTCTTGAACCTTATCAATAGTTTCCTGAGAGCAGATCGAAGGGTTAAGCACTGTCAATTCATTTTCCTCAATCACTTTGTCCCATTCCCGCACTTCCTTAATAAAACGAGGTTTTACCAACACTCCATTATTAGCAATCGCATTATAGAATGCCAAGGTCTGTAAAGGCGTAATTTGAATACTTCCGTATCCATAAGCCATCCAAGCTAAAGAAAGACCCGACCATTTTTTATCTCCCGGTTTTGGGATATAAGGCTCGCCTTCCCCTTTGATAGAAATCCCTAACTTTTGATTTAGGTTCATTCTATTTAAACCATCAATGAATTTCTGAGGATTATTTTTATAATTATCGTAGATCAATTTTACCACACCTACATTCGAAGAAACCTCAAAAGCTTTGGCAGCAGAAATTTTACCATAACCTCCACGATGAGAATCTCTTACTTTATATCCACGCACATTCAGGATCCCATTTTCAGTATCCACTATCGTGCTTGTATCTATCACTTTATCCTCTAAAGCCACCACCAACGACATTAACTTAAACGTAGAGCCCGGCTCATGTGTTTCGCCAACCGCATAGTTTAACTTTTCGAAATAAGTCCCTTTAGAAGTTCTTCCCAGATTCGAAATTGCCTTGATCTCACCTGTTTTGGTTTCCATAACCACAACGGTTCCGTGGTCTGCATCATATTTCTCTAACTGAGCCAATAGTGCATGATGGGCTATGTCCTGAATCTGTACATCTATGGTAGAGATCACATCATATCCGTCTTTTGGCTCCACTTCATTATTATCACTAATAGGTTTCCATTGCCCTTTAGCTATTTTTTGTTTTAATCTATGCCCATCGGTTCCTTCCAGAAATGGCCCAAAAGCCCCTTCCAAACCAACTCTGGTATAATATCCATCTTTATCCTTTCTTTCGTAACCAACCGTTCTCGCAGCCATTTCTCCAAGAGGATGCTCACGCACAGTTCTTTGCTCCACGATCATCCCTCCTTTATAAGTTCCAAGATTAAATAGAGGAAAACTCTTCACCTTCATATAATCTGAATACCCTAAATTTCTGGCGATCAAAAAATATCGGTGCTTATTAACTCTTGCAGTTCGAAGTGTTAGTGACCAATAGGTGGCACTTTTACCAAACATGGCAGTTAGTTCTTTAGATAAAGGCTGGATATTCTCTTCAAAATTCTTGTTGGAAACAGTTACCGCATCGAATCTTATATCATATTTGGGGATTGAAGTAGCCAGTAAATTCCCCTTGACGTCATATAAATTTCCGCGATTCGCTGGAATCTTAAAATTCTTCAAAGTTCTTTCTTCAGAAAGTTGTTTATACTTATCTCCTTCAACAAACTGAATATTAAGTAACTGCATGATTACTAAGGCCGCAAAAATGAACATACATCCGGCTACAAAGTACAATCGGTTTAATATGTTCTTTTCGTTTGTTGCCAAAGGGTTCCTTATTCTGTTATGTTAATTTTTATTTTATGTGGAGGCGTTTCAGATGGTTTTACTCCTCTGGCAGCCATTTTACTCGTTATGGTAGATTCCATTTTAAGCTTCATCAAGGCAGATCGCATATCTACAAATTCACTACGCAATTCTCGAACTTCAGTATTCAGTTGGGCAATATTGTGAACTTTGCGTTCTGCACTGTGGGAACAAGCAATCATTATAATTGCAAGTAATGTACAGAACACAATAAATCGCCAGTTTTTAATAGCATCATTGCTAATCAAAAAATCGGCTTTCAATATGTTATACATCCCCTTATTCATAGCTCTTGGTTTGCTGTAAATTTTATCTGAAAATCTTAAGCTTTATAACTTAACTGCTATCCTTAACTTTGCACTTCTGGCCCTATTATTTTTATAGATCTCATCGGCTGAAGGAACTATTAGACTTTTAACTTTCTTAAAAGGCACCGATATATTTCCATAAAAATCTTTCTCAGGTTCTCCCTCAAACAAACCGCTTCTTATATATCGCTTTACTAACCTATCTTCTAAAGAGTGATAAGAAATAAGACTTAATCTCCCTCCTTTATCCAGCAATTCCTCGGTTTGTAATAAAAATTCTTTTAGAACCTCTATTTCCTGATTCACCTCTATACGGATTGCCTGATAGATCTGAGCTAATATTTTATGCTCCTTTTCCTTAAAAAGAAAAGGCTTTAATACTTCTTTTAATTGATCGCCACTCTCGATTGGAGCAACTTCTCTGGCCTTGATTATTTCAGCAGCTATTTTTGAAGCATTTCTTAAGTCGGCGTATTCAAAGAATAATTTTTTAAGTTGTGCATGATCGTATTCGTTGATCACCTCGAAGGCACTTAAGCTGCTTTTCTGACTCATTCTCATGTCCAACTTCGCTTCGAATCTGGTAGAAAAACCACGTTCTGCTACATTGAATTGATGAGAGGAAACCCCAAAATCACCAAGGATCCCATCCACTTTTTTAACCCCATGAAATCTTAGAAAGCGCTTTATGAATCTAAAATTCTCATTGATCAAAGTAAAGCGAGGATCGCCTAATGCATTTTCTAAAGCGTCTTCATCTTGATCGAAAGCATATAATCTTCCTTTTTCACCCAGTCTCTTCAGTATCTCTTTGGAATGTCCGCCACCACCAAAGGTCACGTCCACATAGATCCCGTCTGGTTTAATATTTAAACCATCTACAGACTCTTTTAATAAAACAGGATTATGATATTCCATCCAAGTCATCGTTACCCATAACTTCCTCTGCGAGATCTGCAAAATCATCGGCAGAAGCATCTATGGTATTTTCATATTTATTTTTGTCCCAGATCTCAATAATGTTAATTGCGGAAGAAAGAACGATCTCTTTATCCATTTCAGCAAAGCCAAAAAGATCTTTCGGAATTAACAAACGCCCATTGGCATCTACTTCTACCGTTTTAACTCCGGCAGTAAATCTTCGTATAAAGTCGTTGTTCTTCTTTTTGAATCTGTTTAAACCATTGATCTTTTTCATCATGGCATTCCACTCTTCCATTGGGTATAATTCCAAACAAGGTTGAAACACAGATCTTTTTAAAACAAAACCCTCCTGCAATACCGGTGTCAGCTGCTTTTTTAAAGCCGACGGCACCATCAGACGCCCTTTAGCGTCTACTTTACATTCGTATGTTCCAATTAGATTTACCACTTAATAACTTTATAGAGTCAAATATATTGAAATTATTACCACTTTTTACCACATTTTACCACAATGTTGATAAGTTTCTCCACCTATTGCCCTGAAACACTTCTAAATAGAGCTAGTTCATTATGTTTCAGCCGCTTGCTTTTTTTGGATACTTTTAGTAAATTTTAATAGAATAAATTTGTGTTTTTAATCAATAATTGCGAACAATAATAACGCAGTGTATTAAGTAAAAATGATTATACTTGTACTGAAATCGCTATATTTGCGATTGCTAATTGCAAACGGCATTCATGGAACACCATTTACAACAAGAAGGAGATTTTACTTACCTCGAAATAGGGGAAGGAACACCAATCGTTATTTTACATGGACTCATGGGTGGACTTAGTAATTTTGATGGTGTTGTGAATTATTTCCCGAAAAAAGGATACAAAGTTTTGATTCCTGAATTACCTCTCTACCAAATGTCTTTACTAAAGACTAGTGTTGGAACCTTTGCTAAATTTCTTAAAGATTTTATTGAATTTAAGGGGTATTCTGAAGTAATACTTCTAGGTAATTCCTTGGGAGGACACATTGCCTTGTTGTGTACTAAAATGTACCCGGAATTAGTAAAAGGTTTGGTTATTACCGGAAGCTCAGGACTTTACGAAAACGCCATGGGCGAAAGTTATCCAAGACGAGGTGATTATGAGTTCATTAAGAAAAAAGCTCAAAATGTTTTTTACGATCCAGAAGTTGCCACTAAAGAAATTGTAGACGAAGTATATGTAACAGTTGGCGACAGAAATAAATTGGTAAAAACTTTAGCTATTGCAAAAAGTGCGATCCGCCATAATATGGCTAAGGATCTACCAAATATGGACACCCCAACTTGTATTATTTGGGGTAAGAATGACAATGTAACTCCGCCAGATGTTGCTAAAGATTTTGATCGTTTGTTACCAGATTCAGATCTATATTGGATAGATGAATGTGGACACGCAGCAATGATGGAGCATCCAGACACTTTTAATGAGCTATTATTCGAATGGCTACAAAAGAGATCTTTCTAAGGATTAAATAATGAAAATAAAATCTTCTGAATTTGTTGTAAGCAACAGCGAGGTTGCAAAATGTCCAAACAGTAAATTGCCGGAATATGCATTTATCGGAAGGAGTAACGTGGGGAAATCCTCCCTAATCAACATGCTTACCGCTAGAAAAAGTCTGGCGAAAACCTCTGGAAGACCTGGAAAAACACAATTGATCAATCATTTCTTAATAAATAAGGATTGGCATTTGGTAGATTTACCTGGATACGGTTATGCACGAGTTTCAAAATCCATCAAGAAAACATTTCAAAAATTCATTACTCAATATTTTGAGCATCGGGAACAAATGCTATGTGCTTTTGTACTTATAGACAGCAGGCATAATCCACAACCCATAGACCTTGAATTCATGCAATGGCTTGGAGAACATGGAATCCCTTTTTGCATTATTTTCACCAAAGCAGATAAGCTTAAGCCGAATGCCCTAATAAGAAATGTAGAAACTTATAAAGAAAAAATGATGGAGATCTGGGTGGAAATGCCCGAGTATTTTATCACCTCTGCAGAAAGCGACCTTGGAAGAGAAGAGGTACTTAATTTCATAGAGAACATCAACAATAAGTTTATCTCCAACTAGTACTTTATTTTTTTGATATAGATTAATATCTATATACAAACTCGATCTCCAAGAGTTTTGAGAACAAAAAAACTGCTGAAAATTTTCATTTTCAACAGTTATCAAATAATTTAAACACTAACTATTAACTATAAAGCAGCAACGTGCTTAGCTAATTTTGACTTCAAGTTAGAAGCTTTATTATCGTGTATGATATTTTTCTTCGCTAATTTGTCGATCATTGAAGCTACAGAAGGATATAATGTTACAGCATCCTTTTTGTCTGCTTCACGCAACTTTTTGATAGCGTTTCTGGTAGTTTTGTGTTGGTAGCGATTTCTAAGACGTTTGGTCTCATTGCTACGAATTCTTTTTAACGCTGACTTATGATTTGCCATTACTAATGTATTTAATTATTTTTAAAGTAGTCCGTAGGGGAATCGAACCCCTGTTACATGGATGAAAACCATGCGTCCTAAC
>JAGXIJ010000102.1 GCA_024635675.1 Gillisia sp.
AAAATTTAAACTTTGAAGTAAAAAATCAATTTTTATTTGGCAGAACACTATTAGACTTACTATCTTTGTCCCTATATAAAAATCTCCAGAAGATATGTTTGAATTTGATCAATACTTAGGCTTTTTAGCGTTTTTAGTTATATTAACCATGGGATTTTGGTTAATGATATTTTTAGTAGCAATTGTTCCATATTGGATTGGTGGATCTGTTACTGAATTGATTAAAGAAAAGCGTTCAAAAAAGAAGAAAGAAAAAGAGTTAAAAGCCTAGTCTTTAACTTTACTTATTAAGATATATAGACACAGTAATTAATTGCTGTATCTTTTTTTTGTGCTAACTAATAAAGGTTGCCAATTGGCAACCTTTATTAGTTTATAAATTATAATTATATCAAGTATTATTATCCTTCAAAGTCTCCGCCATCATCGCTATTGTTATTATTCTCCCTTTTACGCTGCTGATTTTTTTTCTGATTAAATCTATAGGTTAAAGAAAGAGTTATTTGACGTTGTCTCCATTGAAATTCACTTTCTTGAATAAATCTTTCAGTAGTAGTAACCGAAGAACGTTTTCTGGTATTTAAAAGGTCACGAGCGTTTAATGATAGTGTTGCATTTTCTTTGAAGATCTCTTTACTCAGCGCAACGTCTAGACTAAATATCCCATCAGATTTTGTTTGTGAATTTTCTGAAGGACCAAAATAGAAAGCGTTTGTTTGCCATTCTATTTTTGCCGGAAGTGTAACTTTAGAACTAAATCTTGTGAAAAAACTTTCATTTTTAGATCCAAAATCTACTCCATTAAAATCTCCTTCTTTTTTAAATTGAAAAAAGTTAATGCTACCATTCAATCGTAACCATTTTGCGGGGTTGTATAATATCCCGGCCTCTGCACCAATTCGCTCGTTGGTTCCTAAGTTAATTGGGATGGTTCTAATTATTTCTATCCCATCAATGAATTCACCGGTTCCTTGTTGAACTCTTTCAAAAGCATCTGTTTCATACTGGTAATAAATAGAAGAGGTAAGTGTTACTTTTTTCCAACGTTTTAAATAACCAAGATCGAAGGCGCTAGAATATGCAGGAGCTAGGTTTGGGTTTCCTTGGAAAACATTGGTTCTACTTGATCTAGAAGGGAATGGATTTATAAACCATCCTCTTGGTCTGTTGATCCTTCTATTATAACCTAATGTTATATTCTCAGTTTCTGCAATCTCATAAATTAAATTTACGGTAGGGAAGAGACCTAAGTAATTATTATCGAAATCGGTATCTATGGGAAATCCAAAGGATTGTGTGATTTCTGCATCAGTTAGCTCAGAGTCAATTTTTCCCTTTAATTGTGTGTTCTCAAGCCTAAGTCCTAAAAGGAAAGAGAAATCACCAAATTTTGTCCCGTACTGCGTGTAAACGGCATTTACATTTTCGGTATAATCAAAAACATTGGTAAGGGTGTCATTTACCAAAAGCTGAAGACTTTCCGGGTCTTGTTGTCTTAAGGTATAATCTGTAATCTCATTTTTAAAGTTTCCTCGATATCCTGCTTCAAATTGAGAATCTTCCCCAATTGGGCGTACATAATCTACTTGTAATAGAAATTCATTCTGCTTTTCTATTGAGTTTGTTTCTTCATCAGCAAGAAAACCAATGTCTTGGGATGGATCTTTTATAATAATATCTTCAGTTATAAAAGATGGTTGTACCTCCTTATCATATTCATATTGAAAATCGGCAGTTAATTTATGTCCTTCTTCATCAAACTTATTGCTGTAATTCAAGGCAAATTGGTAGCTGTTATCATCTTCAGATTCAAATTCCTGTCTAAGCGTTTGCACAACTAAGTCATTATTGATAAATCTGTTGGTGTAATTCTTAGTTACATCATTATTATTACCCAATCTATAAAATACACTTGCAGTAAGCGAAGACATATCTGTAATATAATATTCAAAACCAAGATTTGTATTGAAACCTCTTCTTAATCTGTCATAATCTCTGTCTTCCACAACCCTATCGAAGGTTCCGTTAAAGTATCGGGTATCAAAAAAAGCATTTCCGGGTCCGTTACGATAACTAAATCCTGTAGTATTAAAAAGGTTGAATTTTTCTTTTCTTATGTTAGCATTCACACTAATTCCGTAGTCTTCTGGAGTTCCCACATTGGCGGTAATAGAGCCGTTAAATCCTAGTGTTTTCTCTTTTCTTAATATAATATTGATGATTCCTGCAGTTCCTTCGGCATCATATCTTGCTGATGGGGAAGTGATCACTTCTACACGGTCGATAGCATCTGCCGGAAGTTGCCCTAAAACATTAGTAGAGCCAAAACCTGCCATTGCAGAGGGTTTCCCGTTAATTAAAACACGAACATTTTCATTTCCTCTTAGACTAATAGCTCCTTCAACATCTACCGATACTGAAGGGACATTGCTTAAAGCATCACTCACAGTTCCACCTTTGGTAGTAAGATCTTTCCCTATGTTGTAGATTTTTTTATCGAGACGCACTTCTACTTGTGTAGTTTCTGCGTGAACCACCACTTCATCTAAACTAGAAGAACTTATCCCTAATTTAATAATACTCAGATCTAAATCGGATTCTACATTCTTATTTTTAAAGGTTTTTGGAGTATAGGATATAAATTCTATAGTAATGTTATAGATCCCCGGTGGAACTTTAATTGAAAATTCACCATTGATATCTGTAACTCCTCCATCAAGAAATTTTGGATCGTTAGGTCTTGTAATCGCTATTGTAGCATATTCCAGAGGCACATTTAATGCATCGTCCATAACCTTTCCAGAAATGGTAAATTGTTTAGATTGAGAAAATCCGGAATAAGAACCGGAAATAAAAAAAATCAGCAAAAAGCTGATAGCTAAAATATTCTTTATGGTCATAACACTTATTTCTTGTTAGACCATATAAGTAAGAGAAGGTTTAAATGACCTTTGTAAAAAGATCATTTAAACCAATATAAATATTTTAAGCATCTATTAACTCATTAGGAATTTTCTTATTAACCCCAACATAAGCAGTGAATTGAGCACTGGTTAAATACTTTTTTGTTTTTCTATGCTCTCGTTGCTGAGTCATTTGAAGATCTCTAATTATGAATTTTTGAGATCTGTTAGAATTTATAATTTCATTTTTAAGAATTGTAAATTCTATGATTGTTGCTTCTAACTTTTTAGTCTGCTCTGGTGTTAGACCGAGCTTTTCTTTCCATTCTAAAGCTAATTCTGAGGCAATATCTTTAATCTCTTTTGAATTCTTATTATGAATATATATCTGTGCCAAAACAAAACCTCCAACCAGAATTGTAGAGAGCCCAAGTAAATGAATTCTATTTTTCAATGTCATGTTTTTCATTTTAAATCATTTTTTATAAAATACCAATTAGGATAAAAGTTCACTTATTTTCGAGGAAGGTCGTCCCACTACAGCATTTTTTTCATCTTCAACAATTGGCCTTTCTATTAGTTTAGGATATTTTATCAATGCCGACATAATATCCTCACTACTTAATTCCTTATGTTTAAATTCTTTTTTCCAAATTTCTTCGTTTGCCCTCACCAATTCAAGTGGTGACATCCCAAGTTTTTCAATCAATTTTTCCAACTCTTCTTCAGATAACGGAGTTTTTAAATATTCCCTTACAAAAAAATCTTTTCCAGAGTTTTGCACCATTGCCAACCCCTCTCGGGATTTGCTACATCTTGGATTGTGATAAACTGTTATCATTACTTTAAATTAAAATACGGAATTAATATTAATTTTTCATTCAAAAATTAGCATAATATCAATCTTCATGCCGTTGTCCCATCATCATAAGATAGGCCTTTAAAAACTGGTCTATCGAGCCATCCATAACAGCATCTACATTCCCTGTTTCTTCTGCAGTTCGAACGTCTTTCACTAATTTATAAGGATGCATTACATAATTTCTTATTTGCGATCCCCATTCTATTTTCATCTTAGAGTCTTCTATTTCCCTGCGTTGTGCTTGCTGTTTCTGTAATTCGATCTCGTACAACTGACTTTTTAATAGTTGCATAGCCTTAGTTTTGTTCTCTAATTGAGATCGCGTCTCGGAATTCTCGATTACGATTCCAGTAGGGGCATGTCTTAATCGCACGGCAGTTTCAACCTTATTTACATTTTGTCCTCCAGCACCAGAAGAGCGCATAGTTTCCCATGAAATCTCCGATGGATTCACATCTATTTCTATACTATCGTCCACCAAAGGATAAACATATACTGATGCAAATGAAGTATGTCTTTTCGCATTACTATCAAAAGGGGAAATGCGTACTAATCTATGTACCCCGTTCTCACCTTTTAGCCAACCAAAAGCATATTCTCCTTCAATTTCAATAGTAACGGTTTTTATACCGGCGCTTTCACCACTTTGGTAATTTAATTCTTTAAGCTTAAAACCTTTGGATTCTGCCCAGCGAAGATACATTCGCATAAGCATTTCTGCCCAATCGCAACTTTCTGTTCCTCCTGCTCCTGCAGTAATTTGTAGTACTGCGCTTAAACTATCACCTTCATCAGAAAGCATATTTTTAAACTCGAGCCCTTCAATTAAATCCAGTGCCTTTTCGTGTCGGTTCTCTACATCCTCATTACTGGCTTCACCTTCCTTATAGAATTCGTATATAACCTCGAGATCCTCCACAAGAGTTTCACCAGCTAAATAATCGTCTACCCATTTTTTTTCAGCGTTAAGATCACGCATTAGGGTTTCAGCTTTTTTAGGATTGTCCCAGAAATCTGGAGAATATGTTTTCTCCTCTAGATTGGATATTTCAATTTGTTTGGCATCAACGTCAAAGATACCTCCTTAACGCTACCAGGCGATCTTTAAGATCTTTTATATGTTCTGAAGTGATCATATCTGTTATTAATTTCCGTAAAAATAGAATTAAACATAGGTTCTTAAAGCTATTTTACAATAATTTTATAGTTTTAGACAACTTTTAAAAATACTTTATGAAGCCAGTTTTAGCTATTTTCCTGTACCTCAGTATCACAACTACTTTTTACAGCCAAACTTCATCAGAGAAAGATGATCTAATAAAATACAGCGGATTTTTCAATTTTGAATATTCCCAAAAACAGGATAAGATCTTTTTGGAAGTAAAAGATCTGGATAAAGAATTCTTATATGTTCAATCTCTAACCACAGGGATTGGTTCTAATGATGTAGGATTGGATAGAGGGCAGCTGGGAAATGAAGTGGTTGTGAAATTTATTAAGGCCGGAAATAAATTATTATTAATTCAGCCAAATCTAAAGTATAGAGCGATAACAGATAACGCTTTAGAAAAGAAAAGTGTGGAGGAAGCATTTGCACAATCTGTATTATTTGGTTTCGAAATAAAAGAGAAGAAAGGGGGAACTTATAGTATAGATTTCACACCATTTTTAATGGAAGATGCTCATAACGTAGCTTCAAAATTAAAAAATGGAAAGCACGGGAATTTTAATTTAAATAATTCTAAAAATGCGCTTTCTCTGGAGCGAACAAAAGCTTTTCCAGAAAATGTAGAATTTGAGGCGTTGCTTACCTTCGATGGAGAGGCAACGAGTCGAACACTTAAGGAAGTACTCCCTAATAATAATTCTATAACAGTTACCCAACATCATTCTTTTGTAAAACTCCCGGATAACAACTATAAAAAACGTGTTTTCGATCCCAGAAGCGGGGCGATCTATATTTCCTATTTTGATTATTCTACACCAGTTTTTGAGCCTATAGAAAAACGATATATTACAAGACATCGATTAGAGAAAAAGAATCCCAAGCAGGAAATAAGTGAACCTGTAGAACCAATAATATATTATTTGGATCCCGGAACTCCAGAACCGGTTAGGTCGGCACTTATAGATGGTGCTAGTTGGTGGAATGAGGCATATGAAGCTATAGGTTATAAAAATGCCTTTCAGGTTAAGATGATGCCGGAAGGGGCAGATCCTATGGATGTTAGATATAATGTGATACAATGGGTGCACAGGTCTACCAGAGGATGGAGTTACGGAGCGAATGTGATAGACCCAAGAACAGGTGAGATCATTAAGGGACATGTGAGTTTGGGGAGTTTAAGGATTCGGCAGGATTTCCTGATCGCTCAAGCACTTCTTAATAAACCTTTTTCTGAAAATGATAAAGCTCATGAGCGAATGATGGAAATGGCTATCGCCAGGATCCGTCAATTAGCTGCTCATGAAGTAGGGCATACATTAGGCTTTACTCATAATTTTTCTGCAAGCACTAATGGGAATTCTTCAGTAATGGATTATCCTCATCCTCAATTTAAAATTGAAAATGAGGAGATCGTTGTTAACGATGCTTATAGTGTGGGGATAGGGAACTGGGATAAATTCACTGTAAAATATTCCTATTCAGATATTCCTATCGAAGCCACGGAAAAGCAATTTTTAGACTCGATACTTGCTGAAACCTCTACACAGGAACTTCGATTTATAACAGATAGTGATGCAAGAGCTTCCGGCGGTGCTAATATATATGCGCATTTATGGGATAATGGCGAATTTGCTGCACAAGGATTAGAGGACCTATTAGCTATTAGAAAAAAGGCAATCTCTAATTTTTCGATAGACAATATTAGGAAGGGAGAATCCTATTCTACTTTAGAAGATGTTTTTGTTCCATTATATTTTTTACATAGATACCAAACTGAAGCGGTTTCAAAAGTTATTGGAGGACTGGATTATTCTTATGCTGTAAAAGGAGATAAGCAGATCCCGGTTAAACCTGCTTCCGTAGAAGATCAAAAAAATGCACTTGATGTATATCTAAAAACACTGAATGCCGAATTTTTAGCGATCCCAAAAGATAAATTACAGCTATTTCCTCCTAGAGCCTATGGATATGGTAGAGATCGGGAATCATTCGATAGCGAAACCGGCGTTGCCTTCGATGCCTTAGGCGCTGCTGGAACTGCTAGTGATCTTAGCTTGCAATATCTCCTGCATCCCGAACGCTCCGCAAGACTTATTCAGCAAAAGGCATTAGATAATTCACAATTAAGTCTTGAAGAAGTTTTGGAAGAATTGCTTGGTTCAACCATAAAAAAAACATTTAAAGATCCTTATTTACAAGAAGTACAAAACACTATTAATTATAATGTTTTGCAGCATCTTCTTAATTTAGCTGTGAATAAAAACTCAATTCCTCAGGTTAAGGCAATAGCAAATTATAATATTGCTGCTTTAGAATCCTGGTTAAAAACCAATTTAACAAGTAATAAAATATTTAGAACGCAGCTACTTTTGGAAATTGAGCAATTCAGAAAAAAGCCGGAATTATTTAAACCTTTGGTTCAGGCACCTAAAATTCCAGATGGTTCACCAATTGGAAGTTATAATTAGAAAATTACAAGATTAAAATATTTATTCAGAAAAAAAATATATGAAAGAAATAGATCTACGTAGCGATACAGTTACAAGACCAACTAAGGAAATGTTACAAGCTATTATTTCTGCTGAAGTTGGAGATGATGTTTATAAAGAAGATCCCTCTGTTAATGAGTTGGAGAAGAAACTAGCAGATATGTTCGGAATGGATGAGGCTTTATTCTTCCCAACCGGGAGTATGGCCAATCAAGCTGCTATAAAATTACATACTCAACCGGCAGAGCAACTGATATGTGATAAATGGGCACATGTTTTTAATTATGAAGGAGGTGGAGTTTCTTTTAATAGCGGAGTCTCCTGTAAACTAGTAGATGGGGACAGAGGGATGATCACAGCGGCACAAGTAGAAGAAAACATTAATGCCCCAGATTTTTATCATAGTCCATTAACGAGCTTGGTTTGTCTGGAAAATACCACTAATAAAGGTGGGGGAGCTTGCTATGATCTTGACGAGATCAAGAAGATAAGAAAGGTGTGTAATACTCATAATCTAGGATTGCATCTGGATGGCGCACGCTTATTTAATGCATTGGTAGCAAAAGGAGAATCTGCAAAGGACTATGGAAAGTTGTTCGACACCATTTCTATTTGTCTGTCTAAAGGCTTAGGAACTCCAATGGGATCTGTATTAATAGGGAATGCTGATCTTATGAAAAATGCCATTAGAGTAAGGAAAGTTTTAGGTGGCGGAATGAGGCAGGTGGGGTTTATGGCTGCTGCCGGAATTTATGCTATAGACAACCATGTAGAAAGATTGAAAGAAGATCATGATAGAGCACAAGAAATTGGAAACACTTTAGAAAGTTTACCATATGTTTTAAAAGTTGAATCTGTTGAAACAAACATTGTAATTTTCTATTTAAAAGATGTGGCTAATGAGGAGCTTTTTATGAAACAGCTTCAGAAAGAAAATGTTAGGATAAGTAATATGGGGCAAGGGAAACTTAGGATTGTTACTCATTTAGATTATACTGAAGATCTTCATCAAAAATTTTTAGGGGTTATTACGAACATTCGCCTTTAATATGAGTGTAAAGCTTAACAGAAGATTATAAAATAGGAGTACAGCAAAACCTCTTATTTTATATACTTTTCCAAAAAATAAAATTGAACTATTGATATGAAGAATTTAATACCAGGGAAAGAGGTTCCAGAACTTATTGTAGAAACGGTAAACGGAATGATATGGAATCTTCGGGATCAAAAACCTAAGAACTTTACATTAGTTGTCTTTTACAGAGGCTTACATTGTCCTGTTTGTAAAACTTATTTAGAAGAATTGAATTCTAAGATAGGGAAGTTTAGAGATAAAGGGGTAAATGTAATTTGTATAAGTTCCAATACAGCGTCCTTAGCAGAAAAAACGGTTACAGACTGGGATATAGACAAGCTAACTATTGGTTTTAATTTCTCTATAGAAGATGCTAGAAAATGGGATCTTTTTATCTCAAAAGGAATAAACGAGAAAGAGCCCGAAATGTTCTTTGAACCGGGTTTATTTTTAATTAGACCAGACAGTACGCTTTATGCAGCATCGATTCAAAGCATGCCATTTGCACGACCACATTTTGACGATCTTTTAAAATCTATTTCATTTGTATTAAATGAAAAATATCCTGCTAGAGGAGAGGCTTAATTCTATAATTTGAAAAATAAAAAATTGAGGCAATTAAAGGATATTTAACCTTTAATTGCCTCAACTTAATTTTAAATATATCTACTAGTACAATACCAATAGTTTTCAGGATAGTTTGAGAATTTAAATGCGTCTTGGTACGCCTTTTATTATTTAAACATATCTAAACCTGGAATATCAGGCATTCCATCTTTTGCAACTGCCGCAAGTTCTGCTTCATTTATTTCTGAGGCTTTGGTAATTGCTTTGTTCAAGGTTAGAACTAAATAATCTTCTAATTGCTCCTTATCTTCCAATAACTCATCTGAAATAGAAATATTTCTAATTTCTCTGGTTGCGGTAATTGTTACCTTTAATAGGCCATCACTAGATTGCTCATCTATCAAAACTGTTTTAAGGCGTTCTTTAGTAACTTCAACTTTTTCTTGGGTCTCTTTGATTTTATTCATCATCCCCATCATATCTCCAAACATAGACTGTGTTTTATAAATTAGTAACTACAAATTTATTAATTTACCAGATGAAATAATACTAAATATGAAAAGACTCTTACTTTTTTTATTGGGAAGCCTTACCTTTGTAAATTCTAATATAATAGCACAAAATCACCCTCTATTGAAAACTGAAATTTTACCTCCAAAGGCTAATAAAATTGCTAAAGAATTAAAAGCTCATAATGATGTTAGAAACGATCATTACTACTGGTTTAATGATAAGGAGAACCCGGAAGTGATAAGTTATCTTGAAAAAGAAAATGAATATAATGAGTTAATGACAGCTCATACCAAGCAGTTTCAAGAAGATCTTTTCGAGGAAATGAAATCCCGGATAAAAGAGGATGATTCTTCTGTTCCTTATAAATTGAATGGGTATTGGTATCTTACTCGCTTTGAAAAAGGGAAAGATTACCCGGTATATTCCAGAAAAAAGGAAAGTTTAGATGCTCCTGAGGAGATCTTGTTCGATGTAAATAAGATGGCAGAGGGTCATGAATATTACAGTCTGGGTGGGTTAAATGTTAGTTCAGATAATAAATTAATTGCTTTTGCAGTAGATACTGTAAGTAGAAGAAAGTATACCATTTATGTTAAGAACTTGGAAACTGGTGAGATCTTAGGAGAAAAGATAAAACCTACAACTGGTGGTTCTACATGGGCAAATGACAATAAAACGCTGTTTTATACGAAGAAAGACGATAAAACCTTACGTTCTAATCAAATTTATAAGCATGTTTTAGGGACTTCATCTAAGGATGACCAATTGGTTTTTGAAGAAAAAGATGAGACTTTTAATACGTATGTGTACAAATCCAAGTCCAAAAAATACTTGGTTATTGGATGTCATAGTACGCTAACCAGTGAGTTTAGGATACTGGAAGCAGACAATCCTAATGGAGAATTTAGATTAGTACAAGCCAGAGAAAGAGGTTTGGAATATGGAATTACTCATTTTGAAGATTGTTTTTATATTTTAACTAATAAGGATGATGCAACCAATTTCAAACTAATGAAAACTCCGGTAGATAAAACCGGTCAGGAAAATTGGGTTGAAGTGATTCCACATAGAGATGACTATATGTTAGAGGATATAGATATTTTTGAGCACTATTTAGTTATAAGTGAGCGAAATGAGGGATTAAATAAGATTAAGATCACTAAGTGGCATTCAGAAGAAAGTTATTATTTACCATTCAACAATGAAACTTATACAGCATATACCAGTATAAATCCAGATTTTGACACAGATATTCTAAGATACACCTACAATTCTTTAAACAATCCAACCTCGGTTATAGATTTCAATATGGCCACAAAAGAAAAGGTTGTACTTAAGGAACAAGAGGTAATGGGAGGTAACTTTGATAAAGATAATTACACCACAGAACGTATTTGGGCTAATGCAGAAGATGGAACAAGAATCCCAATTTCCCTTATTTACAGAAAAGATCTTAAGAAGAATGGATCTAATCCATTGCTGCAATATGCGTATGGATCTTATGGTTCCACCATCGACCCTTATTTTTCCAGTGTAAGGTTAAGCTTGTTAGATAGAGGTTTTATCTATGCGATCGCTCATATTAGAGGCGGAGAATATTTGGGAAGAGCCTGGTACGAAGATGGAAAATTGCTTCAAAAGAAAAATACATTTACAGATTTTATAGATGTATCTAAATACTTAATTAACCAAAAATATACTTCAAAAGAACATTGTTACGCCATGGGTGGCTCTGCTGGTGGGTTATTAATGGGAGTAGTTGCAAACATGGCCCCCGAATTATATAATGGAATCATTGCTGCAGTTCCATTTGTAGATGTGGTTACAACTATGTTAGACGAATCTATACCGCTTACAACGGGAGAATATGATGAGTGGGGAAATCCAAATAATGAAGAATATTATAAATACATGCTGTCTTATTCACCATATGATAATGTTAAGAAGCAAAACTATCCAAATATGCTTATCACAACAGGATTACATGATTCCCAAGTGCAGTATTGGGAACCTGCAAAATGGGTAGCCAGGCTAAGAGAATTAAAAACAGATAAAAATAAACTGTTATTTCATATTAATATGGATGCCGGGCATGGAGGCGCCTCTGGTAGATTTGAAGCATTAAAAGAAGTAGCCGAAGAGTATGCCTTTTTATTAGACTTAGAAGGAATTACCGAGTAATTGAAAAATTAGCCTTAAATTTGGGCGATTTTTGGGATTAAGATTGTTTTAACATTCAACAATAAATTTTTAATTCCTACATTGGTTAAAGAATTTCATCCTATGACAGATAAGAAAAAGGTATACAATAACATATTGCAATTAATTGGGAGCACTCCCTTAGTTCAATTGAATTCCATTACCAAAAACTTTAGTGGAGATTTTTTCGCAAAAATTGAAGCATTTAATCCTGGACATTCGTCTAAGGATAGAATTGCCTTATATATTATTGAGGAAGCAGAAAGAAAGGGAATTCTAAAACCAGGAGATACTATTATTGAAACAACTTCAGGAAATACAGGATTTAGTATTGCTATGGTTAGTATAATAAAAGGCTACAAATGTATTCTTGCAGTAAGTTCTAAATCTTCACAGGATAAAATTGACATGCTGAAAACAATGGGAGCCAAAGTTTATGTTTGTCCTGCTCATGTTCCTGCAGAAGATCCCCGGTCTTATTATGAAGTGGCTAAAAGGATTCATGAGGAAACGGAAAATTCTATTTATATTAATCAGTATTTTAATGAATTAAATATTGAAGCTCATTATAACTCTACAGGTCCTGAAATTTGGGAGCAAACAGATGGGAAACTAACTCATTTAATTGCTTGTAGTGGGACTGGAGGAACAATTTCTGGAACAGCTAAATTTTTAAAAGAACAAAATCCTAATATTCGAATTATAGGAATAGATGCCTTTGGATCTGTGCTTAAAAAATATCATGAGACTCGCGCTTTTGATAAAGATGAAATATATCCTTATAGAATTGAAGGTTTAGGAAAAAATCTAATTCCATCTGCTACAGATTTCGATATTATAGACGAATTCGTGAAAGTTACAGATGAAGATAGTGCGCATACTGCCCGAGAACTTGCAAGAACCGAAGGTTTATTCCTTGGTTACACTAGTGGTGCGGCAATGCAGGGAATAAAACAATTACAGGAATTGGGAGAATTTAATGAAACTAGTAAAGTGGTTGTAATTTTCCCAGATCATGGTTCAAGATATATGAGCAAAATCTATAGTGATGACTGGATGGAGGCACAAGGCTTTTTCGATTCAAAAAGAGAGGCAGAGTCGAAACCTATTGAAATTATAAAATAGGATGCTCTTTAAATATATCAATTAAAAACTAGGCATCCTTTTTTAAGGATGCTTTTAGTTTTAAATAATACTAAGTTGTTGAACATTATTATTGTAAAATTGAGTTGTATTTCAGTACTTTTGCAACTTGTAAATAAAAAAATCTATGAGAGATTTATTTGATAAAATATATAAAGATAAAGGACCGTTAGGAAAATGGGCCAAACATGCGGAGGGATATTTTGTATTCCCAAAGCTGGAAGGACCTATTTCTAATAGAATGAAATTTCGTGGGAAAGAAGTAATCACTTGGAGTATTAATGATTATTTAGGACTTGCTAACCATCCTGAAGTACGAAAAGTTGATGCTGAGGCTGCTGCCGAATATGGTTCTGCATATCCTATGGGTGCCAGAATGATGAGTGGTCATACAGATCTTCATGAAAAGCTTCAGGAGGAACTTGCTTCATTTGTTAAGAAGGAAGCTTCTTATCTATTAAATTTTGGGTACCAAGGAATGGTCTCTACCATCGATGCATTGGTATCTAAGAATGATGTTATTGTTTATGATGTAGATGCACATGCTTGTATTATCGATGGGGTAAGATTACACTTAGGTCAAAGATTTACATACAAGCACAACGATATGGAAAGTATCGAAAAGAATTTGCAACGTGCTACCAAAATTGCTGAACAAACTGGCGGTGGGATCTTGCTTATTTCTGAAGGTGTCTTTGGAATGCGTGGAGAGCAAGGAAGATTAAAAGAAATTGTTGCTCTTAAGAAGAAATATAACTTCAGACTTTTTGTAGATGATGCTCATGGATTTGGAACTCTTGGTGCCACCGGTGCAGGAGCAGGTGAGGAACAAGGAATTCAGGATGACATAGATGTTTATTTTGCAACTTTTGCTAAATCATTAGCTAGTACAGGTGCATTTATTGCAGGAGATAAAGAGATCATGGATTACTTAAAATATAATCTACGTTCACAAATGTTTGCAAAATCCTTGCAAATGCAATTAGTTGTTGGTGCATTAAAGCGTTTAGATATGCTTAGAACCATGCCCGAACTAAAGGCAAAATTGTGGGAAAATGTAAATGCGCTACAAAGCGGATTAAAAAATAATGGTTTCGATATAGGAACTACACAAAGTTGTGTTACTCCTGTATACTTAAAAGGAAGTATTCCAGAAGCAATGGCTTTAGTTAGAGACTTAAGAGAAAATCATGGTGTTTTCTGTTCTATTGTAGTATACCCGGTAATTCCTAAAGGATTAATTCTTTTAAGAATGATTCCTACTGCTACACATACTCTAGAGGACATTGAGCTTACGTTAATTGCATTCTCTGCCATTAGAGAACGATTAGAGAACGGAACTTATAAAAGATTATCTGCGGCTGTTACAGCTTCTCTAGGAGAATAAGCATCAGATTCATTATAAATAAAAAACCACCTAAAATTTAGGTGGTTTTTTATTTATAATCATATTTTTAATTTTCTTCCGGAATTTCCTCTTCCTTTTGTTTCTCTGTTCTCTTTCTCCTTCTGTCACCTTCGTAAGAATCATCTAAATATTCCTCCTTTTTATGGAGATCTAATCTATATGAAACTCCGGCTGCAACCTGCCATTTATCGGGTGTGTTTTTAAAGTTAAGCAAGCCTGAAATATCAAATTGAAGATTGTCGGTTAATAAATATGCCACCCCGGTACGAACAATATCATCAGAATAAATGTCACTTATAATTCCCTGATACTCTAAAAATCCTGCAAAGGTTGGTGTAAAGGCATGTGTAAGGGTTACAATTCCAGTATAGGTAGGGAAATCTTCTGTTAATTTATCCAATATAAGATTCATTACTAAAACGTAACTCCCACTCCAGTTATTTTGTGTGATTATTGCTATTTTAGGAGTTACTTGTTTTTCTCCCTCATATAAATATGGATTATCTGCTACAGAAAAATTGGCTCCTGCATAAACAGAAACCGCTGGAATAAGGGTTTTCCACTTAAATTTTTGATTAGCCTTCCAGCTATAAAGATTTGGCGCATCTGGTTTAATAGTTCTACTAGGATCAAAGATCAGATATTTCGCACCCAATGTATTGGTTTTGAAATTTCGCGTTTTAAATTCTACATCACTAGCTCCAATCTTTATAAATTTTTTATTTTCTTCAAAAGAGCCAATTAAACTTATTTCTAAAGCTTCAAAAAACAAACCATAGCGCAGGGAATAATCTCCGCCCAAAATATCAGTATTCGTTTGTAATAAGCTATGATCATCCTTTCCGTAGTAGGCTCCAGCTTCCAACTGAATAACACCTGTTCCTACTGAAAATGCACCCTGTGAGGCACCGGGGCGATTAGAGTTTATAGTTTCTGTATACTGGGCATTTGCGGTAAACCCTATAAATGATAATAAAATAAATGTTGGTATACAGGAATGGAGGTATTTCATAAAGTTGTTGTTAGTGCAATCAAATATAGAAGAATTTATTATTTTTTTATGGATATAGATACCTTAAATGTCTCCTCAGAATAGTAAATTTGCATAAACTGTAAACTCATGCATGAAGCATCTTTTGAAAGTGTTTTGAAAACCATATTAATAATTCTATTAATATATTTCGGTTTTAAAATTTTTATTAAATGGTTTGGACCCTTAATCTTAAAATGGTTCCTTAAAAGAATTGGACAAAAATTTCAACAACAATTTAATAGTCCTAATCCACCTAATACTTCAAAAAAGGGGAAGGCAGAAATAAATTCAGATCCGCTTAAATCAAGTAAATCCAATAATAAAGTAGGGGAGTACATCGATTTCGAAGAAATTGAGTAATTTTCATTCCTATTAAATTCTATCTATGATTAGATCCTTTAAAGGTTTTCTACCACATATTCTTGTGGTTTTTGGTTTTCTCATTATATCCCTCGCTTATTTTAGTCCTGTACTTCAAGGAAAAGAAATTTTTCAAAGTGATATAGTTCAATATATCGGGATGGCAAAAGAGCAAAATGATTTTAGAGCTGAAACTGGAGAAGAACCTTACTGGACCGATTCCGCTTTTGGTGGAATGCCCACTTATCAATTAGGAGCTTATTACCCTCATAATTATATTAAGAAGTTAGATTCCGCTTTGCGATTTTTACCTCGCCCAGCAGATTATTTATTCTTATATTTTATTGGGTTTTATATTCTCTTATTGGTTCTAAAGCTGGATTATAAAACCGCCTTTTTGGGAGCCCTAGCCTTTGGGTTTTCAACCTATCTTATTATAATTCTTGGAGTAGGTCATAATTCGAAAGCACACGCTATAGCATATATGCCAATGGTTCTTGCAGGAATATTACTATGTTTTAGAAATAAATATTTAGGTGGATTCTTGCTGCTATCTTTTGCGATGGCATTAGAAATTGGTGCAAATCACTTCCAAATGACCTATTATTTACTTCTGTTGGTATTAGTTCTTGGATTGGTCTATTTAATAGATGCTTTTAGAAACAAGAATCTTACACCTTTCTTTAAAGCTTTAGGAGTAATGGTACTTGCAGTATTATTGGCAATTGCTACTAATGCAACGAACTTACTAGCAACACAAGAGTATACTCAATATAGTACTAGAGGAGATACCGGGTTAAGCCTTACTGCAGAAGGAGAGATCAAGGAAACTGCCGGCTTGAATTATGATTACATCACGGAATACAGCTATGGTATAGCAGAAACATTGAATCTTTTTATTCCACGATTTATGGGTGGTTCCAGTTCTGAAAAACTAGGTGAAGATTCTGAAATGTATGCGCAATTACTGCGTATGGGTGCCTCTCCAGATCAGGCATTGGATTTTGCAGAGAATGCACCCACTTATTGGGGAAATCAACCTTTTGTAGGAGCACCGGCATATATTGGGGCAAGTATTATATTTTTATTTGTTTTTGCATTATTCTTAGTTAAAGGAAGATTGAAATGGTGGATCGTTGGAGGTACACTATTATCCCTCATCTTATCTTGGGGTAAGAATTTTGGGATTGTTACTGAATTATTTATCGATTTTGTTCCGTTATATAATAAGTTCCGTGCAGTTTCATCCATTCAAATTATAGCGGAAATATGCATTCCTATACTCGCAGTATTTGGACTTCACAAGCTATTTAATTCTACTGAAGGGAAGGAAGAAAAACTCCATTCCTTAAAATGGGCAACTATTATAACTGGAAGTTTTACCTTAATATTACTTATTTTAAAATCGGCTTTATTTGATTTTAGTGGGGGAAGTGATTCTGTGTATATCGAACAAATGGGAGTAGAATTCGTTAGAGCCTTAAAGGAAGATAGAATGTCGATTTTTACTAGCGATGCCATTCGTTCTCTCATTTTAGTACTGATAGCTGCCGGACTGATTTATGCCTATTTAAAGAAAATGGCGACTAAGAATTTAATAATAATTGGTTTTGCACTTTTAATCCTTTTCGACCTGGTGGGAGTGGATAGAAGATATGTGAATAATGAAGATTTTGTTGCTGCACGAGTAATGAATAAGCCATTTCAAAAAACTGCTGCAGATGCACAGATCCTGGAAGATGATGGTCATTACAGAGTTTTTGATTTAGCTGAAAGCCCTTTCAATACAGGTAGAACTTCCTATTTTCATAATTCTATTGGTGGGTATCATGCTGCTAAACCCGGTAGAATGCAGGATCTATTCGATTTTTACCTATCTAAAAATAATATGCAGGTACTAAATATGCTTAATGTTAAGTATTTTATTGTGCCAACCGAAGACGGGCCTATCGCTCAACAAAACCCAAATGCCTTGGGCAATGCCTGGTTTATTGAAAATATTAAATGGGTGAATTCTCCAGATGAAGCAATATTAAGTTTGGCAGATACAGATCTAAAATCCACCGTGATTATTAATTCTAAATATAATAAGTCTGAAATAAATAATACCAAAGCACAAGATTCTACTGCTAGCATAGGTCTGGTTTCTCAGCAACCAAATGAAGTGGTGTATAGATCTAAAGCTAGTAATGATGGATTCGCTGTGTTTTCAGAAATGTACTATGAAAATGGGTGGAAAGCCTTTGTGGATAACAAAGAAACCCCCCATTACAATGTAGATTATGTTTTAAGAGGAATGCAAATTCCTGCAGGAGAACATACCATCACCTTTAAAT
>JAGXIJ010000103.1 GCA_024635675.1 Gillisia sp.
CAAACTCTAATGCCCCATCTCCAGCTAAAAAAACTTGCTCACTTTTATCCATTATGGTACGGGCTAAGGAGATTGGATTTGCAATCCCGGTTATTAACGAGACAGCCCCCGCTTGTAATTTATTTCCTTCCATTATTGCCGCATCCATTTCATGGGTACCCTCTGCTGTAAAGACACTTCCTTTTCCTGCATTAAATAAAGGGGAGTTTTCAAGAACAATCACAGCCTTTTCTACAGCCTCTACAGAGGATCCGCCATTTTCTAAAACCTTATAACCTTTAGCTATTGCACTTTTTAAGGCATTTTTATAGACCGCTTCCTTTTCTTCAGTCATCTGGCCTTTTAAAAGTGTACCAGCCCCTCCATGTATAGCAATCGAAAATGTATTATTCATTATTATCTTTAGTTATAAATTTTCCGTAAAAAAAACTTAGGGAATCGTTTTGATGAGTTTTTTAGCAACCTATAATTTTATTACTATAAGAATTAATCAAGTTGCGTAAAGGTATTAAATCCTATTATATTCATTATCTTAAAACTTGCCCATTTATTACCAAAGCTGTTTATTGAATGGGGCATAAGCGGAGGAACTTAAATTAAATTATCAATTCTTATCATGTAGATTTAACATAAAATATCGAATAATCTGACTGATATTTGAACGATTTAAAACCAACATCTGTTAAATTATTAGATAGCCACGACTTTGATTTTGTTTTAAATTGGGTAAATTTGCAAATACTAAAAAAAAATATAATGAAAAACGATGCAACCATCGATATCGATATAAAAAGAGCCCCAACCTCTAAAATAGATTCAGTAGATTTTGAAAATTTAAAATTTGGGCACATTTTTACAGATCATATGATGACTTGTGATTATGAGAATGGATCTTGGCAGGCACCTAAAATAATGCCTTACGGACCCATTTCCATGGAACCTTCTGCTAAGGTTTTTCATTATGGTCAAGCGGTATTTGAAGGAATGAAAGCCTTTAAAGATGATCAAGACCAAATCTGGATGTTTAGACCAGAAGAAAATTTTAAGCGTATAAATATATCTGCCAAGAGAATGGCTATTCCGGAATTTCCGAAAGATTATTTTTTTAACGCTTTAGATTCACTTTTAAAATTGGAGAAAGACTGGATCAAAAAAGGTTTTGGAAATGCCCTATACATTAGACCCTTTGTAATTGCTACCGAGCCTGGAGTATCGGCTTCCCCGGGAACAAACTATAAATTCATGATTATTTGCTCTCCCGCAAAAGCTTATTATACCGGGGAAGTTAGAGTGAAATTTTCTGAAAGTTATAGTCGTGCTGCAGATGGCGGTGTTGGTTTTGCAAAAGCTGCGGGAAATTATGGCGCACAATTCTATCCAACCAATTTGGCTAACGAAGAAGGATATCAGCAAATTATCTGGACCGATGCTAATACGCATAGTTACCTTGAAGAAGCTGGTACCATGAATATTTTCTTCAGAATAAATGACACTTTAATTACAACTCCTACTAACGACCGAATTTTGGATGGTATTACCAGAAAAAGTTTGCTCACTTTAGCCGAAGAGAATAATATAAATGTTGAAATAAGAAAAGTTCCTGTTCAGGAAATTTTAGATGCCGCAAAGGCAGGTACTTTAAAGGAGATTTTTGGAACCGGTACTGCTGCAGTTATCAACCCAATCTCAGGATTTGGTTATAAAGGTGATAAACATGAGTTGCCAAAATTAACCAATTCCTATGCTACTTTCTTCAAAGATAAATTGATGAAAATTCAATACAACTTGGCAGAAGACAAGTATGGTTGGAGATATTTAGTAAAATAAAACACAATACAACTCCATAAAAAAAAGCCTTGAAAATTATTTCAAGGCTTTTTTTATAAATTGCTAATTGCCTAAAAACCATGGATGTCAGGTTGAGCGCCCCGATGCCTCGGGGGAAGCCTCCTTCTTAAGTTAAAAAGTTCTCGACTGCGCTCGAACAGACAAATCGAGATATTTAAATTGTATGGATGACAATAAAACAGAGTTGTCATTCTGAAGGAAGCATAGTGGACTGAAGAATCTCAATAAAACAGAATTAGTTTAACTAGAGATCCCTCCAATCGTCGGGATGATAAGCTAAATATCTAATTATGTAGATGGAAAGAACGAAGAATTTCAAAATCTTTCTTATTCATATTAAAAGACTGTTTTCTACTTCTCTAAAATTTTCAGGATCTCTGGTTTAAAATAATTTGGCCCTTTGAGTACTTTTCCATCTTCTCTGTATATTGGTTTTCCATTTTCTCCCAGCTTGCTCATATTGCTGCGCTGAATTTCTTCAAAAACCTCTTCTATCTTATGTTGCATCCCGTGTTCGATAATAGTACCACACAAGATATATAACATATCTCCCAAGGCATCGGCAACTTCAGTAAGATCATTATTATTAGCAGCTTCCAGATATTCTTCGTTCTCCTCTTTCATCAAATTAAAGCGAAGCATATTCTTTGCCTCACCCAGATCGGCAATTGGGTTGTCATTCATTCCCAAACCAAAAGCGGTATGGAATTCTTTTACGGCTTCAATTCTTCTTTTCATTATAGATAGCGTTTTTAAAAAGTTAACTTTGCCCTAAAATAACAAAAATGTTTAGTACCGGACAATGGATTTTTGCTGCAATATTTTTTATCTCGTTTGTAGTAGTTATAATCTTCAGTTATAGAAAAGATATCGCCATCCATAAAAAATATCATAAAGGCAGTTTATATGTCTTACTTGGCTTCCTAGTCTTTATAGGTTTATTGTTTGTGATCAAGGCGTATCTTAAACATTAAGTAGTTATTATTTGCGATTCCAATAACCAATAATTCACTTCGAAATAGTCTCGTCAACCTGTCAAGTTGCATCGGGAGTTTCAGTATCTCCTCCCCTAATAATTGAGATCCTGAAACAAGTTCAGCATGACGGCAATTATATTTGTGGGCATTAGTTGAAAACTAATCACTGGAACAAAAGCGACGATCAGAACTTTTATATTCATTTATTAAACACAAAAAAGCCCCGATAAATTAGATTTATCGGGGCTTTTTTCGATTTGTTCAGTTTGCTTACTCTACCGGTGCAGCAACTTTTTTATTTGTTTTTAAAAAATGGTAGTTTTTAGTATAATCCATCATTTGAGATGCAAAATCTTTAGGCTGTGTTACCTTCAAAGATTTAATCTCATTGTTATCATCCATCTCAGCAACAATCACCGGATTTACAAACCCACTATATGGAGGAGAATCAAACTGTGCATTTCTATCCAATACTTCTTTATGAATTTCTTGATCTACTTTTACTCCGTAGTTTTCTACAAGATCTTTAGCAGCTTTAAAATCACCCTCAGATTTTATTCTCTGAGATTCTTTTAATAACTCCCCAAACAATTCACGTAAACGATCATAATTCTTGATATCGAAATAAGTTTTACCATCTCTGGTCACTTTTTCTATAACTCCTTCTTCTTTCCCTTTTTCATAAACCCATGCACTTACCCATTGTCTATTACGCATATGAGCTTCTTCTACATTGTCCCCAAGGTTTAATCTTCTTAATTGGGTCATTAATCCATTTCTAATATAACCATCATAAGCAGCCTTCCCTGTCTTTTTCCAGTCATCTGTCAATCCTAATTCCTGAATTTTTGGATCCATTAAGTAATAAAGTCCAACAAGATCTGCTCTACCTTCCTCCATTGTAGAAGCATAATTCTTCAAGGTTACTTTAGTCTCTCCAACTCCCGGGTTTAATTGTCCAGAAGCATGACCTACAACTTCATGAAGTGCTGTATGCAATTTATCTGCATTCTTTCCATATTCTTCTTCTAATGCAACTTCTTCTTCATCATTAGCAAATTCTTGTAACACTCCAGAACTTCCTGCATTGTTATAAGCTTCTATGATATTTCCTAAAGAAACAGATTTACTACCATGTGCTGCTCTAATCCAGTTCGCATTTGGTAGATTAACTCCAATTGGAGTACTAGGCGAAGCATCTCCAGCTTCTCCTGCAACAATTACAGTTTTATAAGTAACCCCAACAACAGATTTCTTTTTATGCTCTGGCATTAGCGGTGAGTTATCTTCGAACCATTGAACGTTCTCTTCCAGAACCTTCATTTTTTTGGACATCTCAAAATCTTTTATCTGTACAATATTTTCATACGATCCTCTATAACCTAATGGATCGTTATATACTTCAATAAAACTATTGATGTAATCTATATTTCCTTCTGTAGCTTCAACCCAGGCAACATTATAATCGTCCCATGTTTGAAGATCTCCGGTTTGGTAATATTTTATAAGTAATCCTAAGCCGTTAGCTTGTTTTTCATTTTCAGCAACACCTTTAGCTTTCTCTAACCATTTTACAATTTCATCTATAGCTTCACCATACAAGCCACCGCTTTTCCAAACTTTTTCAACTAGTTTTCCATTCTCCTTAACCAAAGTAGAATTCAAACCATAAGAAAGTGGCTTATCTTTATTTGGGGAGGATTTCTTTGCATAAAAAGCCTCTGCCTCTGCTGCAGTTACATCCGGGCCATAGAAATTAATCGCAGATCCTTTTAATAATCCTTTAGTAGGATCCAGGTTCACTTTTTTGGCATCTTTATCATTAAAGATCACCTCATAAGGCTCTCCTGTAAGCTCAGTTTTAGTTTCAGCTACAAGCGTATCGAAATATTCTTTACTGAATGCCGGCTTTATTTTATCGTTAGAATAGTGATGATGAATCCCGTTAGAGAACCAAACTCTTTTCGTATAAGTTTCGAATGCTTTCCAATCTGTTGCATCTTTATCTCCAGCGTACTTCGTGTAGATATTTTCTAAGGCATCTCTAATTTCCAGATTATGTCTGTAATTTTGATCCCACATAATATCACGACCACTTAAGCCGGCTTGGGTAAGGTAATAAACAAGTTTTTGCTCTTTTAGACTCAATTCCTCAAATCCTGGAATTTGGTATCTCAACACTTTGATATCACCAAATTCTTCCACCTTATAATCAAACTCAGTTTCGGTAGCAGTTTCTACTTCGGTAATCTCTTTATCCTTATCATTATCCTTGCAGGAATACAATAAGGAAGACATTAATAGTAATGTAAAAATGAATTTAAATTTCATATGTTTCTGTTTAATTTTCCAGCAAATGTAGTAATTAGCATATTGATATTTAACTATATTAGCCAATTGAACCACATTAACACCAATATTTAATGAAAATTTTAAAATATTTATTCTTTATTCTGCTTATTGTATTTATTGCCGGAGCTATTTATGTAGCTACTAAAGATGGTGAATATCAAGTAGAAGAAACTGCAATAATTAACGCTCCGGTTTCGGTGGTTTTTAATGAAGTGAATAATTTTAAGAATTGGGAGGAATGGGGCCCATGGATGGATGATTCCGATGATATTATCGTTACTTATACCGATAAAACTATTGGTGAAACTGCAAGCTATTCATGGAAAAGTGATGAGATGGGCGATGGTTCCATAAAAAATTTAAAAGTCATTCCAGAGTCTGCAATAGATCAAGAATTAATATTTAAATCTCCTTATGGAGAATCCAAAAGTGATGTTTATTGGAACTTTGTTGAAGTTGAAGAAGGAACAAAAGTAACCTGGGGAATTAAAGGAAATCAAAGTTTTAGAGAAAAGCTAGGATTTACTTTTATGGATCAAAGTTTTTCTGAAATGATTCGCCCTATGTATAAGGAAGGATTGGAAAAACTAAATAAGGTGGTTCTTAAAAAAATGAGTGCCTATTCTGTAAACGTTGATGGGGTTACTACTTATGGAGGGGGATTTTATATGTATACCACTACTGCTACTAAAGTTTCACAGATTCAGTCGAAAATGGAAAAGATGTTTGCTGATGTTTCCTTATATATGGAAAAAAACAATATATCTTCAATGGGAAATCCTTTTGTGCTTTATAACAAATGGGACGAACAAAATAATTCCGCTATCTATTCAACAGGTTACTTTACTCCTAGCCTAATAATAACACCGGCAGAAAGCACCGTCCTAAATGGAATGATGCCTGTTCAAAAAGTAATAAAAACCACCTTAAAAGGAGATTACAGAAACCTAAAAGAGGCATGGAATACTGCTTATAAATATTCGCAGGATAATGATTTGCCGGTACATCCTGATAGTCCTGCTTTTGAGGTTTATGTGATAACAAAAGATAAATCTCCTAATCCGGCAGATTGGGTAACTGAGATTTATATTCCGCTTTTACAAACGGAAGAACCTACCTTATAACAATCATAATTCCTTAAATGAAAGCGATCTTAATGGTGTTTTTAGGTGGAGGTTTGGGAAGTGCATTGCGCTTCGTGATCTCTAGGGTTTTAAATAAATCTGTACTGGATTTCCCATTTGGAACACTCACCGTTAATATCGTTGGGAGTCTGTTACTTGGACTGATCCTTGGAGTATCTCTCAAGACCGGAGCATTTTCCAACAACACCATGCTATTCATGGCAACAGGATTCTGTGGAGGATTTACCACGTTTTCAACTTTCACCTTCGAGAATCAGGTATTTTTAAGAACAGGAGATTATACCAACTTTGCTATTTACACCATGGGAAGTATCATCGCCGGATTTGCCGCCGTTTTTATAGGATTGTTTCTCTCTAAATTGGTTTAACCTATTTCTTATAAGCTTTTACACCTGCCGGAATTGAGATAGATATATTGTTTTCTGCCGGAGGAATAGGGCAGGAATATCTGCCACTGTATGCACAATAAGGGTTATATGCTTTATTGAAGTTAAGTGTGATATTCTTTCCAGTTGGAATTCGCAGATCTAAATATCTTCCTCCTCCATAACTGGTTTCTCCATTAGTAGCATCGGTAAATGGAATAAATAGATAATCCACATATTCTGCCTTAGTAATTAATTCCTGATTTTGATAAATGTTCAGTTTAAAAGATTTCCCCTCCATGTCGAAATAAGCTTCTCCATATTTCACATAAATTGGTGTTCTGTCTGTGGTAGTGGGCATTGCAAAAGGAGATTCGTATGGAGTTCGTACAAACTCTGCTTCAATCACAAAGCTGGTATCTATATCGAAAAACTGTAAAGCTTTGAATTCTTTAATGTCTTCTGCGGTTAAAGGCGACTCTTCCGGATTAGCGAATTCTGAATTTAAATGCTCCTGAAAGACAACAATATCTTCCATTTTTGAAGATTTCTGCGCCACGAGCTGAGAAGCACTCAGAATTAAAATCATTAAAAAAAGCAATTTTTTCATCCTATTATAATTTATAATACAAAAATGAGGAATTTTAAGTTATTATACCTCCCACTAATTCTTGACAAGATATGAGTTAAAAAAAAGGGGGTTCTAATTTATTTGCTCCTTTATTTTAAAAAACTCTTTGGAAAAAATACCTAATTTTGATCTCTAACCAATCTGAATGTTTCAAAAGATCTTCCGTTCCTATATAGATTCCTTTAGCGATTTAAGACGGGAGGTATGGCTGCTTGCATTAATAACCTTTATTAATAGAGCAGGGACTATGGTAATTCCATTCCTTTCCTTATATCTAACTAAAAGCAAAGGCTTTTCTTTAGTGGAGGTTGGCTGGATTCTTACCTTTTTTGGTCTTGGTTCTGTTGCCGGATCTTGGCTGGGCGGTAAATTAGTAGATAGTATTGGCCATTATAAAACAATGGCTGGAAGTTTATTAGTTTCTTCAGTTCTATTTGTACTACTACAATTTCCAGATTCTTTTTGGGGAATTTGTTTTGGGATCTTTTTAGTGATGACGGCTGCAGATATATTTAGACCGGCTGTTTTTGTAGCTATCGGTGCCTATAGCAAGCCTCAAAACAGAACAAGATCTGTAACCTTAATAAGGTTAGCAATAAACCTGGGTTTTTCTGCAGGCCCTGCAATTGGTGGTATAATAATAGCCAGCGCTGGGTATAGTGGGCTGTTTTGGGTAGATGGAATCACCTGTTTAATTGCCGGGATTCTATTGCTTAAACTACTTCATCCTAAAAAAGCAATCGAAAACATAAGAGAGGTGAATTTGAATCCGCAAGGAGTGCTTAAAGATTTCCCTTATTTAATATTTATTGGAGCCATGGTATTGTTTGGATTTATCTTTTTACAATATTTCTCTACCATGCCTTTGTTTTATGCTCAAAAGCACGGACTTACGGAAATGGATATTGGACTGCTATTGGGAATAAATGGGTTTTTGATTTTTCTTTTTGAAATGCCATTGATAAAATATCTCGAAACCAAAAAAGTATCCGCGATTTTTCATGTAATTGTTGGGACGATATTGGTAGGATTAAGTTTTGTGGCAGTAAATCTTACCGGCTGGGTTGGGATATTAATTATAGGAATGCTTTTTATGACATTAGGCGAAATGATCGGGTTTCCTTTTTCTAATACCTTTGCCCTTAACAGATCCGATAAGGGCAAACAAGGATCGTATATGGCCTTATATAGTATCGCATTTTCACTGAGCCACATCTTTGGTCATAACTCCGGAATGCACTTAATAAGTGAATTTGGATATGTATTTACATGGAATGTTATGGTCGCCTTAGCAATTATAGCTTGCGGTCTTCTAGTATACCTTGGTTATTTACTTAAAAAGGAAGCTCCGGTAATTATTTAATTCTCGTTGGAAATATTATAATATCTGGATTCTCCTAAATATTTACTCACCAGCTCATTAAATTCCGGGCTTAATTTATGATCCAAAGTCCCTGGTATCTTATACAATTGTTCCATCTGATCATACCCGGTTTTTAGAAGATCTTCTAAATATAAAAGTGAGGTATAATAATCCCCATCCTGGGCGGTTAATGAAATTATATTAAAATAACCCGCCGGATTTTCTTTATCGAAAACAGTTTGTAGTATCGAAATGAGAATTAATTTATCTATTCCAGCCTTCGCGAGTTTTAATTCTTCAAATCTCTTCTTGGTATAGGTCTGTAAATAATCTTCCAATCTAGCCCCCGTTTCCGCCTCTGCTTCTATTTTACTATTTTTTAGCGAATCTATTTCTTTAAATTGTTGTACCCACCAGCCCACATTTTCAAAGCTTTTCGCGGTTAGATCTTCTTCAATTAATAAAGGATATTCATATCTTAAATTTCTTTCCTTTTCCCTTGCTGAATTAAACTGAGACCGTTGTTCTTTATAAATAGATTCCTTTCTAATTTCCCTTTGAAGGTCTCGAATTTCATCTTTCTTATCAAAATATTTATATTTCTCCCGCATGAGTTCCAGCAATTCATAGGATTTGTAGAAATTTAACTGTCGCCTCCAACTTTCGGCAGTAGCTAATTCAGATTCAAATAAATAATTGATCATTTCCGCATCCTTAGGTTGGCTGCCGTCTAGCATTGCTTGAATGGTGAAACTCCCCAAACCATGACCTAATAGATCGCTCGCAGGCCACATCTTCTTGCCCGGATAGTTGTAAATTATTGACTTATAGTCAAGGATTTTAAAGAGTCGAAAATTCTCATCGAATTTATTATAGGAATCACTTATATAGCTTGCAAATCCTATAAAAGTTTGATTTTTGTTATTCTGGGCCAGAAAATCTCTATTCATCCAAATATCTTCTACTACTAAAATTCCTTTAATTTTGGGATACACAGCCGGTAAAGCACTTGCAACAAGAGCTCCTTCCTCTAAACCTGCAGTATAAACCCTATTTTCATCAATCGGAAAATTCCGCAATATCTTTTCTAA
>JAGXIJ010000104.1 GCA_024635675.1 Gillisia sp.
AACTGAGTATCCATTAGTTAAAATGGAAATCTCAAGAACATCACATCCATTTTATACTGGTAAATCTAAGTTATTGGATACTGCTGGTAGAATAGATAAATTTAAAAACAAATACGCGAAATTTAAGAAGTAATTTCAAGTATCAACATACTATTGAAGCCTTCAGAAATGAAGGCTTTTTTTATGTGATAGATTTTAATTGAGGTCTTCATATAAATTATACACGCTCAAGGATTTTAAATAATGCAATTTCATTATTACTTTAGCTCTTAAATTATAGGATATGAATTATATACTTTTTGATGGATCTTCTAGAAATCAGCTCTTACCATTCACCTTTACAAGGCCTGTTGCAGATTTAAGAATAGGAATTCTAAGTATTCGTGAAAAATGGGAGAAATTGTTGGGGACAACAACTTCTACTGTAACAGAGGAATATTTGGAACACAAATGGCCAATGGTGGAGTTGGAGCAGAATGTGATGATAAATGCCTCTTTTTTACCAACTCCAGAACTTTTAATTCAAATTGAGAATCTGGAAGAGAATCAGGCGATCTTTTTTGAAGAAGATATCGTTGCATTCTACACCTTGGAGGATCAGGAAGTAGATTTTTCATCCTATACTCATATAGAGTTAGAGGGAGATCCTTTTCAGATTGCCCATACTTGGGATATTTTTTCTAAAAACGGGGAAGCAATTGTAGCCGATTTTGAATTACTTACTCAAGACAGAGACTCTCAGCCTATTTCATCTTCTAATAATGTAATTAAGCCGGAGAATATTTTTATTGAAGAAGGAGCAACTGTAGAGTTTGCTACTTTAAATGCCTCTGCGGGGCCTATTTATATAGGAGAAAATTCAGAAGTGATGGAAGGTAGTTTAGTAAGAGGTCCTTTTGCTTTATGTGAATTTTCAACTCTAAAATTAGGAGCTAAAGTATATGGTCCTACCACTATTGGCCCACATTCCAAAGTTGGAGGTGAGGTTAATAATGTAGTGATCTTTGGATTTTCGAATAAAGGCCATGACGGATTTTTAGGAAATTCGGTAATAGGGGAATGGTGCAATCTTGGAGCCGATACCAATAATTCCAACCTTAAAAATAATTATGCTGAAGTAAGGCTTTGGGATTATGAAACGGAAGGCTTTGCCAGAACAGGTCTACAATTTTGTGGCCTCATGATGGGAGATCATAGTAAATGTGGAATTAACACCATGTTTAATACAGGAACTGTAGTGGGAGTTAGTGCCAATATATTTGGCAGTGGCTTTCCAAGAAATTTTATTCCTAGTTTTAGTTGGGGCGGAAGTGCAGGTATGAGTACCTATAGAACTTCAAAAGCTTTTGAAGTAGCAGAAATCGTAATGAAACGCAGAGGGATTGAATTTACTGAAGATGATAAAGAGATCTTAGAAAAGGTTTTTGAAGAATCTAAAAAATGGAGAAGGGAGTAACCAATTAATTCTCATAACATATACATTTTATCAACCCAAGATAAGTTGGTATATTTGCACTCCAAAATTTATTGGAAAACAGGCAAGTGCCTCAGATAATAGATTTGAGGTAAGAGGCTTGAAAACGAAGTTTAAAATCGAGCTAAGCCCTTCTGAATATTACGGGCAGATCTCACGAAATAAACCCTCAATGAGGGAATAAAGATTTAATCAATGGCTAATCTTCAAAAAGTAGCTTTTTACACTTTGGGTTGCAAACTCAATTTTTCAGAAACCAGCACCATTGCTAGATCCTTTAAAAGTGAAGGGTTTCAAAGAGTGGAGTTTTCTGAAGAAGCAGATATCTATGTAATCAACACATGTTCTGTAACCGAAAATGCCGATAAGCGATTTAAAACTATAGTTAAGCAAGCCCAGAAGGCTAATGAAGATGCTTTTGTGATCGCAATTGGGTGCTATGCCCAATTAAAGCCGGAAGAACTTGCCGATGTGAATGGTGTAGATCTTGTACTTGGGGCTACTGAGAAATTCAAAATTACAGATTACCTTAACGACCTGACTAAACAAGGATTTGCAGAAATTCATTCTTGTGAGATTGAGGATGCCGATTTTTATGAAAGTGCTTATTCATTTGGAGATAGAACCAGAGCTTTTTTAAAAGTTCAGGATGGCTGCGATTATAAATGCACTTATTGTACAATTCCGCTTGCGAGAGGTATCTCTAGAAGTGATAATTTACAGAATGTATTAAATAATGCTTCAGAAATTGCTGCAAAAGGAATCAAGGAAATAGTACTTACAGGAGTGAATATTGGAGACTATGGAAAGGGTGAGTTTGGAGATAAAAAACATGAACATACATTTTTAGATTTAGTTAAAGCACTAGACGAAGTAGAAGGAATTAATAGGTTAAGAATCTCCTCTATAGAGCCAAATTTATTAAAAAACGAAACAATAGATTTTGTTGCCCAAAGCAATAGTTTTGTGCCACATTTTCATATTCCTTTGCAAAGCGGGAGTAACCATATTTTAAAAGCAATGCGACGCAGATATATGCGAGAATTGTATGTAGAAAAAGTAAGCCAGATAAAAACGGTGATGCCAAATGCCTGTATTGGGGTAGATGTAATTGTTGGCTTCCCTGGCGAGACAGAGGAGTACTTTTTAGAAACATATAATTTCTTAAATGAGCTGGACATCTCTTATTTACATGTGTTTTCTTATTCTGAAAGAGAAAATACCCCGGCGGCTGAAATGGAGCATGTTGTTCCTTTAAGTACCAGAAAAAAGAGGAGTAAAATGTTAAGAGGACTTTCAGCTAAAAAGCGAAGAGCATTTTACGAAAGTCAGTTGGAAACTACCCACACCGTTTTATTTGAAGGTGAGAATAAAGAAGGGTACATTCACGGATTTACAGAGAACTATGTGAAAGTAAAAACTCCGTGGAATCCGGAGTTAGTTAATACCCTTCATCAAATTAAATTAGATAAAATTGATGAGGATGGAATTGTAAGGTTTACCTATAACGAACCAGAATTTGCGAATTAAATATTCATTCCAACTGGTAGAAGGTCTTTATATTTCCTTCTATACTTCCGCATGTGCTTAGCAATTTCAGGGTTTGTTGGTACAACTTTGTGAGTTCCTTCTTGTATATAACTTAGTAGCGATTCAAGAAATGGTTCTAAGAAGCCATTTTCTTTAAGCTCATCTGCCATTTTAAGCTTAGTTAGAAATACTTTTCGTTCTTGTTGGGAGTATTCTACAATAACTAACTCTCCGTTGATCACAGATTCGAATTGTCTTAAAAACTCGTTATCTTTAATCTTTATTTCTTCATCGATCATCATCGTAAGGTTTTAAACCAAAGATACTTCAATAAGTAGTATATTAAATGGTTGTTTAAATTTCATTTTAAAATAAATGGTATCCAATAGTTTTTTTTATTTTGATACTTTGAATTATCAGTGCTTTCAGGCTGGGTGATTTCAAATCTATTAAGTGCATATATTCAAAAAAGAGTAAGATTTATAAATTTATTCTTAATGGAAGAAATTAGCACAAAAAACATGTGAATTCCACTTTAAATATTTGTTATTTGTCCAGTTTCCAGAATGATTTATATTATATATTTTCTCCTTTGTATTTTAATAGATCTTCCTTGTGAAAGCAAAAAAAATAGCAGTAATTTGAACAGTAAATTTACGATATTACCTGTCCTATTAACGTTAGATACATGTTAAAATGCTGATTAACAATGAAATTGTCCATGTGTATTTTATGCCGGGCATGGCTGCAAATCCTTCTATCTTTGAACATATAAAATTACCTGAAGAGCAATTTCAAGTACATTGGTTAGAATGGTTGATCCCGGAACCAAATGAATCTTTAAAAGGCTATGCTTTAAGAATGAACTCTTTTATAAAACACGAGAACATTGCCTTGATAGGCGTGTCTTTTGGAGGGATTGTTGTACAGGAAATGAGTGAATACTTAAGACTGAAACGACTAATAATAATTTCCAGCGTTAAGTGTAGAGGAGAATTACCTAGAAGGATGCGATATGCTTCCAGTACCGGCTTGGTGAAATTTATTCCTACTAGTTTGTTGAAGCATATAGATGAATTTGAAAAGTTGGCATTTGGAGATTTTTTAAAAAAAAGAGCTCAATTATATAAAAAATACCTTTCTATAAGGGATGTGAACTATGTGGATTGGGCTATTGCAAATATGATTAACTGGGATTGTAATGAGCCAATCCCTGGTATTGTACACATACATGGGGATCAAGACGTAGTTTTTCCTTATAAATATATAAAAGGATGCATCACCGTAAAGGGCGGGACTCATATAATGGTAGTAAATAGATTTAGATGGTTTAATAAACATCTTCCATCTATTATACTTTCGGGTAAATTTGTAGTTTAAAATTAAAAATTATATACTATGAAAATTTTCAAAATAATTTTAATGAGTATCGGCTTGTTAGCCATTTGTGCTTTAAGCATACAAGCTGTTCAGGAAGGTTCTAAATCTGAAATTCAGGCAGATCCAAAGGTTAAGGCGGTAGGGGAGAACTATGCGATCCATGCCTTACCAATGCCCGAAAATTTAAATTTTGCAGGGGAATCTGTACCCATTGAAAATCCAGATATTTATGAGCGAATGGATAAAGAGTTACTTGTGAATACCTATTGGCAATCTAATGGAATGTTGCTATTGAAACGGGCAAATAAATATTTCCCTGTTATTGAGCCAATTCTAAAGGAATATGGCGTGCCAGATGATTTTAAATATTTGGCTGTGATTGAAAGTGGACTTACTCAAGCGGTATCTCCTGCGCAAGCTGTTGGTTTTTGGCAAATTTTAGAGGGTACGGGGAAAGATTATAAATTAGAGATCAATGACAATGTAGATGAGCGTTACCACATAGAGAAATCTACCAGAGTAGCTTGTGAATATCTTAAAAAATCTAAAGAAAAATTTGGAACCTGGACTATGGCAGCTGCAGCATATAATGCAGGGAATACAGGGGTTTTAAGGCAATTGGAGAGACAAGATGTAAGTAATTATTACGATTTATTATTGGGAGAAGAAACGGGGAGATATGTTTTTAGGATCCTTGCTCTTAAAGAAATCATCAGCAATCCAAAAAAATATGGTTTCTATTATAATGAGGATCAATTGTATAAGGATATCCCAACTTACAAGGTGAAAGTGGATACAGCTGTGACAGATTTTGCGGCCTTTGCAAAGGACCTTAAGTTGAATTATAAAATATTAAAGATTCATAACCCTTGGCTTAGGGACTCGTTTTTAAACAACAAAACAAAGAAGACTTATTATTTAGATATTCCGAAAAAAGGATATTATAAGTAGGCTCAACTTAGTCTTAAATGTAAAAAGGTGAATGTTTTAAACATTCACCTTTTTTATGTGTAAAAACCTAGGTTTAGTTAATTGCAACAGTTTCTTGGTTGGTATTGTATTTTTTGTCACTTAGTAAGTGATTAGCAATACCATCGTAGATAGAATTGTAATTTAGATCGAAAGACTCTTCAAAACTCTTATTAAAGGAGTGTGTAACTCCTCTTCTTATGTCCAGTATCATTTTGTCCTTATCCAACAAAAATGTAGTAGGAAGGCCTAGAGAGTGTTTTAATTGTGTAACAACATAGGCATCGTTATTATTTAATTCGTTTACATATAACACTCGAATATTCTTGTTATATGATTTTGCCATCTTTTTAGTTGTTTTTTGATCATCCCAAAAAAGGATCACAAAATCTATTTCATCTTTATATTTATTGGCAAGTTCGTTTATAGCCGGAATTTCTCCTTCTGTACTTACGCACCATGATGCATACGTGATTAAATAGGTGGGTTTTTTAAAATCATATAAGGAAACTTCTTTGTTGTTGAGTTGATTGAATTGAAAGTTATTCATATAACTTCCGTTTAATCCATATTTAACTAAAGAATCAAACAGCCTAGTAGCTTCTTTGTAATCCTTTCTATAAAAAGCTTTTTCAGATTTTTGTGTGTAGTTTGGAAGATGCAGTGCAAGTGCCTCAGAAAAGAAAATTTTATTTTCTTCCTGTTGAGAAAATGTAGGAACTACAAAAAATAGAATTAGGAGTAGGGGTAAAATTCTTATCATACGCACGATTTACATGCATAAGTAGCTCACTCAAGTTTAGAATATTGGGGCATTCCAATGCGAATTTACTTAAGTTTCTAGAAGTACTAAAACTTATTCGTTAAAGGGATGGGATTACTAGATGAAATGCCCTAATTAGAAGATTGGAGTTAATTAATTAACAATCAGATGAGTTATATTTTTTTCATTTGTTGTTTCATCATGGTAATTTGCTCTTTCAACATGCCATGCTTGTCAAGTTTTTTTGCTTCAGTAAGTAGCATTTGAGCTTCTCTTTTTCGGCGTTTTGTCATTGCTATCCCAGCAAGATTTAATTTTGCCATTGCCAGATCTTGATCCATCGCTAAACCTAATTTGATCGCTTTTTTGAAATATTTTCCAGCCTGAGTGATATTTGTCTGCGAAAGCATCAATCCATTTAGATACCAATAATATCCTTGTTGCTTCTGAGTTAAAGCGGTTTCAGGATCTTTAATTTTGTCTAACCATTTTTTAGCTCCGGGAAAATCTTGTTTCCTCAGCCTTAAGAATGCCATTAAGATCATTTCATTTTTAAAATATAGGAATATGAAAATTAGCCCTAATAGAATAAACATTATTCCGTTGCCAATGTGACCCTCAATAAATTGCCAGATAGAGGCGATAAAGATGATTCCGGCTAATATTAATTTGAAATTTTTATTGAACATAAGTCTCCTATTTTTTAAGAGCGCAAAGTTAATAAAAACAATTAGAAATTATTTCAATTTTGTTTTTGGAAGATATATAAGTCTTTGTATATTTGCCCGCAGTTTTAGAGATAGGTCTAAGCTAGTTAAACTAAGATTTCCACAGAAGATTAAAGATAATTAAAATGAAAAGAACATTTCAACCATCCAAGAGAAAAAGAAAAAACAAACACGGATTCAGAGAGCGCATGGCGAGTGTGAACGGTAGAAAGGTGTTGGCAAGAAGACGTGCTAAGGGTAGAAAAAAATTATCTGTATCTTCAGAAACTAGACACAAACACTAGTGAGAATTAGTATTGAAATAATAAGGTGTTACTTTTATAAGTAACGCCTTTTTTTATATCTAAGCCTTTCCTATTATTATATAATTATTAAATTCCTCTTTAAAATGCCTAAAAACAGTCAAATTAAATGTGTTTTATTAATCGGTTCCGGGCCAATTGTTATTGGTCAAGCGTGTGAATTTGATTATGCAGGGGCCCAATCTCTTAAATCGCTAAGTGAAGAAGGTATTGAAACTGTTCTAATCAATTCCAATCCTGCGACTATTATGACCGACCCTACAATGGCCGATCATGTTTATTTATTACCACTTACCACGAAATCTATTGTAGAGATTCTTAAAAAACATCCTAACATAGATGCTGTTCTCCCTACTATGGGTGGACAAACTGCATTAAATCTTTGTATTGAAGCAGATGAAAAAGGCATCTGGAAAGATTTTGACGTAAAATTGATTGGGGTAGATATAGACGCTATTAATATTACAGAAGACAGAGAGAAGTTCAAGCAGTTAATGACTAAAATCGAAGTTCCGGTTGCCCCTGCTAAAACGGTAACATCTTATCTTCAAGGAAAGGAAGTTGCTCAGGAGTTTGGTTTTCCTTTGGTTATTAGAGCTTCGTTCACACTAGGAGGAAGTGGTGCAGCTTTTGTTCACAAGGCAGAAGATTTTGACGAACTATTAACTCGAGGTTTAGAAGCATCTCCAATTCATGAAGTTTTAATAGATAAGGCATTATTGGGTTGGAAAGAATATGAATTAGAGCTTTTAAGAGATAAAAACGATAATGTTGTTATTATCTGTTCTATAGAAAACATGGATCCTATGGGAATCCATACAGGAGATTCGATTACTGTTGCGCCGGCAATGACTTTGAGCGATGTCACTTTTCAGAAAATGAGAGACCTTGCAATTAAAATGATGCGCAACATAGGTGAATTTTCCGGAGGGTGTAATGTGCAATTTGCGGTTAGTCCGGATGAAAATGAAGACATTATAGCGATTGAAATAAATCCTAGGGTATCAAGATCTTCAGCATTGGCATCTAAAGCAACCGGTTATCCTATAGCAAAAATAGCAACTAAATTAGCTATTGGATTTACCTTAGATGAATTGGAAAATCAGATCACTAAATCTACATCTGCTTTATTCGAACCTACACTGGATTATGTTATTGTGAAAATTCCACGTTGGAATTTCGACAAATTTGAAGGCAGTGATCGAACGCTTGGACTTCAAATGAAATCTGTTGGGGAAGTGATGGGGATAGGAAGATCGTTCCAGGAAGCTTTACATAAAGCAACACAGTCTTTAGAAATAAAAAGAAATGGGCTTGGTGCAGATGGAAAAAGTTATACGAACTACGATCAGATCATAGATAAGTTAACACATGCAAGCTGGGATAGAGTATTTGTAATATATGATGCGATCCAGATCGGGATTCCATTAAGCAGAATTCATGAAATCACTAAAATAGATATGTGGTTCCTTAAGCAATATGAGGAATTATATGCTTTAGAAGTAGAGATCTCTAAATACGATATAGAAAGTTTACCAAAAGATCTAATGTTAGAAGCCAAACAAAAAGGTTTTGCCGATAGACAGATCGCGCATATGCTGAAATGTTTAGAAAGTCAGGTTTATAACAAACGTGACGAACTTAACATTAACAGGATATTTAAATTGGTTGATACCTGTGCTGCAGAATTTAAAGCAGAGACGCCTTATTACTATTCTACTTTTGAAGCGGAAATTGAAAGAGCAGATGGCACAAGGTATGTAGACAATGAAAGTAAAGTAAGCGACAAGAAAAAAATAGTAGTTCTAGGTTCTGGTCCAAACAGAATTGGACAGGGGATTGAATTCGACTACAGTTGTGTTCATGGAGTATTAGCTGCATCTGAATGTGGGTATGAAACCATAATGATAAACTGTAATCCTGAAACTGTTTCTACAGATTTTGATGTAGCCGATAAATTATATTTTGAACCGGTTTTCTGGGAGCATATATATGACATTATAAGACATGAGAAGCCAGAAGGTGTAATCGTGCAATTAGGTGGGCAAACCGCACTTAAATTAGCTGAAAAGTTAGATAGGTACGGAATTAAAGTAATTGGAACCAGTTTTCAATCTTTAGATCTTGCCGAAGACAGAGGAAGTTTTTCAAAATTATTACAAGATAATAATATTCCATTCCCAGAATTTGGAGTGGCAGAAACTGCTGATGAAGCCCTTGCAATTGCGGACGAGCTTGATTTCCCGATTTTGGTGAGACCTTCTTACGTTTTAGGAGGACAAGGAATGAAGATCGTTATTAACAAAGATGAACTGGAAGCACATGTAGTAGACCTTCTTCGGAAAATTCCAAATAACAAGTTGCTTTTAGATCACTATTTAGATGGTGCTATAGAGGCGGAGGCTGATGCAATCTGTGATGGGGAAAATGTATATATTATCGGGATCATGGAGCATATTGAGCCTTGTGGTATACACTCCGGAGATTCTAATGCCTTACTTCCTCCTTTCAATTTAGGAGATCTGGTGATGCAACAAATAAAGGATCATACCCATAAGATCGCACTAGCCTTAAATACAGTTGGATTGATAAACATTCAGTTTGCTATTAAGGATGATGTGGTTTATATAATTGAAGCCAATCCTAGAGCTTCTCGTACCGTTCCTTTTATTGCTAAAGCATATGGAGAGCCTTATGTAAATTATGCAACTAAAGTGATGTTAGGGGAGAAGAAGGTAACAGATTTCGATTTTAATCCTAAATTAAACGGATATGCGATTAAGCAACCGGTCTTTTCTTTTGACAAGTTTCATAATGTTAATAAACAACTTGGCCCAGAAATGAAGAGTACTGGGGAAAGTATTCTTTTTATTGATAGTTTGAAAGATGATATTTTTTACGATCTGTATGCAAGAAGAAAAATGTACTTAAGTAAATAATTTAAAATTTATATAAAAAAGGCTATTCATTATTGAATAGCCTTTTTTATTTTTAACTGATTAATAGCTAAGATCATGAAAGAATTAATGCTGATTGTAGGTGGGGTTTATGGAGGATTGGCAGTATTGTTTGGTGCTTTTGGCGCTCATGCCTTAAAGAAAAGATTTTCAGAAGAGCTTCAAAAAAGTTTCGAGACCGGTGTGCGTTACCAAATGTATCATGCTTTAATAATTATAATTTCTGGTGTCATCTTTCCATTTATTAAAACCTCTCAACAAATTATGGGGTGGTGTTTTATAATTGGAGTAGTGCTATTTTCATTTAGTATTTATGGATTGTGTTTGAGTTCCTCAAACAATAATAAATGGAAATTTCTAGGCCCTATAACTCCATTAGGAGGGCTGTTGCTGCTAATTGGTTGGATCTTGTTCACGATCAATGCTTCAGAAATTGCTGTTTATCTGTAATATGAAGATGTTTTTATTCTGAAACTACTCTTCTCTATTTCTATATTTTTCAGCAAAAATGGTTACAACCAAGAGTTGTAATATATGATACAGCATAATTGGCAATAAAAAGATACCTACACTAGCACTTGCTCCAAAAATAATCTTCACCATAACAGAACCATGAACCAATGATTTTTTGGTTCCGCAGAATTTTGCTGTGATAGTGTCTCTTATATTAAAACCTAACCTTTTGCATAGGAACCCTAGTAGATAATACATCGAAAAGAACAAGAGGATTACAATACCTGCAATTTTTAGAAGGTCAATTATTTTCACTATTTCGAACAAACCGGAATTGAATGAGTTGCTGAAACTTGTAAAAACAATTAAAACGATAACAGCTTTGTCAAAATAACCAAGCTCTCTACTATACCTACGTGCAACTTTACCGAAGTATTGCTGAAGCATTAATCCGAGGATTAAGGGCAATACTATCTGTAAACACAGTTTATATAAGATACTTAGGAAATCGAAATCTCCGGATTTAGCCATGAAAAAGCTCATCCACAAAGGGGTAATGAGAATACCAATTAATCCTGAAATGCTTGCATTGAAGATGGCTGTCGGGAGATTACCCCTAGCAATTGCAACCATTACTACAGAAGAAGAAACCGTTGATGGTAACACTCCTAGGAAAAAGATGGATAGCCATAATTC
>JAGXIJ010000105.1 GCA_024635675.1 Gillisia sp.
AACCGGGCAACACCCGGCAATTACAACAGGAGACAATATAAAAAGATACAGAGAGCAACTGGATCAAATAGGATTCTCCTTCGATTGGAGCAGGGAAGTGAGAACCAGTGACCCCGAATATTATAAATGGACGCAATGGATCTTTATTCAGCTTTTTGAATCATGGTACGACAAGAATGAAGATAAGGCAAGAGCTATTTCAGACTTGGAGGCGATTTTTTCTTCAGAAGGAAATACAAATGTAAATGCAGTGTGTGATGAAGATATCCTTGCATTTTCTTCGGAAGATTGGAATGATTTTTCTTCAGAAGGAAAACAACAAATTCTACTAAAATACAGACTAACCTATTTAGCTGAAACGGAAGTGAACTGGTGCCCTCAATTAGGAACCGTATTAGCAAATGATGAAATTGTGAATGGGGTTTCCGAACGAGGTGGATTTACCGTAGTTCGCAAAAAAATGACGCAATGGAGCATGCGTATCTCTGCATATGCTCAACGATTATTGGATGATTCTGAAAAATTAGATTGGCCACAACCTTTAAAGGATTCTCAAACCAACTGGATTGGCCGTTCTAAGGGAGCACTTGTAAAGTTCCAAGTTCAATATTCAACATCACATATCGATGTTTTTACTACTCGACCTGATACTATTTTTGGAGTTAGTTTTATGACACTTGCTCCGGAACATGAATTGGTTGATGAAATAACAACTTCAGAACAAAAGGAGGCTGTTTCAGCATATATAGAAAAATCAGCTAAACGCAGCGAACGTGAGCGAATGGCAGATGTAAAGACCATTTCTGGAGTGTTCACCGGTGCCTATGCTATTCATCCATTAAGCGGAGAGAAAATCCCGGTTTGGATCGGGGATTATGTCTTGGCAGGTTATGGAACAGGGGCAGTAATGTCGGTTCCTTGTGGTGATCAGAGAGATTACGATTTCGCAAAGCATTTCAACTTACCTATTCCTAATATTTTTGAGGGTATAGATATTTCTGAAGAAGCCTATGCAGAAAAAAATGGGACGATCATTGCCAACAGTGATTTCCTTAGCGGATTAGCATATAAAGAAGCAAATCAAAAAGCAATTGAAGCCTTGGAAGCAGTGAATGCCGGAAAAGGAAAGATCAATTATAGATTACGGGATGCCGTGTTTTCCAGACAGCGTTATTGGGGAGAACCCTTTCCGGTATATTACGTAAATTGAATGCCGCAAATGATCGCTAAAGAACATCTTCCTTTGCGATTGCCTGAAGTGGAAAAATATCTTCCAACCGAAGAAGGAGAGCCACCATTAGGTCGCGCTACTACTTGGGCTTGGGATACGAATAAGAACGAAATAGTTTCTAATGAGATGCTGAAACAAGTTCAGCATGACGGAACTCAAAATGATGTCACCCCGAGCGGAGTCGAGGGGTCTTCAGACAATGGAATATATCCTTTAGAATTAAACACTATGCCCGGTTGGGCGGGCAGTTCATGGTATTTCTTCAGGTATATGGATGCCGATAATGAAGAGCGATTTGTTTCAGAAGAAGCGCAAAAATATTGGGAGAACGTAGATCTATATATTGGAGGTAGCGAGCATGCTACCGGGCATTTATTGTACTCTAGATTTTGGGTGAAATTCTTATATGACCGCGGAATGGTATCTGTAAAAGAACCTTTCAAAAAGCTGATCAACCAAGGGATGATCTTGGGAATGAGCGCCATGGTTTATAGGGTTGAAGGTGAAAACACTTTTATATCTAAGAATTTAATCGGAGATAAAAATGTTCAGGAGATCCATGCAGATGTTTCACTTATAAATTCCTCAGAGGAGTTGGATATTGAAGGTTTCAAAAAATGGAGACCCGAATTTGAAAATGCCGAATTTATATTAGAAGGAGGAAAATATATTGTTGGCCGGGAGGTAGAAAAAATGTCTAAATCCAAGTATAATGTGGTGAATCCGGATGAGATTTGCGCACAATATGGAGCAGACACCTTACGTATGTATGAAATGTTCCTTGGGCCACTGGAGCAAGCCAAGCCATGGAATACTGCAGGAATTACAGGAGTTCACAGTTTCTTGAAGAAACTTTGGAAACTCTATCACAGTGAGGAGGTTTTGAATGTTTCTGAAGAAAAAGCTTCAGCAGATTCTTTAAAATCTTTACATAAAACCATCAAAAAGGTAACTGAGGATATAGAAGAATTCAGTTTTAATACTTCGGTTTCAACCTTTATGATCTGTGTAAATGAGCTTACTGTTCAAAAATGTAATCAACGGGAGATTTTAGAACCATTGGCAATATTAATTGCACCTTATGCACCACATATCGCAGAGGAACTTTGGAATAAATTGGGCCATGACACTTCGATTACTACTGCTACTTATCCTGTTTATGAAGAAAAATATCTAGTAGAAAGCACCAAACAATATCCAATTTCCTTCAATGGAAAAATGCGATTTACCATAGAATTGCCATTGGATCTTGGGAAAGAGGAAATTGAAAAACAAGTGATGGCAGATGAGCGTACTCAAAAACAACTTGACGGGCGTTCCCCAAAGAAAGTGATCGTTGTGCCTGGTAAGATCGTGAACATCGTGGGTTAATCCAGCAGCTAAATATTTTAATGGCATTTAAGTATATTTGATATATGGAATATCTTTTTTTAGGCCTTGGAATAGGAGCCATTTTAGCATATTTTGTTTTTACCAGATTAAATAAACAAAAGCATAGATCCAGGGCAGATGAACAATCTCTGATCCTGATGGATAAGATCAAGAGCGTTTGTAAGTTTATATCTGTAGAGGGAGATTTCTCTGAGATCTATCATTACGAAAACATGAAAGAAAAGTATGTGAGCTTGATCTTGGGTAAGAAGAAAGCGATCATATTGATAACAGCAAAAGCTCATGTGGGTTTCGATCTTAGTAAAATCCGCATGGATAGTGATGTAGAAAATAAGAAGATCATTCTTACTAATTTTCCTAAGCCGGAATTACTAACCGTAGAGACCGATTTTAAATATTACGACAAGCGCGAAGGTTGGGCTAATCCATTTACAACCTCCGATCTTACGGATATTAGCAGGGATTCGAAAAAACATATTGTAGATAAAATTCCACAAAGCGGATTGCTTGAAAAAGCTGAAAAAGAGGCTTTAGGGACTATTCTATTAATGGAAAAAATAGTGGAAACGATTGGGTGGAAATTAGATTATTCTGCTTTAGAAGTTGCTGCAGAGGAGCCGGCGAAGATCTCTAAATAGTTACAAAGTCTTCAACAGGCTCAGACTGACATGGCTGTTTAATCTGGATTGTCAAACTGAGCCTGTCGAAGTTTGAAATTAACAAAGAAAGGTCTTCGACTAGCTCAGACTGACAATCTGTAAAAAACAAAATCATGGATATCGAAACCTTCAGAGATTACTGTTTAGCCAAAAAAGGAGTGACGGAAGGATTACCTTTTGGCCCTGATAATTTGGTCTTAAAAGTAATGGGTAAAATGTTTACGATAGCATCTTTAGATGAGGTACCCCTTAGGGTAAATTTAAAATGCAATCCTGAAAGAGCGATTATCTTAAGAGAGGAGCATCCGGAAACCATACTCCCGGGCTACCATATGAATAAAGCACATTGGAATACGCTTGTGCTGGATGGAAGTCTTCCAAAAACCTTTATCTTCGAACTTATAGACCACTCTTATGATTTGGTGTGTAGCGGCTTGACTAAAAAGCTGAAAGAGGAGTTGGATTTATTATAAAACCAGAGATTTAATTTCATGACGGCATTCGATTTTTATACCAAAGAAAAGCAAACCCAGAACAAGCATTTAAAAGAGGCTAACCTACAGCTGAATATTTCCAGCATGCTTCGCCTAGTATTGTTTCTGGGAACCGCATTTGGAATCTACTATTTTTTTTCTGAATGGAACATCGCCATTCTCATTGGGCTTGTAGGATTCGCTATTTTCATCTTTCTGGTCTCCCGACATTCAGATCTTAAATACAAAAGAAATAAGATTGCCGAGTTAGTAAAGATCAACGAAACCGAACTGGAAGTTCTGGGAAGGAATTTTTCTCATTTAGCTTCGGGACAAGAATTCGAGAACCATGATCATGAATTCAGTCAGGATATTGATCTTTTTGGAAAAGGGTCATTTTTTCAATATCTCAACAGGACTGCTCTAAAAGGGGGGAAGCAGAAGTTAGCTTCAATTTTCACAGAAAATTCTATTGATAATATTGTCGAAAAGCAAAATGCAATACGAGAAATTGCTGAAAAAGTCTCCTGGCGTCAAGAATTCTCTGCAGTTGCTAAACTCGTGAATACAGAAACAAGCTCAGAAAATGTGCTTTCTTGGTTGCACAACCATCGACCTTTCGTTCCCAAATTCATGAAAATAGTAAGCTGGGGATTTACAATCCTTTCTATTTTAATGATCTCAGCTTATTTTACTCAAAATATTAATGGCTGGCTTGTATTTGGATGGTTTTTATTAGGCTGGTTCATTACGGGAATCTATGTAAAGAAGATAAATGACCTGGCTAATAATGTTGGGAAAGTTCAGGCTACTTTTCATCAATACTACCAGTTGTTAGGGATGATCGAAAACACCACTTTTCAGTCTCAAATATTGAAAGAACATCAATCAGCAGTAAAGTCGGAAAATGAAAAGGCATCAAAGATCCTGAAATCATTTTCAAAAGCGATAGATGCCCTGGATCAGCGAAATAACGCCATTTTTATTGCTATTGGGAATGGGTTCTTATTATGGGACCTAAGACAATCGCTACGATTAGAAAAATGGATAACTGCGCATCATCAAAATGTAAAAAACTGGTTCGAGGCGATAGAATTTATGGATGCCTATAGCAGTCTGGGGAATTTTGCTTTTAATCATGAGAGTTACGCTTTTCCAAATATAAATGAGGACCAGTTCGTTATTAGATCTACACAATTAGTGCATCCCTTATTAAACCCTGAAAAGCGAATCGCCAACGATCTATTTATAAATAAAGAACAATTCTTAATTATCACCGGAGCTAATATGGCGGGAAAAAGCACCTTTTTGCGCACGGTTTCTCTTCATATTGTTATGGCAAATATTGGTTTGCCGGTTTGTGCTGAATCAAGTGAATATTCTCCAATTAAACTTATTACGAGCATGCGAACCACAGATTCGTTAAGTGACGATGAATCTTACTTCTTTTCAGAGCTAAAGCGCTTACAGTATATAGTAACTGAAATTAAAAAAGACAACTATTTTATAATTTTAGATGAGATCTTGAAAGGAACTAATAGCACCGATAAAGCTATAGGTTCCAGGAAATTTATCGAAAAATTAGTGAAATCGAAATCAACAGGGATCATTGCTACACATGATCTTAGTCTTTGTGAAGTGGCGAAAGAATTGCCACAAGTTGAAAATCATTATTTTGATGCAGAGATAGTAAATGATGAGTTGTTCTTCGATTATAAATTTAAAGAAGGGGTCTGTCAAAATATGAATGCCTCTTTTTTATTGAAGAAAATGCAGATTGTAGATTAGCCACATAGTGGCTTCCATTATTTAAAAATGAAGGGAACTGTCACATCGAGCGGAGTAGAGATGCTTCGACAGGCTCAGCATGACACTTTAGTTGTAAAGTTTAGCACTGTCGTCTCAGCCTGTCGAAGCATTGGTCGTTTCAGAATCTAAAATTTCCGTTTCTTTAAAGAATTATAATTCCTGAATGAAGAACTTTTACCAACTCCATAAAACCTCACTGTTATTCGTAGTCGTGGCGCTGGCATTTTATCTTTCTTTCGCTTACGATCTGGTAAGATCAGATTTTATAAAACTGATTGGTTTATATGCCGGTTTATTTTATTTAAGTTGGAACATTTATAAGATCGAAAAAGGAAATTTCTGGTTTCTTGCAGGAGTTGCCTTGGTTTCTAGATTCCTTTTTATTGGCGCGATCCCTAATTTGTCTCAGGATTTTTATAGATTTCTTTGGGATGGAAGGATGATTGTTGCAGGTTTTAATCCCTATTTATACCTTCCGGAAAATCTTATCACATTGGGCACTGCACCAGTTTCACAGGCAAAATTGCTATTTGATGGAATGGGAGCCTTAAATGCCAGTCATTATACAAATTATCCGCCACTCAATCAGTTAATATTTGCGATAGCCGGACTTTTAGCGGGGAAAAGTATTTTGGGTTCTGTGGTTGTTTTAAGGACAATTATCATCGCAGCAGACTTTGGAACATTGTATTTCGGGAGTAAATTATTGAAACAATTAAACTTACCAACATCAAGAATATTTCTTTATGTATTAAATCCGTTTATTATTATTGAGTTAACCGGGAACCTTCATTTTGAAGGAGTGATGGTTTTCCTCCTGATCTGGAGTTTGTATTTGCTTCATAATAAAAAATGGGTAGGGAGTGGAGTTGTATTTGCATGTTCGGTCTTATTGAAATTAGTGCCCTTACTATTGTTGCCTTTTTTCTTTGGGTATTTCATTTATAAAAGAAAGCACTCCAACAATAATGATTTAGCTCAAGATTCTGAGCTTGGTTTTCAGAAGTTGATAGGATTCTACCTAATTGTTGGTGTTACCGTTTTGTTTGGATTTGCTCCCATTTTATCATCCGCTTTTATAGAGAATTTTATTGCCACTATAGGTCTATGGTTTCAAAAATTCGAATTTAATGCCAGCTTCTATTATATAGTGCGTTGGATAGGTTTTCAGGTGAAAGGTTATAATATTATAGAAACGGCGGGAAAAGCGCTTCCAGTGCTTGTGGTGCTAATCTTAATGGGCTTGTCTTTCTTCAAGAAGAATAATTCCACCCAAAAATTAATAACGAGTATGCTCTTTGGGTTTACGGCCTACCTCTTTCTATCCACTACCGTTCATCCATGGTATTTAGCAATTCCGTTGATTTTATCTGTATTCACTAACTACAAATATGTGCTGGTGTGGAGCTTCACTATAATTCTAAGTTATTTCGCGTATTCCGGTGAACAGTTTCAGGAAAATTTATGGGTAGTTGGTCTGGAGTATTTATTAGTATTCGCTTGTTTGATTTGGGAAGTGACAGGTCGAAAAATTCCACTTTTCAATTCTATTGAATAAAAAAAGCTGCCAATTCTTATTGAATAGGCAGCCTTTAAAAATCGATATTTATTGAATTACATATCTAACAAATATGCAAATATTAGAGGAGCTACAATGGTAGCATCACTTTCAATAATAAACTTTGGAGTATCTATATCCAGTTTTCCCCAAGTGATCTTTTCGTTAGGTACTGCACCGGAATAAGATCCATAACTAGTTGTAGAATCAGAGATCTGGCAGAAATAATTCCAAAATGGAGTATCTGTACGTTCCATATCCTGATACAACATTGGGACCACACAAATTGGGAAATCCCCTGCAATTCCACCACCAATCTGGAAGAATCCAATTCCTTCTTTAGAGTTTTCGGTGTACCAGTCGGCTAGGAATGTCATGTATTCTATCCCAGATTTCATAGTGCTTGCTTTCAATTCACCTTTTAGTACGTAAGATGCAAAGATGTTCCCCATGGTACTATCTTCCCACCCCGGAACAACTATTGGTAAGTTTTTCTCTGCAGCAGCATACATCCAGGAATCTTTAAGATCTATTTCGTAATATTCTTCAAGAACTCCAGAAAGCAATAATTTATACATGTATTCATGAGGGAAATAACGTTCTCCCGCAGCTTCAGCATCTTTCCAGATCTTCACGATATGTTCCTGAATTCTTCTAAAAGCTTCATGCTCTGGAATACAAGTATCTGTAACTCTATTCAAGCCTTTTTCTAGAAGATCCCATTCGTCTTGTGGAGTAAGGTCTCTATAGTTTGGCACTCTTTTATAGTGAGAATGAGCTACAAGGTTCATTACATCTTCCTCTAAGTTTGCACCTGTACAAGAAATTATCTGTAATTTATCCTTACGAATCATTTCGGCAAATATTTTACCAATCTCTGCAGTACTCATAGCACCAGCAAGAGATACAAGCATTTTTGAGCCTTTGGCCAATTGCTTTTCGTATCCTTCAGCAGCATCTACAAGAGCGGCGGCGTTAAAGTGTAAATAGTATTTTTTAATAAATTCTGAAATAGCTCCTTTACTCATCTTCGTCATCGCTTGGGTTATGGTTTGCGTATTTGAACTTATAGCTCAACATTTTATAATATAATTTTGCAGCAAGGAAATCTGAGGACTTTTCATTTTCATTAGGACAAAGTTCAACAATATCGAATCCTACTACATTTTTCTTTTTAAAGATCATTTTCAAGAAGTCCAAAGTTTCATACCAAAGCAATCCGCCTGGTTCCGGAGTTCCAGTAGATGGCATGATAGAAGGATCGAAAGCATCCAGATCTATCGTGATAAATACATTAGGCGTCATTTGCCCAATGGCATCCTCTGTCCAATTTTCGTAAAGATCATCACCAAAATAAACTTGGTTTTCGTCCATATGCTCTAGTTCAGACACATCCATAGAACGAATCCCTACCTGAACAAGATTGGTTGTTTTACTAGCTTCATGAAGTGCACAAGCATGATTGCATTTAGAGCCTTCGTATTCTGGTCTTAAATCTGCATGAGCATCTAGTTGCACAACGGTAAGGTCTGGGAATGATTCGTTAAAGGCACGAATGGTACCAATACTTACAGAATGTTCTCCTCCAAAAATGGTTACAAATTTTTCCTGGTTGATGTAATTTTTGGTTGTTTTGTGAACTGCTTCTACCATTTTTTCGGGTGAAGAATTCTCAGTTACCGGAGGAGCAAGATAAATACCTTTTCTATAAACCTCTGTACGCGTTTCAATATCAAAAAGCTCCATGTTTTCTGAAGCTTCTAAAAATGCATCCGGACCCTTGTCGGCTCCTTTTTGCCAAGAACTTGTTCCATCATAAGGGACAGGGATTAATACCACTTCAGCATCGTCTAGACGTGCATATTTTTCTGGTATCCCGGCGTAATTCTTTTTGCTCATTACTTGATTTTAAATGTTTTGTGTTGAATTCTAGTGGTTAAAGTTATAATTTTTTTTAAATCTATTTATTTCTGTCATATCCTAAGATATGAAGTAAGTCTTCAGAGTTTTGTTGTTCACTAAATACCTTTGTGCTCAAAGAGCCATCTTTTTCCTTATCTATAAGGATATGTTTTGGTTGCGGGATCAAACAATGTTGAAGACCGCCAAAACCACCTATACTTTCTTGATATGCCCCGGTATTAAAAAAGCCAATGAACAATGGTTTTTCTTTTTTATACTTAGGCAGGTAGATCGCATTCGTATTTTGTTCAGAGTTGTAATAATCGTCACTATCGCAAGTAAGACCACCTAACAAAATACGTTCGTATTCGTCATTCCATCTGTTTATTGGTAACATCACAAATTTCTTGCTAATTGCCCAAGTGTCAGGAAGTGTAGTAATGAAAGATGAGTTTATCATATTCCACTTTTCACGATCGTTTTGTTGTTTTTGGTATAGGATCTCATAAATAGCACCACCACTTTCTCCAACCGTAAAAGAACCAAATTCAGTAAAAATATTTGGAACATCTACCTCATATTCTTCACAAGTAAGTTTGATCTGATTAATGATCTCAGACACCATGTATTGATAGTCATACTCGAATGCAAGGGAATTTTTTATAGGGAACCCGCCTCCAATATTTAAACTATCAAGAGTAGGACATACTTTTTTAAGGTCTATATAAACTTTTAAACACTTATTTAATTCGTTCCAGTAATAGGCGGTATCGCGAATTCCGGTATTAATAAAAAAGTGAAGCATTTTTAATTCTACCTGTGGATTGTCTTTTATTTTCTTATTGAAAAATGGAACAATATTCTTGTAACCTATTCCTAATCGAGAGGTGTAAAATTCAAATTTTGGCTCTTCTTCAGATGCGATTCTAATCCCAATTTTATATGGATCGTTTATTTTTTCAGAAAGTAGATCTATCTCCTCATAATTATCAATAATTGGAATACAATTTTTATGACCATCATTCAAAAGATCTGCAATATTGCTAATGTATTGGTCTCGCTTAAAACCATTACAAATTACGTAGGCATCATTAGCTAACTTCCCGGATTTCTTTAATTTTTGAACAATATTTATATCGAAGGCCGATGAGGTCTCAATATGAATATCGTTTTTTAAAGCTTCATTTAAAACATGTTCAAAATGAGAACTTTTAGTACAATAACAATAATTATAATTCCCTTTGTAATCGTGTTTTTCTATAGCAGTTTTGAACCACTCTTTTGCCCTATTAATATTCTCTGTAATTTTTGGTAAATAGGTGAATTTGAGAGGAGCGCCATATTTTTCAACCAATTCCATTAGATCTATCCCATGAAATTGTAACTCATTATCTTCTAGTTTGAATTCTTCCTGCGGAAAATAAAAAGTTTGCTCTATTAAATCGCGATATTTTGTATTCAAGGCTTTGTTTTAATTGTTGGGTTAAAAATTAGGGATTATATTATACTGTCAAAAGGATTGACTGGTAAAAAATTGTTAAGATAATTAGGGATGGCGCTGGTAAAATTTTGCGCACCTATATTTCCAGAATTTTGAACTGAATTAAAATCGTTAGGATCAAGGTCTTTATTAGTAAATAATATCAACGTTGGTGATTGAGTTTATTTAATTTTACTGTAAATATATATCATAACTACAAATGCAGCTGGAACTTGAATTGATAATTCTTATTACAGCCAAACAAATGTATTAAAAATGTTCCTTGAAATAACATTAATAAGGAAGTAGCTTACAGCATTTTAATGTTTATCACTTCCTGTTTTGTAAGCATTCTCCAATTCCCTCTAGGAAGATCCTTCTTAGTTAACCCACCAAAAGTAACTCTATCTAGTTTTTCAACCTCGAATCCAAGACTTTTAAATAGACGTTGAATTACGTGAGGCTTCACGCTATTTGTTTCTATTCCCAATTCATTTTTAGGTCTATTATCTATATAGCTAACATCCTGAATTTTAACTTTTCCATCTTCAAGTGTAACTCCTTCCTCAATTCGTTTTAATTCCTCAAAAGAAATAGGCTTGCTCAATTCTACATGATAGATCTGTCTAATTCCGTTCTTTGGTTTCCCGAGTTGCTTTTCTAAAGACCCATCATTAGTAAATAAAAGAAGACCAGTAGCTTGGCGATCTAATTTACCAACTGGTACCACCTTAGATTTAGTGGCATTTGCAATAAGGTCCATTACGGTTCTGGATCCTTTTTCTAAGCTCCCGGTTGTAAAAAACCCTTTAGGTTTATTTAATAAAATATATTCCGGTTTCTCTGGAGTTACACGTCTACCATCAAATTTTACTTCTTCAGTAGGTTTAACGCGATATCCCATTTCGATAACAATCTTATCATTTACAGTTACGTTTCCGGCTGCAATATAGATATCTGCATCTCGTCTAGAACAGGCACCAGAATTCGCGATATATTTGTTAAGTCTAATTCCTTCTGCCTTCGGGCCAGTTTTTGCAGCTGGTTTAACGGTAGCTCTAGGGTCGGTTTTTGGAGCAGTATCCTTTTTTACAGGAGCATTTCCTCTGGCAAAAGATTTTTTCTTTGCCCCACCACCTTGTCTTCCACTAATTTTTTTCCCTGAAGAATTATCATTCCTTCCCATAACGCTAATTTTTTGCAAAGATACTAGATTAAACTTTCTCTTTAGATTTTATAACTTAAAGATTTAACTTCTTAAAAAACCCTGTTTAGGACTTCCTTATAATCTATAAGAAGAATACTGAATACTCCGGCTACAATAATGAGCTTTAGTATATTATGTAATATTAAATATTGCCACTTTGCATTGCTGAAATAAAGAAACAATAAGAAGAATATAAGCAGCAGCAAAGAGGTGTAAAAGTAATAATCCATTAAGCCGGTATCAAATCTTGTGGTTAAAAGTAAGATAGGAATAACAGCAAGGGCGGTTAGTAGCGAAAGACAGAATTTACTCCATTTTTCTCCATACACAACCGGGATCGTATTGTAATTCTGAATGAGATCTCCTTTCAAGTTTTCCAGATCTTTTACCAATTCCCGCATCGCGATCATTAGAAACAAAAAGGTGGCGTGGATAAAAATGACAGTCTCAAAATTTTTGTAATAAATAAAAATGGCAAAAAATGGTGTTATAGCTAAGATACTCGCCATAATATTTCCAAGAAAGAGTATTTTTTTTATCCTGTGAGAATAGAGCCAGATCGTAAAAATATAGATCGAAAAGAACACCACTGCTCTAAAGGAAACATAACTTGCAAAAAAGATCGCAGCAAAATTCAGAATAAAGTAAACAGAGAGTTTGGTGCGCTGACTAATGAGCCTGTCCAGCATTGTCTTTTTCGGACGATTTATTAAGTCCTTTTCACTATCGTAAAAGTTATTGATGATATATCCGGAGGCAATCACAGTGGCAGATGATAGAATCAAGAAAAAAAGATTGGCATCAAAAAAAACCTTTCTTAAGTGCAATTGAGGAGCCAAAATAAATGCGGAAGTTAAATATTGCGCTAATACAAGGATAAGGATATTGTAACCTCTTACTACCGAAAACAAACTCAACAATTTAAGCAGTAAACGTTTGTTTTTAGCTGACGCCATGTGGTCGGGGAAATTTTAGAAGTTATAAACTACCTCTAAATTATAATCTTTTAAAGATTTTTTGGCCTTTTCTAAATCCTCGGTAAACCCAAGAATATATCCACCACCACCAGAACCACAAAGTTTCAAGTAATAATCGTTAGATTCGATTCCTTGTTTCCAAAGGTTGTGAAATTGTGTAGGGATCATTGGTTTAAAGTTGTCTAAAACAACATGAGAAAGTTTTTTAATATTTCCGAATAAGGATTTAATGTCTCCTTGTAAAAAATCATCTACACAGGCATCGGTATGTTTTACAAACTGATCTTTTACCATTTTTCTAAAGGGCTCTTGCTTCATGTTTTCCATGAAAATCTGAACCATTGGAGCAGTTTCACCAATAGAACCACTATCCAATAAGAAGACGGCGCCTTTACCATTTTCGGTTTGAGATGGAATCCCGGCAGGCTCTATATTGTCTTTAGAATTAATTAATATTGGGATGCTTAAATAACTGTTTAAAGGATCTAGACCAGAGGATTTACCATGGAAAAAGGATTCCATTTCTCCGAAGATCTTCTTTAATTTTAACAGCTTTTCTCGAGTTAAATTTTCTAGAATTGTAATCTTATCTGTAGCGTATTTATCATAAATAGCAGCAACTAATGCACCACTACTACCAACTCCATATCCTTGAGGGATCGTAGAGTCAAAATACATTCCTTTTGCTATATCCTTATTCAAATCCTCTAAATTGAAATGAACTAAAGAAGGATTAGAGGTCTCTAATTCTTCTAGATATTTGGCAAAACGTTCTAGACTTTTGTTGGATGCTATAGCTTCCGGGGACGGATCTTCATCCACCTTTAAAGCACCATTATAAAAATTATATGGGATGGATAAACCTTTGGAATCCTTAATGATTCCATACTCTCCAAAAAGTAAGATCTTAGAATAAAATAATGGTCCCTTCATAAGCTTATAAATAATCTGAATCCCAGGGGATTCTAAACAGTAGATTAAGAGGCAAATATACTTAATTAAAACTACAATTTTTTTGAACCGAAACCAACGCTATCAGAAATATATTGGTTTTTTTCGCAAAAGCCAAGTAATTCATTTTCAATGAAATGAAAAATTTCGGTTTTATTTTTTTCAGGATATAACACATGAACATTAGCACCTGCATCTAAAGTAAAACATACCGGTAATCCTGTAGTTTCTCTAAAAGCCCATATTTTATTAATAATTTCCAAGGTGTTTGGCTTCATTAATATGAAGTAAGGATTGCTGCTCATCATCATTGCATGAAGAGTTAAAGCTTCACTTTCAACAATTTCTATAAAATCATTTAAATTGCCAGAAGCGAAAACACCCTTTAAAGCAGACAAATTCTTGTGTGCCTGTTTAAAGCGATCTTCAGCAAAAGGATGATCGTGCATTAAATTATGACCAACGCTACTGCTTACTTTTTTCTCCCCTTTATCTACAAGTAAAATAGTATCCTGATAATTTTTGAAAACCTCATGTACTTTATCGCTGAATTCTACCCCATATTTATTGGAGCTTCCTTCAATTTTAGCATGTTCACCCCACACTACTAAACTTCCCTGTACACTTCTACAAGCACTTCCAGAGCCTAAACGCGCTAGAAAAGATGCTTTTTTATAAAAATAATCTTCAGGAATAGTTGGGAAAAGCTCCTTTTCTAAGCTCATAATGCATAAAGCCAAAGCACTCATACCGCTTGCGGAAGAAGCAATTCCGCTACTGTGGGGGAAGGTGTTTTCTGAATTTATGGTAAGCTGATAACCCTTTAGGTAGGGACAATATTTTTCTATTCTTTCAAAAAAAGTATAGATCTTAGGTTTGAAATCTTCCTTTTTTTTACCCTCAAAATAAAATTCGAATTCAAAAAGATCTCCTTTGTTCTCTGCTGCTTTTTTGTGTTGAAAATTTAAACTTGTAGTAGTTCTGCAATTATTGAGAGTAAAACTGATAGAAGGGTTTGCAGGGATTTGATTTTCTTTTTTACCCCAATATTTTACCAGCGCAATATTACTGGGAGATTGCCAGGAAACTTTGCCGGATTCAATTGGATCTGGTTTAGATTGTGGTATGAAATCTTGTTCTTGCATGCTCCTAAAATTTTACACAAATATACTTTTTTAGTTAAGAGATGTTAACTTGAGGTTTCAAATAATTCCCTAATTTAGGCTTATAAACTAACTTAAAAATGACCGCTAAATTCTTCTTTCGGGTTTCCATTGCACTGGTCATTTGCCTGTTCATAGGTTTTTTGGCTTCTCTGGCCACCCAAGCTAGTGTAGGAGATTGGTATTTGCAACTAAATAAGCCTAGTTATAATCCACCAAACTGGATATTTGGCCCTGTTTGGACAGTTTTATATATTTTAATGGGGATCTCCGCTGGAATTGTGTGGAATAAGGGGTTTTACCATAAATGGGTAAAAACTGCCCTGTATCATTTTGGTTTTCAACTCCTGTTAAGTGGCTTTTGGTCTTTGCTTTTCTTTGGGATGCAAAAACCCTTTTTGGCATTATTAGATATAATTGCGCTGTTTGTTGTGCTGTTATTCACTATTAAATGGTTTAAAATTGTGAATACTAAAGCTGCTTATTTACTATATCCGTACGTTATTTGGATAGCATTCGCTGCACTTCTTAATTTCGAAATATGGCGACTTAATTTATAAGCTTTATATGATTTAATCTGTTGCTGTCATTGCCTTGGCTGCCAAAAAACCACCGGTCCATGCATTCTGAAAGTTATAACCTCCAGTAATTGCATCTATATTTAAAACCTCTCCCGCAAAAAATAAATCTTTCTGAAGTTTGCTTTCAAAGGTTTTAAAATTCACTTCGTTAAGTTTAATTCCTCCTGCGGTTACAAACTCTTCCTTAAAAGTACTTTTTCCATCTACAGAAAATTCAGCCTTTGTAAGTTGGTAGCTAAGTAATGTTAATTGGTTTTTATTAAGATCTGCCCAGATAGTTGTTATAGATATTCCGGAGGCTAAGACCAGACTTTTCCATAAGCGTTTTGGTAAGTCAAATTGAGCATATTTGGCAAGTTGCTGTTTGGCATGTTTCAACTTTAGCTCTAATAACTGTCCCAGGACTTCTTCAGAATTTTTATCACCAAGCCAATTAACCTCTATTTGAAACTTATAATTCAGGTTATTAAGTTCCCGAGCTCCCCATGCCGATAGTTTTAAGATCGCAGGACCACTTAAACCCCAATGAGTGATTAAAAGAGGGCCCTCATCTTCCATATTTATTTTTGGAATTTTCACTGTGGCGTGAGTTGCTACCCCGGGAAGGTCTTTAATTCTAGCGTCTTTTATGTTGAAGGTGAATAGGGAAGGAACGGCGGTTTCCATTTGGTGCCCTAATCCTTCCAGTAATTTCCAGATCTTAGGATTACTTCCTGTAGCGACCAGAATTTTTTCAGCGGAAAAATCTCCATTATTTGTATTTATAATCCATTGCCCATTTTCAGAAGTAATGTTTTGGACAGAATGATTTTTAAGGATCTTGATGCCTAACCGCTGAGTTTCTGAAAGAAAACAATCAATAATAGTTTCCGAAGAATCTGAAACCGGGAACATGCGACCATCTTCTTCTATTTTCAATTCTATTCCACGTTGCTCGAACCAGGCGATGGTATCTCCCGTCATGAATGAATGAAACGGTCCTCGAAGTTCTTTTTCTCCTCTTGGATAGTTTTTTATAAGTTCATTCGGAACGAATTCCGCATGGGTAACATTACATCTTCCCCCTCCGGAAATTCGCACTTTTGTAAGCACTTCTTTTCCCCTTTCCAAGATTATTATTTTGGCATTCGGGTTTAATTCAGCAGCATTGATAGCCGCAAAAAAGCCTGCAGCTCCACCACCAATAATTATAATATCGTACTTCATTCAGAAAAAATTGAAAGCGCAAAGTTAGAGTTTTTCAGAGTAGTAACTTACTCTTCAACAGATTCATCTACTATAGAAATAAGTCTGTCTGGATAATCTGAAATAATTCCATCTACCCCAAGGGAGATCATTCTTTTAATATCTTCCGGTTCATTAATGGTCCAGGCATTTACGTTGAAGCCTTGATTATGAGCATCAATAATACCTTGTTTTGTGATAATACCAAGAGAGGGATGAATGGCCGTAGCGTTCAGGATTTTTCCCCATTCTATTGCCTCTCCCATACTAGCCTTACTGAGTACTGCAATAAGAATATTAACATTTATCTTTTTTACTTCCAGTAATTCGTTCTCCTGAAAACTGGAAACCAGAATGCTGTTGTAGTCCCAACCTTTATCTATATAATGAGAAATAATTGCACAGGTTGGTTTTGCAGTATGCATGCCTTTAAGTTCTATATTAATAGAGCATTTCCCTTCAATAAGATCTAATACTTCTGTAAGTAAAGGTATTTTATAGTTGCCTTTAAGTGTTAAGCTCTTAAGTTGCTCGTAAGTCTTTTTGGTGATCTCACCGGTACCATCTGTCGCTCTATCAAGAGTGAAATCATGGAAGACCACCAATTCTCCTGAAGCACAGATGTGAACGTCTATTTCTATTCCATCTACCCCCATTTCCAAAGCAACTTGTATGCTTTCCAATGTGTTTTCAGTTAAATGACCTTTGGCACCACGATGACCAATTTTATAGATGGGATTCATATTATAAAAATATTTTTAATTGTTTAGAAAGTCTTACCACAACTTAACATTTTTTTTAGTGAGTTGCTTTATAATTTCATAGTAGATTTTAAATAAAAATTAAAACGGAAAAGCCTAAAAAATTTGTTAATCAGAAACAGCGAAAGCCGGGATTAGAAAATAAGATGGATCCACAACCCGAAATTATCAGAGAAAATTATCGAGGCAGTAAAAAACTTGAAAATAAAACGGCTTTAATAACGGGAGGAGATAGTGGAATAGGGCTAAGTATAGCAGTTCATTTTGCTAGGGAAGGTGCTAATATTGTAATTGTATACCTTAAAGAAGACGAAGATGCTTTAGAAACTATGAAAATGGTAATAGAGGAAGGTCAGGAATGCCTTATCGTGGGGGATCTTAAGGACGAAAAATTCTGTAAAACTTTAGTTTCAAAATGTATTAATGTATTCAAAAGTCTGGATATTCTTGTAAATAATGCGGCATATCAAGAGCCTAAAGACACTATTGAAGAAATAAGTTCTACTCAACTTCACAAAACCTTTGAAACCAATATCTATCCTTATTTTTATGTAGTAAAAGAAGCAATGAAACATCTAAAGAAGGGAGCTGCAATTATTAATACCACTTCTGTAACCGCATATCGTGGAAGTGAACATTTATTGGATTATTCCAGCACTAAAGGAGCTATTGTGAGTTTTACACGATCCCTTTCTAAAATGCTAGCAGGAAAAGGCATTAGGGTAAATGCCGTGGCTCCCGGACCCATTTGGACTCCGTTAGTCCCTTCTACTTTTGATGATGTTTCAGATTTTGGTCAAGATACTCCTTTGGGAAGAGCAGGGCAGCCAAGTGAGGTGGCACCTGCTTTTGTATATCTAGCGAGTGAGGATAGTAGTTATGTTACCGGACAAGTGATCCACGTTAATGGAGGAGAAGTTGTTGGGGGTTAATAAATATCATTTTATATAACAAAAACTTATGGATATTAGATCTAATGAACCTTATTGGCTTATTAAAAATGCCCTTGCTAAAAGTTATTCTTCTTTAAAGGAGGATACGGAAACAGAGGTCTTAATAGTTGGAGGCGGAATCACAGGTGCATTAATTGCCTATAAATTGATCACCGAGGGAAAAAAGGTGATTCTAATAGATAAACGTGATGTTTGTAATGGTAGCAGCGCCGCGAGTACAGCAATGCTTCAGTATGAAATTGACACTCCACTGCATGAGTTGATAGACGAACGCGGGCTAACCTGCGCCGTATCCAGTTATAAGAATTGTGAAAAAGCTATTTTCGATCTTAAAAAAATAGTAGACGAGATAAAAAGTGACTGTCAATTCGAGTTTAAAAAAAGCATTTATTTCAGCAGTACTAAAAAAGACGTCAACTTTCTTGAAAAAGAATTTGAAGCCAGAAAGCAACACGGATTCAAAGTGAAATGGCTAAGTAAAGAGAAGCTGGGTAAATTAGGATTGATTGCGGAAGCCGGGATAGAATCGGAATCTGGTGCAGTAATGGATACTTATAAATTCGCAAACGATCTTTTAAAATATTGTTCAGAAAAAGGCTTGGTGATATTCGATAGAACCGAACTTAAATCGGTAAAAGCTAAAAATGAGAATCAAGTTGCGATCACTAAAGACGAATTTAAGATAAAAACTAAGCATATTCTTTACTGTACCGGTTATGAAAGTGTGGAAACACTCGATGAAGATGTAGTCAAACTTAAAAGCACATATGCTTTGGCATCAGAAGCATTTCAGAAAACCCCAAAAGCATTCAAAGATCATATTTATTGGAACACCTCCGAACCTTATCTCTATTTCCGCGGAACTGAAGATGGGCGAATAATTATGGGCGGTGGGGATGAAGAATTCAAGAACGCGAAGAAAAGAGATGCTCTTTTGCCAAAGAAAGAAAAAAACCTCACTAAAGAATTTAATAATTGCTTCCCTGACATCCCATTTACCTTAGATTATTCCTGGGCCGGGACTTTTGGAGAAACTAAAGATGGGCTACCTTATTTAGGAAAGCCAAACCCCGAAAAAGATTTGCATTATGTCTTAGGCTTTGGCGGCAATGGAATAACATTTAGCGTAATGGGAATGGATGCAATTCTTAATTCGTTAGAGAATACTCCTCATCCATATCTGGAATATTATAAGTTTGGGAGATAAGCTTCCTTTTCTTTGAAGCTTTCACTTTTATAAATTTATAATTTATAAATTGAGGAACTTAAGTGTATTTTGGAGAGCATAGCTTGTTAACTTTTTATTTCACAATTAACTTTATACAAAATAGTAGTTTAGGATATGTACCAGCCCAAAAAATATAAAAAATCGGATTCTCAATATCTATTCGACTTCATAAAATCTCATCCTTTTGCGACTTTGGTCATTAAGGGAGAACGATTATTGGCTACACACATTCCTGTACTTGCAGAAGGAAATGCAGAAAATTTTAAATTGTATGCTCACATTGCAAATTTCAACGAAATGCTGCCCTTTTTGAAAAATGATGTTGAGGTGTTATTGATATTTCAAGGGGCTCATGGATATATTTCATCATCCTGGTATCAAGAAAAAGATATTAGTACCTGGGATTATTCGGCAGTTCATGTAAACGCAAAAATAAAACTTCAGACTTCAGAAGAATTAGAAAAATCTCTTGATCAGCTTGTGCATAGATTCGAAAAAGGTCAGGAAAAACCACTTTATTATAACGATTTACCAAGGAAAATGTTGATAGATCACCTTCCTTTAATCACAGGGTTTTGGTGTGAACCTTTTAAAATAGAAGGTGTAGCTAAACTTCATCAATCTTATAAAAAAGAAGACATAACCTCTACTGTTGAGCAGCTGGAAAAGGAAAATGGGATGAGTAAGGAATTGGCTAAAAACATAAAAGAGGAAAACAACTTGAAGTAATCGAATTCCTCCTTAATATTAATATCAATTATTTACTGTGGGGTTCTTTTTTCTAAATCTCATATTCAGCATTTCTATGGATAAAGAGAAGAATACCGCAAAATAGATATAACCTTTTGGCACATGATAATGAGCTCCTTCTACAATTAGCATTACTCCAATTAGGATTAGGAAGGAAAGCGCTAAAATTTGAATAGTTGGGTGTTTAGTTACAAAATCTCCAACCGCCTTAGCAAAAACCATCATCACAATAATGGAGATTACAACCGCAATGATCATTAATAGTAATTGATCTGTAAGTCCAATTGCAGTTAAAATAGAATCGAAAGAGAATATGATATCCAATAGGACTATTTGAACTATTGCATATCCAAAGGAACTAACATTTTTCATGGTTTTTTCCTCAAATTGCCCTTCTACCTTATGGTGAATTTCCAAGGTGCTTTTCACTAATAAGAAAACACCTCCACTAATTAAAATAATATCCCTCCAACTTAAATCGAAACCTCCAAGGCTGAGAACAGGTTGAGTAAGCCCTATAATCCAGGTAAGGCTTAACAATAAAAGAACCCTCATTACTAATGCTGCGGATAGTCCTAATAGTCGTGCTCTTTTTTGCTGATCTTTAGGGAGTTTCCCCGCAACTAAGGAGATGAAAATAATATTATCTATCCCCAAAACAATTTCCATAAACGTTAGGGTAAGCAGCGCGATCCAAGTATCTGCTTGCAAAAATATTTCCATTAAGGTAGTATTGGTAGTTTGTTAGCGTGAAATTACTAAAATTATACCTAGATAGCTAAATCGGTTTAGCTAAAGAAAATATAAAAAATAGGTAATGAGAGTTTTAGGAAAACATTAAAATCTAATGTAAACTCACCACTTTTGTGATCTTCCAATTTTCAGCTTTTTTCTCCCAAAAGATCACGAATTTTCCAACTTGCGAAGGAACATCAGATTTTTCCTGATTGTTTTTAAAGGTGTGCTCCCCAAATTCTATAGCTCCAAAGTCTTTAATTGGATAGACTTCTATACTTCCCGGAACAAGATGCCTTGTCACTTTTCCGCAGATGTTCTTTTCTGTAGCATCCAGAATTCCTTGCTTAGAAGTCATGAGACCCCCTTGATCGTGAAAAAATTCAATTGCCTCAGAATAGATAGCGTCTTGTTTTTTTAGGTCGCAAATATTATAAGCATGAAAGAATTCGGTATCCATGTTTACAATTTCGTTGTATAATTCCAGATCGTCCGGGACATATTCTTTATTTGAATCACCTTTTGTTTGTGCGCTGGAGGAAATCGAGACCATACTAATTGAAACTAGTAAAATGGAAAGTGTCTTGAATGTGTTTTTATACATGGTTTAGGTTTTTTATAACTTGAAAATTTCATTTATTCTGGCAATATGGAAACCATTTTCCTGAATCAGTTTGGATTGGGAACTTTCCAAATCCAGAGCCGGATTGGTGTGATTGAAATGAATAAAATAAATCTTGTTTTTTTCTTCTGAAGATAACTCAGAGAACAGCTCCATACTTTCAATGATGAAGGGATGAGGTATTTCAGAAATATCTCGATTGTTGATTTCAGCTCCGTCAAAGAACGTAGCGTCAATAAAGGCGTAATCCACTTCAGCAATTTCTTTCACAATGCTGCTGTTCCATTTTTGCCATTTATCTATATCCGGTATAAAAAGCACTTTTTTGTTTGGGCCAACGATCTTATATCCAACAGTTTCAGAATATTCATCGCGATGAGGTACTAAAAAGGGTGTCACTTTTAGATCTTCGCTTAAAGAGACTTTTTCCAAAGAGGACATTCCCTTTATTAAAATGTTTTTATTGCTCACTAACTGACTCCATGGACCATTGTTTTCTAAAAAGGTTTTCATTTTAGGCATTGCGTAAACCGGAACTTCTGATGCATTCATTGCTTCTTTACCAAAATACATTAAGCCGGTGTAGTGGCCGATATGTGCATGAGTAAGAAAAATACCATCCGGGACCTCCGAAGAACTATTAGGGGCGAATCCCTTTAGCATTTTTATTTGAGAGGGCATATCTGGGGTAGCTTCAAAAAGATATTTTTTGTTATTCTTTGGATCTAAAAGCCCAAGGGAAACCACTTTTCTATCCTTATCTGGATTATCGAAAAGACCTTTGCAGCAATCTTTAACACATGCAATATGAGGAGAGCCGGCATCTTGAACATTCCCTAAGATAACCAAAGAGGGTTCAGTTAAGGGGTCTATTTCCTGAGAAAACAGGGGAGAACAAATAAGACCAAGTAATATGGCAATAGAGAAGCTTTTCATATCTAAATATAGAATTATTTTTTCTTGATCGGGAACCACAACTCTTCTTCAGAAGCGGGATCTTCTTTTTTATACTTTTCACCCATCACAGCAAAATGTGGGCGATGATCTAAAATATATTTGGATTTAGGGATCCAATCTTGAATTATACTTCTATAAGTATTTGAAGCTTTACTACCTCGTCCCTTGTAAATAAAAACAGCATATTCACCTGCCGGAATTATTAGAGTTTCCATTTCTGGAGGGATGTCTTTGAAGTCTGAAACTTCAATTGCCGCCCACTTTTCGAATTCGGCAGAAGGGTCGAAGGATTCAAAAAAGTTCGCGGTATTGTACACCTCTACCGAAAAAAGGTTATTGTTTAATGCCTTAGTTATTTGTTTTCTTTGCGGCATAAAACTTCTCCAAAGATTAGGTGTCTGAATGTTGGAAAATGACATTTTAATTTTTTTTCCAACCATTTTTTTTTCGGAAATGCTTTCAATTCGGGCTTGGATCATTTAATATGCTAATTTTATTTGGAAGTGAAAATAGAAACTCAGTCGGCTAAATATTCTGTAGTTTATGATGTGTCTTTTTGCCTTCACGAACAATTATAGTGATAATTTCTTCTATATCATTTTCTGAAGTCCTAAAATTCACAATACAACCCCTTAAACAATACTTCTCCTGAACAATAGCATTAGATAAAAACACTTCCCCTCCAATTTGAAGCTCATCAAGCAAAATCTCATTCAGAGTATTTAAATAGTTCTCGGTTGTCTCAAAATCTTCATTAATTAAATCTGTGGGAACATACCTTAGGGTGGTTATGCTTAAATTTTGTGTTATAGCTTCTAATTCGGGGTGCTTTTTAGCCAAATCAAAAAACAATTTAGATAAATTAATATCCTCCAGTATCATTTGCTCATAGCCTTTTCGTCCTATTTGTTTTAAGGCTAGCCAAACTTTCAAAGCTCTAAACCCTCGGGAATTTTGGAGTCCGTATTCGTAAAAATTTGTAGCTACTCCCTCCTCATTTTTACTGAAATTATAATATTCCGGATGAGAACTAAAAGTGTCTATTAAATGCTGTGGATTCTTAACCAAGGTACAACCTGCCTCCAACGGACTGTATAGCCATTTATGAGGATCCAGGGCAATAGAATCGGCATGTTCTATTCCCTCAAAAAGGGCTTTAAGTTCAGGAATTACCGCTGCAGGAGCACCATATGCCCCATCGATATGAAACCAGAGATCGTATTTTTTACAAATGCCGGCGATTCCCTTAAGATCATCCACCACGCCCGTACTTACATCTCCTGCGGTACCAACAATCATTATAGGTTTGTACCCATTCTTCAGATCTTTTTCGATGGTTTCTATTAAAATAGAATTATCCATTTTATTATCCTCGTTCGTCGGGATCCAACGTACGGCTTTAGAGCCAAGTCCAAATAAAACGGCAGCTTTTTCCACCCAGGTATGGGTGGTTTTAGAACAATATACGATTAGCTTTTCTGAAGACGATAAGCCTTCTTCCTTAATGCTTTTCGGTGCTTTAGAAGTTCTTGCGGCCAAAAAACCCGTGAAATTCGCCATATTCCCTCCACTTACCAAAAGCCCTCCGTATCCTGAAGAAACTCCAATAAATTCTGCTAACCATTGAACAGTTTGTTTTTCAATTTCAGTAGCTATGGGACTTAGTATTTGAGCCCCCATATTTTGGTTAATTGCGGCTGCCAAAAGATCGGCTAATATCCCTATTGGTGCCGCAGATGAAGTTATATATCCTAAAAATTTTGGATGTCCATTAAACAGGGAATGATCGAAAAGCAATTGAGTGGTTTCAGAAAGTAATTTTTCGGGGGAAGTTCCATGAGTTGGGAGTTTATGATCTCCTAATACCTGCTGATTCTTTAATGGAGATTCGCCGGGCGTTACTTGTTTATCGTCAATCGTATCAATAAGATTAGCAATATTATCAATTAACTCATAACCTATCTTTTTAAAATCTTGCTTATTAATATCAATTGGAGTCTCTCGCTTAGTTTTCATTTTGTAATTTTTTTACATATTTCTATTGTGCAGGCTGAATTTAAAGATTTACGGGGGAGTTGTAAAAGTCTTAGGTTTAGAAATGAACTCTAATTTAAATTAAATCGGGGGAAATAATTGCATAAACCCAGATTTAGTGAGGTTTGCTTTTTAAATAGTCAAGGTTTATTACTTCAGGATTTCTAAAAAGACAGAATGTATGAAAGCTCAGGGATTTTAACCTTGCTGGTTTCTTGAAGTTTGTAATAAGGGAGGATTATTATATAATATAGAATGAGAAGAGAAAAAGTAAGGGGGTTAATTCTGGACTTAAATTCTTTATAATAAGACATGTATAAACGAAAAAAGCTTCTCATAAATGAGAAGCTTTTTCTTTGTGCGGGCGGGGAGACTCGAACTCCCACACCTCGCGGCACCAGATCCTAAGTCTGGCGTGTCTACCAATTCCACCACGCCCGCATTTCCATTTTACAACACTTAGGACTCGTTGTAAAAATGCTTACCTAGATAAGCG